>NZ_WLZY01000001.1:1025009-1381709 GCF_010122465.1 Phytoactinopolyspora mesophila | reverse complement strand
ACCGACTGCGCGAGATATATGACTTCTGCCCATCAGTCGATGTACTTTCCACAGCCAACCCAGATCTTTCGTGAGACGGACATTGATCTTCTTCGGCATAGTACACATCCCAGGGCCTCGGCAAGGTGGAGCCCTCGAGTATTCGGCAGCGTCGGTTTTCGTAGACTATGATATTCCCACCTGGGTACGGGGCGTCTATTCACCACTCAAGGAGCGTCTCGGGTGTGGCTGTCGTTTCCATAGATTCCCCTTAGCGTCGGGCGGCGAAGTGGCATGCGCTGGGGTGGCCGTGGTTGTAGCGGTCGATGAGTTCTGGCGTTTCGTCGGCGCACCGTTGTTGGGCCTTCCAGCAGCGGGTGCGGAATCGGCACCCGGACGGAGGATCTTGTGGGCTAGGGACGTCGCCGGTGAGTGCTATGCGTTGTTTTGTGCCTCTCTGTGTGGGGTCGGGTATCGGGACTGCGGAGAGTAGCGCCTGGGTATAGGGGTGTGTGGGTTGGTGGTAGACCTGTTGGGGTGTGCCGGTTTCGACGATGCGGCCGAGGTACATGACGGCGACTCGGTCGCAGATGTGTTTGATGACGGATAGGTCGTGGGCGATGAACAAGTAGGCCAGCGAGAGTTCGTCTTGGAGTCGTTGCAGGAGGTTGACGATTTGTGCCTGGATGGACACGTCGAGCGCGGAGACGGGTTCGTCGAGCACGAGGAGTTGGGGATCGAGGGCGAGGGCGCGGGCGATGCTGATTCGTTGGCGTTGGCCCCCGGAGAACTCGTGGGGGTAGCGAGAGGCGTGTTCGGGATGAAGGCCGACGAGTTCCAGAAGGTCGTTGACGCGCCTGGTGCGTGCCTTACCTTTCTCGATGCCGTGGACCTTAAGTGGCTCGGCGATGATCGCGCGGACTGTCATACGGGGGTCGAGGGAGGAGAACGGGTCTTGCAAGACGATCTGCATCTCTCGTCGGAGCGTCCGCAAGGCGCTCTTGTTCAGGGTGGTTAGGTCGTGGCCGTGAAAGAGGATCCGTCCGGCGGTGGGTTCTATGAGGCGAAGTAGAGCGAGCCCTGTAGTTGATTTGCCGCAGCCGGATTCGCCGACGAGACCGAGTGTTTCACCGGCGGCGAGTTGGAGGTTGATGCCGTCGACGGCGAGCACGCGCCCGAGCTGGCGGCGCAGGACGGCCGATGTGACCGGGAATTGCACGGTGAGGTCTTCAACGCGAAGGAGTTCCTCACCTTTGCGTGGTCGCTGGTGGACGTCCATGCCTCGTGTGGTTTGGGTGGTGCTCATGGCGGTTTCAGTCCTGTCGCCGGGCGGGTGTGGTGCCGAGCTCGGAAGCGATCGTGGCGGTCTCTTGATCCATCTCGTTCCAGAAGTGACAGGCCGTGGCGCGACGCCCGAGATCGACGAGGTCTGGCTGTTGTGTGTGGCATTGTTCGCGGCCGCGCGTTAGATGACATCGCGGATGGAATGCGCAGCCGGGCGGTGGGGAGATCAAGCTGGGCGGTTGGCCAGGGATGGAGACCAGGTGGTCGAGTTCGGCGTCGATGCGGGGGAGGCTGGCGAGCAGGGCGAGGGTGTAGGGATGGCGGGGTTGCTGGAACAGCGGCAATGCGCGCGCGGATTCGACGATCTTGCCGGCATACATCACGAGGACTCGGTCGGCGAGTTCGGCGATGAGTCCGAGATCGTGAGTGATGAGGATGATGCCCGCACCGGTCTCCTGCTGGGCAAGCTGGAGTACTTCCAGGACTTGCGCCTGGATGGTGACATCTAAGGCGGTGGTGGGTTCGTCGGCGATGATCAGCTTGGGTTGGTTGGCCATGGCCATGGCGATCATCGCTCGTTGGCGCATTCCGCCGGAGAATTCGTGCGGGAACTGTTTGTAGCGCGTTGCGGGGCTGGGGACGCCGACCTTTGTGAGCAGCTCGATGGTGCGGGCGCGTGTGGCGTGGCGGGAGATACGGCGGTCGTGGACACGGATGGTTTCCGAGATCTGGTGGCCAATGGTCTTGACCGGATTGAAGGAGGTCATGGGGTCCTGGAAGATCATCGCGATTCTCCGGCCACGGATACGGCGGAGCTGACGCTCGGACAGCGTTAGGAGGTCATGGCCGTCGAAGAGCACTGGGCCACCGGTGACGATGGCCGGGGGCGAAGGGAGGAGTTTGAGGAGTGCATTGACGCTTACGCTCTTGCCCGAACCTGATTCCCCGACGATACCGAGGATCTCCCCAGGATAGATATCCCAGCTTACGTCTCGTACCGCATGTACGGTTCCGCCTTCGACCTTGAGCTGCACGCTGAGGTTTCGTACGGACAGTAGCGGTCCATCACCTGGCGCCGGCGGGAGTGTATTGATTCTGTCTGCGCTGTTCATAGTTGCTGCTTCGGGTCGAAGGCGTCGCGCAGCCCGTCGCCGATGAAGGCGATCGCGAGCACGGTGAGCGAGATCGCCAGTCCGGGAGATAACCATAGCCACGGCATTTGCTGCAGGATCGTCAGAGATTGGGCGTCCTGCAACATGCCGCCCCAGGTTGCTTGGGGCTGCTTCACGCCGAGGCCGAGGAAGGAGAGCGAAGATTCGAGAAGGATGGCTCCCGCGCTTAAGAACGTGGCGACGACGGTGAGAGGCGGAAGCACCGGCGCGACCATGTGGCGGTACATGATCGCCAGATTGCGTGATCCGATCGCTCGTGCGGCCAGGACGAAGTCCATCTCTTTTACCGACAGCGACATCTGCCGTACGATCCGGCACGATGCTGGCCATTCGAACAAGGCGATGACGACGATGATAGTGGCGATGCTGGGGCCCAGGATCGCCACGAGGAGGAGGATGACGACCAGGGAGGGGAACGACAGGAAGATGTCGACCAGACGCATGATCGCCGTATCGATCCACCCGCCCAGGAGTCCCGCCACCAGGCCGAGCATCATTCCGAGTCCGGCTGCTGACAAGCCGGCAGCGATGCCGACCGTGAGAGACACACGGGCGCCTTGCAGCAACCGGGAAAGTACGTCTCTGCCGATCGAGTCTGTGCCCAGCCAGTGATCAGCGCTGGGTGGCATGCGGCCCCCCGCGGGATTCACGGCATTCGGGTTGTGGGGAGAAACCACCGGTCCCAGGACGGCGAGCAGGACGAGAACCCCGATGAAGATGATACTGGCCATGGCCAGGCGATGGCGCCGGAACCGACGTGCGGCGAGCCGCGTGGGCGACGATGGCGGCGTTGCCGGGCGGAGTGTGCTGGCGTCTGCCGGTGTTGTGGCGGCATTGAAGGCCTCGGCTTGTCCGTGAGCCGCGGGCGTGGTCTGCATGCTTATGTTGTCGCTCATAGCCGGATCCTTGGGTCGAGTACGGCCGCTAGGAGATCGGCGAGCAGGTTGAAAACCATCACGAGGACAGCGCTCATGAACACCATCGCAATGATGACGGGATAGTCTCGACCGACTATCGCCTCGAACGTGAGACGTCCGAGGCCCGGCCAGGAGAAGAGAATCTCAACGATCAGCACGCCAGTGAGCAGCGCAGGGATATTGAGCGCGATCACCGTGGTTAGCGGGATCAATGTGTTGTGCAGCCCGTGCCGGAGGATCACGCCACGCCGCGGTACACCTTTGGCGACAGCGGTAGTCATGTAGTCCTGGCGTAGCACCTCCAGCATCCCTTGGCGGGTGAAACGAACATATGGTCCCACCAGGTTGGCCGCGAGAACCCCGGCAGGAAGCACTAGATGCCGCAGGCTGTCGCCCAGCGTGGTGTCTGCGGCTGCGAGTGTGCGCATTCCCCCGGTCGGCAGAACGCCGAGCTTGATCGCGAACACGTAGATCGCGATCAAGCCGAGGAAAAAGTTCGGGATCGAGATCGCAGCCATGCTGCCGACTGCGGACAGATAGTCGAACCAGGAGTTCTGCTTCAGAGCAGCGACCACGCCGACCGCCATGCCGATCACAACAGCGAAAGCGAGCGCGACCGAGGCGAGGAGAACCGTTGGCGCGAGCCTGTCACCGATCATCTGTGTCACCGGCACACGCCGACGAAATGAGTAGCCAAGGTTGCCCTGTGCTACCTCCCGCACCCACGCCACGAACTGCAATACGACAGGGTCGTCCAACCCCAGTTCGGCGCGCCGCCGGGCAACATACTCCGGCGACGCGGTCAGTTCTTCTGGGCTCAACATAGCCCGCACAGGATCGCCCGGCATCATCTGCACCAATACAAACGAGATCAGCAAAATCCCAAACAACACCGGGACCGCGATGATCAAGCGACGCACTACGTAGGTCAGCATCCAGTCCTCCCCAGCCCGGCTCGTAGGCGAAACCGGTCATGGGAACGTGTGAAGCCGTGTTGCACTGCCCGATCCTTATCTATCGGGCAGTGCGACATTAGGGCTTTCTCCATAAGCTGGATCGCTTAGTCTTCCCAATACCAATCTCCGATATTCCGCAATTGGTGTGGATAGAGCCCGTGGGTCGCGATCCCCTTGAGATGGGTGTCATGTGCGACGACGAAGTCCTTCACGTAGAGAGAGATCTCAGGCACATCATCATTTATGATCCGGTACGCCTCCTGGTATATTTCCGCGCGCTTGTTGGGGTCGGCTTCCTCGTGCCCGGCAGTCAACAGAAGTTCAAGTTCTTCATTGCAGTAGTGGCCGCGATTTGCGCCAGGAGGGTATTTCTCGTCACATGAATAGAAGGTCCGGGCAATGCTGGGGTCAACGGTCCAGGTTCCTCCGCCTGCCATAAATCCGTGGAACGATTCGGGTGCTTCCTCGGTGCGCTCGTTCAGCGTGGAGACGTCGACGTTCTCGATTGTCCAGTTGATGCCGACGTCGGCCATGTTGTCCTGTGCGACGGCGAGCGCCTCCGCCTCAGTTCCCAAGTAGTCCAGGAAGACCAGTTCCGTTTCAGGGTCCCACCCGGCCTCAGCGAGCAGGCCTCGAGCGCGGTCCGGATCGTAGGTGTACTCGGTCACACCCGTGGTCGGGATCGCCCAGTCCGGCCCAATCTGTGAGTTGTTCGCGACCGGGACGGTGCAGTGGCCGTCGAGGACGAGCTGGCAGATTCCCTCACGGTCGATGGCGTAGACCATCGCCTGGCGTACCCGATTGTCCAGCAATGGCCCATGGTGCATTAGCCCCCACTTATTTGGCGAGTCACCGGGGGTCGTTTGAATTTCAATGCCGTCGAGTGAACCAATACGGTCCACATCGCCTGGAGAAATTAGGGAGACAAATTGGACCTCCCGAGTCTCGAGCTGGGCGCTTGCCACGTCCGCGTCGATGACCTTGATAAACAGACGCTCGAAACCGGGCTCACCTAGTGACCAGTTTTCGTTTCGCTCGAACTCGACATGTTGGCCTGGCGCCCATTCAACGAATGTGTATGGCCCGTTCGTGACCGGGTAGCTGTTGAAGTACTCATGATTCTCCAGCTCGTCATGCGGCACGTCCCCGAGGACATGGTCCGGCAGGATGAGGATTCCTGTGAACATGGTTAAGCGCGGCAGCCAGGTGGGGTCGGGCTGCTCGAGTTCGACCACCACTGTCAGGTCATCCGGCGCCGACAGCCCGGAGACGGTATCGGCGTCGCCGTTCAAGAACTCGGACTCGCCCGCAACGCCGTCGACGGCTAGTGTTAGCTCACTGATCTCGGGGTCGAGATGTTGCGTGAGTGACATCACGATGTCGGCTGAGGACATCGGCGTCCCGTCGCTCCATTCGATGTCCGGGCGAAGTGAGAAGGTCACCGTGAGCGCATCGCCTGACACGTCCCACGACTCGAGCACATCGGAGTACAACTCACCCTCGGCATCGGTCCGAATAATGGGATGCAGCATGGCATCGAATACTTGCGCCTTGGCCCCGTGCCCTGAGTACGGGAAAATGTCAGGCGGTTCTATGACGGTTGCCACCTCCAGAGTGGTCCGAGAGGGCGCAACGTCGGGGTCATCGTCGTCTGTGCCGCACGCGGCCACGATAAGCGCCAGACTCAAACCTAGTGCAGCAAGCGGAACGTGGGATTGCAGTTTCATTCCTCTGCTCCTTTCCCGTTGCCAACGGCTAAGCCGTTGGCAACACGGGGCGGGCGCAACGCGGCATGTTCCAACCACAGAAACGTATAGTTCAAGTTACGTTACGCTTGGTGAGCCCTTGCTGCAACCGGCGTGCGGCTGACCGAACCTACTGGAGCTGGATTGTTATGGTCGATTGACCATCGCCGCGACGCGCCAGCATGCAAAGACGCTGACCGGCCCACAACGGACCGCAGATCATGGCCTCGCTACGCAACCTCGCGGTCAGCCTGCGCCGCCTCGCCGGCGTCACCAACATCGCCCAAGCACTCCGCCATCACGCCTGGCACCTGCTCGAGCCGGTGAATCCACTCATGACCAGCGGATATCCCGACTTGCGACGCGAGAGCGGAGCCTGTGGTGCCGACTCCACCGTGATGCACCTGACTCGTGCCACTTGGTGAGCTCTGATGAGGCGGCGGTGTTTGACCTGCTGGTTCGTGGTGGTGTTGGGGTGAAAGGGGTTACTAATAATTGTCTGGTCGGTAGTCTCGGGGCGTGGTTTCGCGGTTCGTGAGGAAGGTCCGGACGGCCTCGGGAGCGGTCGCGGTGCAGGTCGTGACCCGGCAGGGCCGGGAGGTCGTCGGGGTTGATCATCTGGGTTCTGCTCATACCGATGCTGAGCTTGAGTTGCTGCTGGTGGCCGCTCAGGAGCAGCTCGCGCCTGGGCAAGAGGTCCTCGATGTTGGTCCTGTGCAGCGGGCGCCTGCGCGGGTCGAGGACGTCGCGGACTGGACGACCTCCTCCTCGGCATCGGCGGATGTGGCGGCGTTCGACGCGGGGCAGTTGGGCGTGAGCCCACCGGCAGAGACGGGCGTCGAGCGAGCACGTGGGCGCCCTGTCGTGGCCGGCGCTGGTGGCCGGATCGTTGGCATGTCCTCGCGTCTGCTCTGGCGCGTGCTCACCGACGCGTACACATACCTGGGGTTTGACGCAGTCGCGGATGAGGCGTTCAAGGCGATGGTGCTGGCCAGAATCATCGAGCCGACCAGCAAGGCCGACACGATTCGCGTGCTGGACGAGATCGGCGTGAAGGCGCCGAGCCTGCGTACCCTGTTTCGGGCGTTGCAGCGCTGCCAAGACCGCGACTATCGCGACACGTTGGCTAAGGCGGCCACGGGGTTCTCGGCCCGCACCACCGGGACGGCGTCGTTGGTGTTATACGACTGCACCGTGCGCCATGAGGCGCTTGTTGTTCGAGTGGGGGTGAGAGACCACCACCGCGGTACGTGCCGTGGCACGGTGCCGTGAAGCTGGGGGCAGTCTGACCGGGGAGACGACCGGGAGGGCGGGAAGCAGCCCCGACAAAGCCGTGGCGTGCCAGGACTGTCAGATGGTGCGGGTGCGGCGAGCGTGGCGAAGAGGTATACGCGAGGAACCGGTGTCATCACCTGTCTTGACGTACAACCGCCTCAAACCTGACGGATATGGGACGGGCGCGGTGAGCCGTTTGCTGGAGTGCAGAGCAGACGGACTGCCTGGGGGTTGAGTTAACGCCTCCCGGGTGGGGTTGGCGGTGAACGACTACGGAGTAGCCGCCATCGTGGCCGCAGGCAGATAGCCGGGTGCCTCCTTCGTCGAGCGAACAGCGAGTGAACATGGGAAGGCCCTGGGCCTGCCGGCGTGCCTGCGTATCCGGCGCGGGCGGGATCGGCTGGGTGCGTCGTCCACCGACCGGTGTCAGGGCTGGCGGAGCCGCCGTAGTACTGCGAGTCCGGGAGAGCCGGACACATCGGGAAGGGCGGCAGCGAGGATGGATAGGAGGTGCTGCGAGGGTGCAAGATGCGTCGGTGAACTCCGACGCCCGGACGTTCACCGACCGGGTAGCGCGGACGCAGGCCAAGTATCACCGTTGGGCGAACACCGACCGCGAGACGCGGTTCGGTGACTTGTTCAACCTGGTGTGCCACCCGGACTACCTGCTGGTGGCCTGGGAGCATGTGGCACAAAACAAGGGTGCTCGCACCTCGGGGATCGACGGCGTGACCGTGCGCCAGATCGCCGAGAGTGGGCAGGTTGGGGTGTTCCTGACGGGGATCGCCGCGAGTCTTAAGGACGGCACGTACCGTCCCGCGCCGGTCAAGCGTCGACTGATCCCGAAACCGGGCGGTAAGTCGCGCCCGCTGGGGATACCGACGGTGACCGACCGGGTGGTGCAGCAGTCCTTGAAGATGGTGATGGAACCGATTTTCGAGGCCGACTTCTTACCGGTCTCGTATGGGTTCCGGCCTATGCGGCGAGCCCACGACGCGATCGCCGAGATCCACTTCTACGCCACTCGCGGGTATCGGTGGGTGTTGGACGCAGACATCGAAGGATGTTTCGACAACATCGACCACCAGGTTGTCCTGGACCGGGTGCGGCAGCGAATCGCGGACAAGAAGGTCATCGCGTTGGTCCGCGCGTTCCTCAAATCCGGTGTGATCACCGAACTCGGGGAATCACGCGGGACGTATGCCGGGACACCTCAAGGCGGGATCATCTCCCCGTTGCTGGCCAACATCGCCCTGTCCGTGCTGGATGAGGCGATCATGGCCCCGTGGCAACCGGGCGGCGAGCAGGCGACCCAGTGGGGGCGCCGGAAACGCCGTCTGAGCGGGCTGGCCAACTGGCGAATCGTGCGTTACGCCGACGACTTCGTCATCATGACCAACGGCAGCAGAGACGATGTCGAACGTCTCCAAGAACAAGTCACCGGGGTGCTCACCGGGCTCGGGCTACGGCTGGCGCCGTCCAAGACCCGGATCGCGCACCTGAGCGAAGGGGTCGACTTCCTCGGCTTCACCCTGAAGTGGCGGAAGACCCGTGGTGGCGGCAAGTGGTACTACGCCACGATGATCTCGGACAAGTCGTTCCGGACCATCAAGCAGACCCTCCGCAACCTGACCCCTCGCCGGTCACCCCGCCCCCTGGCGGACGTGATCAAAGAGGTCAACGCTGCGTTGCGCGGCTGGACGTACTACTTCCGGCATGCGCTGGCCGGGCGCAGGTTCTCGTTCCTGAGATACATGCTCTGGAACCGGATCGTGTCCTGGCAACGCGAGTTGCACCGTTGGAACTGGACCCAGGTCAAACGATGGCTCCGCCGCCCTGACGGGAGCTGGAGAACGATCACGGCCGCGGGAATCGCACTCTTCGATCCCTGCAAGGTTCGCATCGAACCCTACTGGTATCGAGGAACCCGAGCGATCCCCAGTCCCTACTGACCACGACCGACAGACGGCATCACCCTCGCGGAGAGCCCGTTGCGCTGAGAGGCGCACGGCGGGTTCGGCGGGCGGTCCGGGGAAACGGAGTGGCGGAAACGCTGCCACCGCGCCCCGGGCCGACCCAACACGTTGCACTTCGAGATCGAAGACGAAGACACCCTGCGGCGAGTGGGCATGAGCAAAGAACACCGCATCGATCCTCAGGTTCAAGTCGGGCTGTTGGTCGACCCTGTCGGGTTCCCGCTCGAGGTTCACCTGTTCAAGGGGAACACGGCAGAGACCACCACGCTGATCCCAGTGCTGAGCTCGTTCCAGCACCGTCATGGTGTCACCGACATGGTCGTGGTCGCGGATGCCGGCATGCTGTCCGCGGCGAACCTGAACGCGTTGGAAGATGCGGGGTTCTCCTTCATTGTCGGCTCCCGAATCACCAAAGCGCCCTACGACTTGGCCGAGCATTTCGACCGGCACGGGAACTACTTCACCGACGGGCAGATCCTCGAATCCAGCCGGGTAATGGGTACCCGCGGTGACGCCCGGCAGCGCCGCATCGTGTACCAGTGGTCATTCAAGCGGCAGAAACGTGATGACCGGTCGATTAACAAGATGGTCGAACGTGCCGAGAAGGTCGCCGACGGCACCCGGCCGTTGAAGAAGGACCGCTTCGTCAAGATCGACGGCGCCACCCGTGGGGTGGACTGGGACCTGGTGGAACGGGCCCGCCAGCTCGCCGGCCTGAAAGGCTATGTGACCAACCTGCCCATCGACACGATGACCGGCGCAGCTGTGATCAGCGCATACCACGACCTGTTCGAAGTCGAACGCTCATTCAGAATGACCAAAAGTGATCTTCGTGCCCGTCCAGTGTTTCACCACGACCACGACGCCATCCAAGCCCATCTGACCATCGAGTTCGCTGCGCTCGCGATCAGCCGCTACCTGCAGCACACGACCGGGAAGTCGATCCGGAAGATCATCCAGAGCCTCCGCCCGATCCGCACCGTCACCATCGAAATCAACGGCCAGCACCTCGACTTCGACGCCGACCTTACCCCTACCGCCGAGAAGATCCTCACCGCCCTCGAAAAAGGTCACTAACCCCAGTGGCACGAGTCAGGAAGTAGTTGGCTTATTGACATTCGGATTCGAGTATCCGCGTGGCAGCGGCCACGCCGTTCTCGTCACGTACAAGTCTCCCGAGATGCTTGGCGCGTCGATTCAATCTCCGACTTTCAACAGCCACGCGGATCGCGATCGCTAGCCGATCGGGCGTGAGGTGAATTTGAGGAAGCGGTTCTGGCGCAACGCCGGATGCGTGCATGCGCCGTGCCAGGAATGGCTGATCGATGTAGAATGGACATACAACTTGCGGGCGGCCCGACGCGAGAGCGGAGCCTGTGGTGCCGACTCCACCGTGATGCACGATGGCCGCCATCCTCGGGAAGAGCCAGTCGAAAGGCAAATTCTTCAAAGGCAACGTATCCTCGTCGGACTCTGGCTCGATCCCACCCCAGCCGGAGACAACTACGGCGCGAACCCCTGCGAGCCTAATCGCTTGTCGTATTATGCGCCCTTGACGGACCGGATCAATGCCGATCGAGCTACCGAAACCGACATACACCACAGGTTTGTCCGTTTCTAAAAACTTAGAGAGCGCCCGTGGAGGTGTAAACCTACGAGTAGCAGGAGAAAACCAAAATCCAGTGGTGTGAACCCATGACGGGTAGTTGAGTGGTGATGGCAGCATGTGAGTGCTAAAAGCCTGAAGTATCGTGGCGGGTCGCCCGTCAGGCTTACGCAGGACGTTACTCCTACCACCACGAAGGCGGCGTCGTGTCACCTTATCTAAGCCGGACGTGCCCCCGAAGTGAATTCGGAACCATATTCGTGTTGCTAGATATGAAATATGGTTGAGGGCGGCCGGCAAGTCGTAAGGAATCAGAGGGTTGGTGAAAGAATCAGTCGGCACCCACAGCGGTTGAACGCATGCAGCAACCGAGGGCACTCCGGTTCGTTCTGCTATCCTGTTTCCAGGAAATGCAGGATGATAGACGAGCATATCCGCGTAGGTGTCGCCAAGTTTTGCAATATCTTCGAGCACGGAAGGCATTGAATGTCTATATTTGCGGACCACCTGAATGAGCTGCCATTTTCCTAGCAATCCTCGATAGTTTCTCTCGAAAGCCTCGCGTATAACGCGCTCACGTGAAAGCAGCGGCCACGGATCGTAAAGAGAAATCGCATTCAAGCCCCGCTGTTCGATTGACTGACTTGACGTCGATGGCGCGGCAACTATTGGCTCGTGGCCGGCGAGACGCAGGGCTTCGGCCAGCGCCACAAAGGGCTCCACATCTCCGCGGGTACCGTGAGTCAGAAGCAGTACTTTCATTCGTTGGCGCCCCTTCGCGACGGAACTTCCCGCCGGATCGCTTAGCGTTGACCAAAACCTGAGAGGAGTTGGGGTTTGACTCGGAGCAGCAGATCCGACTTGAGAGGATTGGCCTTAGGTGTAAGGCGTCATTTGGCTATGTATAGCGTATCTCATGACCAAATTGCAGGGGTCGACTTAGGCTGGTCTGCCTCGAGCTTTCCGGACCGCTCCATTTGCGGACGGTTATGCTGCGACCTGCCGATTCAGGTATTCGTTGCGGACTTCTTGCGGAGTCTTGTAGTCGATCCCTGAATGGATTCATCTACAATTGAAGAACACCTCAATGTAATTGGCAATATCTTTCTGCGCCTTCGTCCGCGTCGGATACACGTGACGATAGACACGTTCGATCTTTAACATAGAATTGAAAGATCCAGCGAGCGCGTTGTCGTAACAAGTCCCGGCCCGGCCAAGTGAAGCCCGCATGCCCAGCTGTGTGAGCTTCTTACTGCAATTAGTAGAAGTATATTGCGCGGATTCAACCAGTCGTCCTGGCTGCCGCGGTCGCTATGAATAATAGTGTGCCCGAGAGCTGGGCGTTGGCGTTCGAGCGCCATCATCAGCGCATCGGTAACGAGACTGGTGCGCATGTGCGTATTCACCGACCAGCCGACTATTTTACGTGTGTATCCGTCAATGATCGCCGCTAAGTAGGCCCAGCCGCCCCATATGCGAATGTAGGTTATATCGGTGAACCAGAGCCGGTTCGGAGCGTCGGGCACGAAGTCGCGCTCGACGAGGTCGACCAGGCCGTGGCTGTGTTGGCCGCGTCCTGCGCCGTCGTGGCCTTGTACGGGCGAGGATGCACACAGGCTAGGCCGGCAGCATGGACCAGGCGCCGCATGCCCTTGTGTGAGTGCCGGCGGCCGAGCTTGGCCAACTCGACCACGAGCCGCCCGATACCCAAACGGCCCTGGTGGTCATCGTGGATCTTCTCGATGATCAACGTCAATTCGGCATCGGCGTATGTGCGTTCGGACTCGGTCCGTTTCAACCAGGCATAATAGCCCGAACGTGATACTTCAAGAGCCTTACACATCAACGACACAGGGATACGTTCTTTGCGTGGTTTGCGTTGCTCATGGTCATCCAATCACAGATGAAAGCGAACTTCACATGCTCTCTTTCGCGAACCACGCCGCGGCTTTTTTCAGGATCTCCCGTTCCAGTTTCAGGCGACGGACTTCTTCTTCAAGTTCCTTCAAGCGCGCTCGTTCACTAACATCCAGTGGCTTCTCCTCGAACTCGCCACGCTTCTTCGCCATCTTCACCCAATTCCGTAATGTCTCCGACCCGATACCCAGGCCGTTCGCCGTGTGAGCGATACTGCGGCCCGAGCTGATCACCAACTCTACAGCCTCGGCCTTGTACTCAGGCGTGAATTTCCCACGTGCTCCCACTTCTACTTCTCTCCTCATAGACCGTCGAACCAATTCGGTGACTGTCTACGGAGCCGGGAGCCCTCCACGGTGTGGGGCCAGTTCGTCGCGCTGCTCCCGGCCCGGGATGTGTCTCACCCAAGGGCGGACACCGGCTGCGGGTTCCTGACCGGGCGGTGTTCGACAAGCTGGTTCAGGTGCTGGTGTTCGGCTGCGCCTACCACCGGATCGCAGACGGCACGGTATCGGCCACGACGCTGCGCCGCCGGGACGAGTGGATCACCCTCGGTGTCATGCAGATGCTGGAGCAGCTGGCCCGCGACGCCTACGACCGGATCGTCGGGTTGCGGCTGTCAGACATCGCCGTGGACGGATGCATCACCAAGGAACCGTGTGGTGGCGAGTTGGCCGGCCGCAGCCCAGTCGACCGGGGCAAACGTGGCACGAAGCGGTCCATCCTCGTCGACGCTGCCGGCATTCCCGTCGGCGTGGTGCGGCACCGGCTAGCGCCCACGACTCGCCCCTGCTGGCGCCCACCTTGGACACGTTGACCGCCCTCGGACCGCTGCCAGAACACGTCACCGTGCATCTAGACCGCGGCTACGACTCGACCAAGACCCGCACCGAACTGGCCGCCCGGGGCATCCGCGCCGACATCGCCGAACGCGGCAAACCGGCCCCGGTCACCGCTGGCAAGCGGTGGGGCGTCGAGCGCGCCAACGCCTGGCACAACGCGTCAAGAAGCTTGCCTGGTGCACCGAACGACGAGCTCGGGTGATCGGCTTCTGGATCGCCCTGGCCAACGTCATCATCATCGTCCGACGACTCGTCCGCACCGCCTGGACCACCCACCGCTGGGACACCCGACCGCAGCGCCGCCCATGATCAATTGGCGGAAGCTCTAAAGAACGCCTCGGCTGCTGCGACTGTTGAAAAACGACCCCGGATCATGGAATGGCGCATGCCGAGCTGCCGAGGGAACCTTCGTATGTCTCGCCGGACTGCATTTATTGGACGGCCCGGTTCCCACGGGACGCACTCGTCGTACAACTCTCACGCAGACGCGTTCGTCGCACAGCTTTGTCGTGCCTGGAGCTGCGGAAATACACCCCTTTGCGCAAGGGCCTGTAGTTGTTCACGATCGATTATCGTAGCCGCACTACGGTAAGCAGTCGTTGAGCTTCGTGGGATGGGGCAGAGGGTGGCAGGATTTACAGGCGAACGAATGCAAGCGGCGGGCGCTGCTGGGGTTAACGATAGCCATCTGATTGATCAGCTACGTCGAGAATCGGCTTGGGCGCCGGCACTGTGCCGGTATAACTCGAACGGCTCGTACGGATGGCCGAGCGAGCTGGAACCACGCGGTGACGACCGCGGCGAGTTACGGCTGGGTTTCATTCGCTACCAGCGATGTGCGCTACGCGGTCGGAGGGATGTCGTATTCCATTTGGCCGAGTTGGTGGACATGCTCTACAGCTACCGGGCGCCCACCTCGTTTTCGGACACGTTGTTCGCAGACATCTTGAACGCGCTGGAAGCAGTTCGTGACGGGGAAGGATGAAACCCGATGCGGCGGGTGTGTGTATTCACTGGATCGAGAGCCGACTACGGTCCCTTGTTTACCGTGATCCAAGCGTTGCATGACGACCTAGAAGCCGATTTGCGGCTCTTGGTCGCCGGCGGGCACTTGGTTGAGCGGCAAGGCCTCACTGTGCGTCAGGTCGAAGAGGATGGGTTCCGAGTCGACGAACGTGTTGACATGGTTCTCTCTAATGACACACCCTCGGCGGTGGCCAAGTCGACGGGACTCGCTATGATCGGCTTTGCCGATGCACTTGCCCGTATTGCCCCAGACATCCTCGTCATCCTGGGTGACCGTTATGAGGCGCTTGCCGTCGCGTATGCCGCCCACATTTCATCGCTGCCGATCGCCCACATTGCTGGCGGGGACTTATCTTACGGATCCACCGACGACGCCACCCGACATGCCATCACAAAGCTGAGCCATCTCCACTTCACAGCCAATGATGCCTCTCGCCGCCGAGTGGTCCAGATGGGGGAGCGCCCCGAACGGGTACACGCCACGGGGCTGCCGAGCATCGACAGGGTAGTATCGATGCGTTTCCTTGACCGAACTGAGCTGGACCGCCGGCTCAACACCCGGTTGCGCGACCCAGTGTTTGTGGTCACGTATCACCCGGCTACCGCTGACAGGCAAGGTAGCCGCGCTGGCGTGCGGGGTTTGTTGGCGGCGCTGGATGGTTTCCCTGACGCAAGCGTTGTTTTCACCGGGACCAACGTCGACCAGGACGGTTCCACGGTCTCGGCGGCCATCCATGAATACGTGGAGGCGCACCGGCAAAGGTCGATAGCGACACCTTCACTGGGGCAGACCGTGTTTCTGAGTCTGGCCAAACTGGCGTCTCTCGTTGTCGGCAACTCGTCCGCCGGGTTGATCGAAGCCCCCGCCGTACACACACCGACGGTGAACATTGGCAGCCGGCAAGATGGTCGCCCGCGTGCCGCGTCCGTCGTCGACTGCGGTGAATCTGCAGCAGAAATCACCCAGGCGATCCGTCACGCGCTCACCGTGGAGCATCAGCAACAGTCCCATTTCGTCCAGTCACCGTTCGGTGACGGTCGGGCAGCGCCGCGAATCGTGTCCACGCTCAAGGCTGTCGATCTGGGTAGCTTGACGCCAAAGGAGTTCTTTAGCATCGAACAGTCCGAGGTCTAGGAAAGTTCCGTCGCGAGCTCGATTTTATTGTTCCGAAGACGGTAGCGCTGCTCTTGTGTCGGCTTGTAGCGTGCGACAAGGTCCTTCGAGGCTCAACCGGGCGTCGTCAGAGCAACGCCGAATGTCGGCGTTGCGATCCACGGGCCTATTCCTGCTTTGTAGTGGTCGGACGTCTAGCGTGCCTGTGCAGAGGGCTTCGATGCCTTGGACGGCGGCGGCGAGGCCTTGGACGGTGGTGATGCAGGGGATGTTGGCTTGGATGGCGGCGGTGCGGATTTCGTAGCCGTCGGCGCGTGGGTTGCCGGCGGTGGTGGCTCCTGTGGGGGTGTTGATGATGAGGTTGACGTCGCCGTTGAGGATTCGGCCGATGATGGTGGGGGTGCCGTCGGGTTCGTGGCCGGTCCAGCGTTTGCGGACGATTTCGGCGTTGACGCCGTTGCGGCGGAGCACGTCGGCGGTGCCGGCGGTGGCGATGATGGTGAATCCGAGGTCGGCGAGGCGTTTGACGGGGAAGATCATGTGTCGTTTGTCGCGGTTGGCCAGTGAGACGAACACGGTCCCCGAGGTGGGTAGTGGCCCGAACGCCGCGGTTTGGGATTTGGCGAATGCGGCGCCGAAGAGGTGGTCGATGCCCATGACCTCACCGGTGGAGCGCATTTCCGGTCCGAGCAGGGTGTCTACCGTTTTCCCGTCGGGGGTGCGGAACCGGTTGAATGGCATCACGGCCTCTTTGACCGCGACGGGCGCATCGGCCGGCCAGTCGACGCCGTCACCAGCGGCGGGGAGGATGCCCTCGGTGCGCAGCTGCGCCACGGTGGCACCGAGCATGATCCGGGCGGCTGCCTTCGCTAGCGGCACGGCGGTCGCTTTCGACACGAACGGCACCGTCCGCGAGGCCCGGGGGTTGGCCTCGAGCACGTACAGCACGTCGCCTGCGAGGGCATACTGCACGTTCAGCAGGCCGCGCACCCCGACGCCTTTCGCGATGGCTTCGGTGGAGGCGCGGATGCGCAGCAGCTCGTCGCGCCCGAGTGTCGTTGGGGGCAGCGCGCAGGCGGAGTCACCGGAGTGGATCCCGGCCTCTTCGATGTGTTCCATCACCCCGCCCAGGTAGAGTTCTTCGCCGTCGTAGAGGGCGTCCACGTCGATCTCAACTGCGTCGTCGAGGAACCGGTCAACCAGGACCGGGTGCTCCGGCGAGGCTTCGGTAGCCCGAGTGATGTAGTCCGACAGCGACGCTTCGTCGTACACGATCTCCATCCCGCGCCCGCCGAGCACGTACGACGGACGCACCAGCACCGGATACCCGACGTCGGCGGCGATCTTTTTGGCTTCCTCGTACGACGAAGCCATCCCGTGCTTCGGCGCCGGCAACCCCGCCTGAGCGAGAACCCGGCCGAACGCGCCACGCTCCTCGGCCAGATCAATAGCGGCCGGGGTGGTGCCCACGATCGGCACCCCAGCCGCCTCCAGCGCCTTCGCGAGCCCGAGCGGGGTCTGCCCGCCCAGCTGCACGATGACCCCGGCCACCGGCCCGGCCTGGGACTCGGCGTGCACGACCTCGAGGACGTCCTCGAGGGTGAGGGGTTCGAAGTAGAGCCGGTCGGAGGTGTCGTAATCAGTGGAGACGGTTTCGGGGTTGCAGTTCACCATCACGGTTTCGTAGCCGGCGTCATGCAGTGCGAGGGCGGCGTGCACGCAGGAGTAGTCGAACTCGATGCCCTGCCCGATCCGGTTCGGCCCGGACCCGAGGATGATCACCGCGGGCTTCTCCCGCGGCGCGACCTCGGTCTCCTCGTCGTACGACGAGTAGTGATACGGCGTCGTCGCGGCGAATTCGGCCGCACACGTGTCCACCGTCTTGAACACCGGCCGGATGCCGAGCGTCTCGCGCACCCCCCGGATGACATCAGCGCGGCTGCCCCGCATCCGCGCGATCTGCGCGTCGGAGAAACCATGACGCTTGGCCAGGCGCAGCAACTCCGGTGTGATGTGCTCCACCCGGGCGACCTCGTCAGCGACCTCGCACAACAACTGCAACTGGTCCAGGAACCACGGATCGATCCGCGTGGCCTCGAACAGCTGATCCACACTCGCCCCGGCCCGCAGGGCCAGGACCACGTCACGCAGCCGCCCGTCGTACGGCCGCGCCACCTGACGCAGCAGTTCACTCTTGCCCGCAGCCGGGGTGGTGAAGTCGAACTCCGTACCGGGCTTGTCGATCGAACGCATGGCCTTCTGCAGCGCCTCGGTGAAGTTCCGCCCGATCGCCATCGCCTCACCCACACTCTTCATATGGGTCGTCAGTGTGGTGTCGGCCGCGGGAAACTTCTCGAACGCGAACCGGGGCACCTTCACCACCACGTAATCCAACGTGGGCTCGAACGACGCCGGCGTCTCCCCAGTAATATCGTTCGGAATCTCGTCGAGGGTGTAGCCGAGGGCGACCTTCGCGGCGATCTTCGCGATCGGGAATCCCGTCGCCTTCGACGCCAGCGCGGACGAGCGTGACACCCGCGGGTTCATCTCAATAATCACAATCCGGCCATCCACAGGGTTGACCGCGAACTGGATATTGCACCCACCCGTGTCGACCCCCACCGCACGGATCACCTCGATCGCGAGGTCACGCATCACCTGATACTCGCGATCGGTCAGCGTCATCGCCGGCGCGACCGTCACCGAATCGCCGGTATGCACACCCATCGGATCGACATTCTCGATCGAGCAGACGATCACCACGTTGTCCGCCCGGTCACGCATCACCTCCAGCTCATACTCCTTCCACCCGAGGATCGACTCCTCCAGGAGCACCTCGGTGGTCGGAGACAACGCCAGACCGGAACCGGCAATCCTGTGCAGATCCTCCTCGTCGAACGCCATCCCCGAACCGGCGCCACCCATCGTGAACGACGGACGCACCACCACCGGGTAACCCAACTCCTCCACGGCTTTGAGGCACTCGTCCATCGAGTGACAGATCGCCGAGCGAGCCGTCTCACCCCCGATATCAGCAACAATGCGTTTGAACGACTCACGGTTCTCACCACGCTGGATCGCATCGATCGACGCCCCGATCAACTCCACACCGTGACGCTCGAGCACACCGGCCTCATGCAACGCCACCGCCGCGTTCAACGCCGTCTGCCCACCCAACGTCGCCAACAACGCATCCGGGCGCTCAACCTCGATCACCCGCTCCACAAACTCACGCGTGATCGGCTCCACATACGTCGCATCCGCGATATCCGGATCGGTCATAATCGTCGCCGGATTACTATTCACCAGCACCACCCGCAGACCCTCAGCCCGCAACACCCGGCACGCCTGCGTCCCCGAATAATCGAACTCACACGCCTGCCCAATCACAATCGGCCCAGAACCGATCACCAACACACTCGAAACATCACCACGCCGCGGCATCAGATGCCTGCTTGCCGCTATTCCACACTGTGAATACCGCCATTTCGTACCTGCCGGTCCTTTAATGCGCTGCACGGGCAACGCGCTCAAGAGTTGACCAGTCAATCCTTGAGCAAACACTGGCATCTGCATAGTGAGCCTGTTTCAGGCGGGACTTCTGCGATACCTTCGCAGCTAGCAGTCACGATCATGCAAGCTCATGTGCTGCCTGGGGAGACGGCATAACATGCCACCTTTGTATCGTCGACCCTGGCTAGGACAATAGAGAATTGCAAAAGGTAGGTGTCAATAGCGTCATATTGTCGAATGAACGTGACTTCTAAGGACGGCTAGAATGCTTGTGCTCGGAATAACCGGTGGTTACCACGAATATAAGGGTGTCCGCTATCCTCTCGGCCTGCATGACGGTGCGGCCTGTCTCGTGAGGGACGGGCACCTCATCGCCGCAGTGGAGGAGGAGAGGTTGAACCGCGTCAAGTACGGCTGGTCCTATCCGACTCATGCAGTCCGGGCCTGCCTTGAAGAGGAGAACGTGTCGCTAGATGACGTTGATGCTGTGGGTTTCTATTTTTCTGAAGAGTGGCTCGACGCCAATATCAACCAGCCACACAAGGCCGCAGGATGGGTGTTCCCACGCCAAGGGGATATCCTCTCGGCACGGAAGATTACGATGCAGTGGTTCGAAGAAGAGTTCGGCTGGAAGATTCCTGATGACAGGCTAATCTATGTGCCACACCATCTGTGCCACGCAATCGGTACATTTACTCGTTCGGGGATGGATGAAGCCCTAATCGTAGTCATGGACGGCCGAGGTGAGGAGCACTCGGGAACCATTTACCGTGGCACGCTGGACGGTCTCGAGGAGCTGTATAGCTACTCGATACACAACTCGCTCGGAAACTTCTACCTAGCAAGTACGGTCTTCTTAGGGTATGGGTTCGGTGATCAGTACAAGGTCATGGGGCTGGCGCCGCATGGTGACCCCGCCGTGTACGAAGACATCTTCGATTCTCTTTATGAGTTGAAGGACGGCGGGGAGTATGAGCTGTTCCACCGTACGCCCAATCAGGCATTTGATCCGAGGGATCTCGCTGCGAACCACGTGGCTCGAACCTGCATCGCGCACGGCTTGATTCCGCGGAAGAAGGGCGAGCCGTTCACACAGCAACACATGGACCTGGCCGCCGGAATGCAACGGACGATAGAGCGGATCGTGCTGCACGTTGTTTCCCACTGGGCACGTGAGACAGGGCTGTCCAAGCTGAGCTTCTCTGGCGGGGTCGCGCACAACAGCACCTTGAACGGTGTCTTGCTGCGCTCAGGGCTGTTCGACGAAGTATTCATCCATCCCGCTTCTCACGACGGTGGCGCAGCCGAGGGCGCTGCCCTTGGGGTTGCACATCAGCAGGGAGACAAGGTCCTTTCCCAACCACGGCTGATCACGGCAAGCCTGGGGCCGAGCTTGGGTCGCGAGGACGACGTCATCACGAAGCTCGAAGAATGGAGCGCTGTAGTCGACTACACCCGGCCGGACGACGTTGTCGCCACGACCGCAGGGCTGCTCGCCGATGGAGCAGTTGTTGGCTGGGCGACCGGGAGATCGGAGTTTGGTCCTCGCGCGCTCGGTAACCGCAGCATCCTGGCAGATCCTCGGCCTAAAGAGAACCAGACCCGGATCAACGCCATGGTGAAGAAGCGAGAGAGCTTCAGGCCGTTCGCGCCGGTAGTGACGCCAGAGGCTGCGGCGCTGTACTTCGACCTACCGGACACCAGAGCCAATTATGACTTCATGTCCTACGTCGTTCCCGTTTGTGAAGATCGACGAGACGAACTTGGGGCGGTGACGCACGTCGATGGGACGGCACGGATACAGGTCATCGATCCAGCCGCAAACGACACGTTCTATCGGCTCGTCCGTACGTTTGGTGAGCTGACTGGTACACCAGTACTGCTCAACACGTCGTTCAACAATAATGCTGAACCGATCGTGCAGACAGTGGAGGACTGTCTCCGATGTTTCTTGACAACCGAGCTGGACGTTCTGGTGATCGAGGGGTTCGTGGTACGGCGGCGCAGCTCTGATCCGCAACTTGAAGAACTCGTCCCTCGCCTCATGCCAGCTGTCAAACTGACCAAGAGCACGCGCATGCTTAGGTCGGGGGGCCGGGCCGTCACATATGAGATTGTGCTGGACCATTCGCCGGCTGTGCGGCGGGCCAACGTTTCGGCCGCAGTATTCTCACTCCTAGAGAGAGTTGACGGCTCGTCCACTGTTCGGGAACTCGCTGAGACCGTTGTTGGCTTGACTGATCAAGGCAAGAGGGAGCTGTACGAACTGTGGCAAGAGCGTTTTGTCGCGTTCACGCCGGAGTGAAGACCGTAGCTCGAAGTTCCAGTTGGGGCGAGCTAGCCGGGTGAGTGCCTGCTCCGGGGACTGGCACTCACCCTGTACATCAGCGAGGATTGCGGCGTGGTGCGTCCAGAGCGCTCGCAAACTCATCACGTTTGACGGTTTCCGCGAACAGCATTTCAGCGGCCGTCTCCATGTCTCCGAGGAACATGGCTCGCGTTGCCTGGCTGAGGTCGATCTCGGCGACCACCAATTCCTCCTGTTTCAGGCTTGATTGCGCGTGAACTGTGCCGTTGGGCGCGACAACCATTGATGCGCAGTTCTGGTGCGGCTCAAGGCTCGCATTGCAGCTGGCGAACCAGATGGTGTTCTCGGCGGCACGTGTGGTGATCAGAGCGTGGTGGACGGGAAGCTTCCAGTCGTTCGGCCGCGTGGTGTTGTTCTGCGGATGGAAGACGAGCTGAGCGCCCTGGCGAACGCACTCTTCAGTCGTCTCGGCGAAGCGGAAACCTTCGTAGCAGATCACTACGCCGACAGTTACTCCGAAGAGTTCGAACGTCTCGAAACTGCTTCCCGGTGAGTAGGCCACGGCATCGAGCGGCGTCAAACGAGTCTTGTGATGCGTGCCGAGGAGGTCACCACGCTCAGATATCGCCAGCGCCGAGTTGTAGGGCTTCCCTCCGGTTGGATCTGACGGAAGTGGGATCTCCGTGCCCAACACACATGCCATTCCGAGCTCGCCGCAACGTTGGGCGAGTCGACCATGCACGTCCTGGAGCTGTTGTACTGGCACAGGCGCATCAGCTGCGGTGATATCTACTCGGTAGCCGACAGTCTGTGTCTCAGGAAAGCACAGCACTTGAACGCCCGCTCGGGCGGCCTGCTCGACGAACCGGAAAATGGCGGCGGTGTTGGTCTCCATGTCGTCGGTCTGTCGCGTCTGCGCCAGACCGATCGTGAGCGATTCGGTGGATGCCATGTCCCTAACTCCTGTGCCCATCACGTCCGTACTGCGGCCACCACGTCGATCTCAAATTTGATCGTGTCCGGGAGGCAACTGGTGATGGTTGTTCTCGCCGGCAGCGGTGGGGCGAAGAAGTCGCGGTAGCGCTTGTTGAATTCGACAAGGTCGGCCGGATCCTGCACGTAGGCGCCAACCTTGACGACATCTCCGAGATCCAGCCCGTGTTCGCCGAGGATACGTCGGACATTGTCTATCGAGCGGTCCATCTCCTCTGAGAACGTGCCCGACACGATCGATCCGGCCTCGTCGACCGACGCCTGTCCGGACACGAAGATCAGCCCTCCGGCGAGTACTGCGGGGGAGAAGTTTGCCGTGTTGCCATCGGCTCGGGGGGCGCTGGTCATAGGGATCCCTTCATGTCCACGGAACTCGTTGGATTGCGTCGAGGCATGCCCAAAGCATGGCATCCCTTCGCACAAGGCCAATGAAGTATTCGTTTCATAACAATCACATAACGGTAACGTAGTTCGGTTGAGCGTAGCGGGGTGCGGTTTAGCGTCGCTACCGCCCGAGTGTGTCGGGGTGGGGTTCAGAAATCGGCCACTCTGTGAATGGCCAGCGCATGACCGATTCTACCTGTCTATTCCAGCGGCCTCCAATATCAGCGGACGGTCCAGCGCAGCATGACGCAGGCTGGCGCGGCAGCCCGTGGTTGGGTGCGGCCTGGCGTAGCGGCGTCGGCGAAGGTCGCCTCAACGCTGAGCCGCGACTTTTATGATGATCGGAAAGAAATTTAAAACGTATGTTCCGTTTTGCTGGACTTGCTCGACCGAGGAGGTTGCAGTGTCGAACGACGAACACGTGGACCCATTGCCACTGGGAAGTAGAGAATCTCGCCGCCCGATGGGAGTGGACAACATCCGCAAGGCATTGTTCCGTGCGCTGCAGTGGGACGTGTCGGTGCTGAGAGGCCGCGGATCTGCGGCCCTGAAAGCGCAGGTGAACTGGCATCACCTGCGAGGTACGGCGCAATCGCAAGGCTTAGTTGTCAGTTGTGTCGAGTTCAGTCGCGCGGCCAAACTGAAGTTCCAGGTGGTGAATGACGAATACGCTGTTCTGACCTCGCTGTCCGGCACGGCAGACCTATTTATCGGCGGCGAGTACGTATATCTTGAGCTGGGTCGCGCGGTCGTGATCACGCAGGCAGATCGCGTGTCCATGGAATTGGGGAAGAGGCTTCAGCTTTCGGTTCTTCGTGCAACTCGTGTGGCATTCGAGGAGATGCTTGCCGATCTGACCGGGGAACCAGTTCTTGAGCCGCTGCGGTTCGAGCGTGTGCTGAACCTTGGACAAGGGCATGCACAGAGCTGGTGGCGTATGTGGGAACTTCTCCACCGGGAACTTGACACGCCGGGAACCCTCATCAACATTCCGCGAAGGGAGCAACAATACGAAGCCGCTCTGCTGGAGATGCTGTTGTCGGTGCATGCGCATAACTACGACCGCCGCATGACGCAGCTAGATGATGGAGCAGGCCAGTATCTCGACACGGCATATGGCTGGCCACCCGACTACCCGCGATATCTGCGAAGAGCCCTGAACATCATCAGGGACCATCCGACATGGGATTACACGAGCAAGTCTCTCGCAGCTCACGCGGGGATAGGTGAGCGGATGTTGGAGAAGTCCTTCCGCGAGCATTTGGGCGCTTCTCCGATGGCGCATTTGAGGAATGTTCGCCTCGACCTTGCGCGCGAACGTCTACTTCAAGCGTCACATGACATCGTGAGCATCCGTAACCTTACAGCTCAGATGGGTTTCCACAATTACGGCAATTTCACCAAGAGATACCAAGAGCGTTTTGGTGAGCGCCCTTCCGAGACGTTGTGCCGAGCTCGGTCTTCGCGACGATGACGAAATGGAGGTTCCGTGTACCAGCAAACCCTGACAGCTAGCGAGCCTTTGGCACAGAACGCTCGGCCTCGAGTTGCCCTCGTTACGGGTGCCTCACGAGGGATTGGTGCCGCCACGGCTCGGCGGCTCGCTGCCGATGGTCTGACACTGGCGATCAATAGCTATCCCGATGAGCGGATGGTCGAGGCCGCAACTGGCGTTATGTCGGACATTCAGTCCAACGGGGCATGGCTGCGGTCTTCGAGGCGGATGTGAGCAACGCGGACCAAGTCGACGCCATGTTCGGGCACATTGAGGAGCAGCTGGGCTACGTCGATGCCCTTGTACTCAACGCGGCCACGATGGCGCGGCTGAGCTGGACCGAAATCACCGATTCGGAATGGGACCGCATGATGGCTGTTAACCTCAGGGGCGCGTTCCTGTGCTCCCGTCGTCTGGTCAGGTCACGCGACCACCCACCGCCTTCGAGCGTGGTCACTATCAGTAGCGTGTTCGCCAAAGTAGGCGCACCCGATTCGCTTCATTGTGCAACGACTAAGGCCGGCGTTATCGGGTTCACCCGGTCACTCGCTCGGGAGCTCGGCCCCCATGGTGTGCGGGTCAACTGCGTGATGCCCGGCGCCATCCGCACCGAGGCGGAAAAGGAGACGTTCGCCGACGAGGCTGAGGTCGAAAAGACTGTGCTAGAGCTGCAGATATTGCAGCGTCGAGGGACTGCAGAGGATGTCGCGGACGTTGTCAACTTCTTGGTCGGCCCTGGCAGCTCGTTCATGACTGGCCAAACGATCTGTGTAGATGGCGGATGGGTCATGCTTTAAGCCCGAGGTTACGCATTCGCACGCGACCCGCATTGGTGCAGCATCCTGAACCCGCCCCCTGACATGCCAAACCTGAGCCTGACACGGTTATGCCATGGCCCGTGCTTGGGCGAAGGTCACTGGAGGGGCGACTGTGAAGGGCATCATCCTTGCTGGCGGAAAGGGAACGCGCCTGTATCCAGCCACGCTGTGCGTCTCTAAGCAGCTCACTCTCGTCTACAACAAGCCAATGATCTACTACCCGTTGTCGGTGCTGATGCTCGCCGGCATCGCGGATATCCTCATCATCACGACACCCGAGGATCGGCCACAGTTCACACGGCTACTCGGTGACGGCTCGCACCTGGGCATCAACCTCACTTATGCCGAACAGTCGGAGCCTCGCGGCATCGGGGACGCCTTCATCATCGGAGCAGATCACGTGGGCCCAGACCCGGTAGCGCTGATCCTGGGTGACAACATCTTCCACGGCCCCGGTTTTTCTGGACTGCTGATGAGTGTGTCTGACAACGTCGAAGGCTGCGTGCTGTTCGGCTACCCGGTGGTGGACCCTCAGCGGTATGGGGTGGGGGAGGTGGATGACGACGGAAGGCTCGTCTCGATCCAAGAGAAGCCGCAGCGTCCCCGTTCGAACCGTGCCATCACCGGACTCTATCTTTACGACAACGACGTGCTTCGCGTCGCGAGCGAACTGGCGCCCTCCGCCCGCGGCGAATTGGAGATCACTGACGTCAATCGGTTGTACCTCGAGCAAGGAAGGGCGCGTCTGATCGACTTAGGACGAGGATTCGCTTGGCTCGACACAGGAACGCCCGAGTCGCTCCTTGAAGCAAGCCAGTACGTGCGGACGCTTGAAGAACGCCAAGGCGTACGGATCGCGTGTATCGAAGAGATCGCGTTGCGCAAGGGGCTGATCGATGCTGATCAGTGTTATCGCCTCGGCGAGCAACTCGCGAACACAGGGTACGGCGAGTACGTCATGGAGACAGCACGATCTGCTGGCGGCGCCGCCATACGTGGAGTGGCCTGATCAGACGATGACACCACGGCAGGTCCGCCAAGTAATGTCGGGCCTGCTACTGGCGATGTTCGCAGCAGCACTGTCCGGGACAATTGTGATCAATGCGCTGCCACGTATCGTCCATGAGCTTGGCGGGGAGCAGCGTCAGTACACCTGGGTCATAGCAGCGACACTGCTGGCGGCCACAGCGAGTGGCCCTATCTGGGGAAAATTGGCCGACCGGATGAGCAAGAAGCTCCTCGTGCAGCTGTCGCTATCGGTCTTCTTTGCCGGCACGATCTTGGCCGGTCTCTCGCCCACCACCGGGGCACTCATCGGATTCCGGGTAATCCAGGGTCTTGGGGCCGGTGGTCTTATCGCCTTGGCAAACATTGTGATCGCCACGGTGATAGGCGCTCGGAGTCGGGGTCGGTATTTGGGCTACCTCGCTGCAGTTGGTGCTAGCGCGACGGTTGCGGGCCCGCCGCTGGGCGGCCTCATCATCGACGTGCCATTCTTGGGTTGGCGATGGTGCTTCTGGGCGGGCGCGCCTCTCGCCATTGCTGCTCTTGTCCTGCTGCAGAAGACGCTACAGGTGCCGGTTACCACGGCGGAGACCAGGCTTGACTGGTATGGGGCCTTGCTGATTCCGGCCGGCATCAGCGTCCTACTCGTGTGGATCACCCTGGGCGGCGGCAGCTTTGACTGGCTTAGCTGGCCAAGCGCGGCCGTGCTCGGCGTGAGCGCGAGCGCGATCTTCCTGTCTGTGGTCGCTGAGCGACGTGCGGCTGACCCAGTGGTCCCACCGCACCTCTTCCGGGACCGGACGATAGTCCTGGTGGTAGTGGCAAGCGCGGCCCTTGAGGTGGGAATCGTTAGTGCATGGGCGTTTGTTGCACAGTACTTTCAGATCGCTCGCGGCTACGCTCCCTCACAGTCAGGTTTGATGATGCTGCCGATGATGGCGGCCATGGTGCTGACGACGCTGGTCTGTTCGCGGTTGGTCGCGAGAGCCGGCCGCTGGAAGAGGAATGTCGTGATGGGCGCAGCGCTCGCCGTCGTCGCACTGGGATTGCTGGGCACGATCGATCGGGCGACATCATTGTGGCTCATTGGTGTCTACGCCGCGGTTCTCGGTTTCGGGATCGGAGCTTCGGTTCCATACTTGATTATCGCTGCTCAGGACAGTTTGTCCCACCGTGACCTTGGAGCTGGGACGTCGATGGTGATGTTCTTCCGTTTGCTGGGAGCAGCCGCAGGCGTGTCGGTGTTGGGGGCCGTGTTCGCCAACCACGTGACCGGTTCCATGGCCGGCGGAGTAGCACAGGCATCGGTGGTTCAGGCTGCCTACGGTGACGCCACCGCCTCCACCTTCCGGGTGACCGCAGCGATCGTGTTGGTGGGATTCATCTGCGTCGTGTTCATCAAGGAGAAGCCTCTACGCACGACAGTGCATGGCCATCACTAGCCGCGCGGGGCTGCGGCGGTGTGCTGGGCGCCGTTGGTTGCGTTCGGCGCTGCTCCGCTGCGGATCATTTTCATCTCTTCGCCGAGAGCTTGGATCGCGGTGATGATTGCCGCCTCGCACGTCTGGTAGCTGTGGGCCACCTGCGTCAGTAACTCGACCTGCTGCCGCAGCTGGGCATTCTGGGCTTGGAGCGCCCGGACCGATTCATCCGTTTCGGACCACAGCGCTGGCTCTGTGTGGGCGACGCGCTGCGGCGTGACGGTCCAGCCGTTCGACACCTTGTGCGCACCGTGGCCGTCAAATGCCGGCGCAGGTGCGGCCGCGCCGTTCGGAAGGCTGGACAGAGTCACCAGATCGTCTTCTTTCAGGGTGAGAACCTGGTGCACAGCTTGGATCTCGTCTGGGACGGGGATCCGAGACGCACGGTCTCGTTGCGCGAGGCCCAACATATGTGCGATGCGCCTGGCGGTGCTGCTTTCGATGCGTTCGCGGCTGAGGGTGCGATGTCTCCTGGAGTCATCGGGATCATCGAGGTTGAGGTTGGGGGCGTACGTGCGCACGGTGCCCGGAAAAACGGCGTGATGCCGGCCGACCATCTCGTTGAACTCAGGTTCGGCGTCCTGTGACAGCAGGAACATTGAGCCGAGCCCGACGAGCTCCCACGAGGCTTCAGTGGCCCACTCCTGCAGTTCTTCCTCGGGTTTGGTGGCTTGGCTGGCGACGAGCACCGGGCCTCGCCTGGAGTCATCAGCCAGGTAATCCATCATGTCTGGCAGGTGGCCCGGCGTGATCCATTGTGGCTCCGCTGCGGCGGGCGTTTTGCCGTCGGAGCAGGGGAGAGTAGCGATCAGCGACCGGAGGAAGCCTGGCACCGACATGAATGTCGAGTGGCTCGACCAGCTGAACTGGGTGTTGGCTCCAACCTCGATCTCGGTCCAGATCCAGCCCGGCCGGTCGGGGGACTCGACGGCGGTGATCGACGTGCGCCGGATCTCAGAGGTGCTTCGCGCGAGGGGGTGATCGCGGCGCCACCGATAGGCTTCGCCACCCTCGACACCTTCGCGGAGGACGGTGATGATGTCGTTCTGGGAACGTACCGAGCGCCCAGGCGCGTCTGCCGGAACGTCGACCTCTTTGACGTCGGCCCATTGCTGCACGTGTTGGACGACGGTGTCGATGAGCGATTCACCCTCGTCAACGCTGAGGAACGATCGAAATCCGATGGACATGATCTCACGCACGTTTCGGTTGACGATATTTCTCTTTCATAATAGGGCCAGGTCGGTTTACGTCAACAGCTGCCGACGTGACGGCCCCAGGTGATAGCGGATCGTTAGACTGCCAGGCCGTCCGGCCGATGGCCTGGTGCGGCGAGCCGGCATCGTCGGATCGCGAGCGCGTGGCGCAGCTGTACGCCGCGGCACTTTCATGGTTTCATTGAGTGCAACGATCCCGTCATTTGCATCCCATGTGAGTCAGGCTGCCGCCGTGCTCTGGCCGGCCCTCGTGTTCTCTTGGATCCATCCAGGTAGGAGTCTTGACATGGATGATGAATTGCCGCAGAGTCAGCGCTATTCGATCCGAGCGGTACAGCGCGTGTGTGACATCTTTGATCTGATTCAGGAGGAGCCTGAAGGGCTCACGCTCAGGCAGTTGGCTGACGGGGCGAAGTTTCCACTGAGCTCTACCTATCGCTTCCTATGTACCCTGCTCGAACGTCGCTACGTGTTAAAGGATCCGGCGACTGGACTTTTCCGGATCGGTCCCGCGTTTCTCCCGGCACAGGATGACCGCCTGATTGCCCTCAGTGATCGGCTTCGGCCGCACATGACCCGTCTGCGCGATCAGTTCGAGGAGACGGTGAATCT
The DNA here is from genome assembly GCF_010122465.1 of Phytoactinopolyspora mesophila. Classification (NCBI taxonomy): domain Bacteria; kingdom Bacillati; phylum Actinomycetota; class Actinomycetes; order Jiangellales; family Jiangellaceae; genus Phytoactinopolyspora; species Phytoactinopolyspora mesophila. Next base: position 1,352,074 of record NZ_WLZY01000001.1, on the reverse strand, counting down.
GGGCGTGCTCGTCGGCTGCCATGTCTCGTATGTCGAGGTCGTCGAGAGTCCACACAGTGTTCGGCAGGCCGCCCGGGTCGGAGATCGTGACGAGCTGCATTGCACGGCGCTGGGCAAGGTCATCGGCGCTAGCCTGCATGCGGACGAGGTCCAGGCCATCTTGCAACTGGAAGGGCTGCCGCGCCGTACGCCGCGGACCATCACCACCGAGGAGGATTACGGCGCCGAATTGGAGAAGGTCCGCGTGCAGGGCTACGCGCTGGACGATTGTGAGAACGATGACGACGGTCGATGCGTCGCCGTTGCCTTGCGCGGAGTGACGCCGCATGCGGCGATCAGCATCTCCGCGCCCGCGTCGCGCTTCGCCCTCGACGACGTGCCGGAGTATGCCGAGGCGTTACAAGCAACCGTTCAATCCTTCACGGAGAGGAAGAGCCAGTAGCCGCGATGGCTCAGGATATGGGTGTCGATCACAGCCTTCGGGTGGTGTTGGGAGGACATGGTGGATCCGTCGGAGCGTCAGCTGGTGATTGTCACGGGAGCTGGCAGCGGAATAGGACGTGTGACTGCCGAGCGCCTCGCGGTGGCTGGCTATACGTGTGTGATAGCGGGGCGTCGCGCAAAGCTCCTCGACGAGACGGCGGAGTTGATGGTGAGCTGGGGCGGCTGTGCCGTGCCGGTGGCGGCGGACGTGACAACGGAGGAGGGGCGGGGCGCGATACTGCAGGCCGTTGACGAGCGCAGCGAACCACTCTGGGGGCTAGTCAACAACGCCGGCGAGTCGAACCTTGCACCCCTGCTGGATCAGAACCTGCAGAAGTGGCGCGACAACTTCGCGCTGAACGTTGAGGCTGCCGCCTTTCTGTCGTTCGAAGCTATGCGGCGCATGTCCAACGCTGACGGTGGTGCCATCGTGAACATCTCGTCCGTGTACGGCAGTGTTGCCCTCAACAGTGAGTTCTACGGGTCACGGTTGCCTGCCGAGACGCCGGACGGGCCTGTGCGGGGTGTGTCCTATGCGGCGTCGAAGGGCGCGCTGCGGATGCTGTCTCGGGAACTGGCCGTGGCCGGGGCAAAGATGGGCGTGCGGGTGAACACCGTCTCTCCCGGGATGATCGATGTCGGGTGGGTCACGCCCGAGGAGGCCAAGGCTCTTGCTGAGGCGACGCCGCTGGGCCGTCTGGGGAGGCCCGATGAGATCGCCGGCGTGGTGAACTTCTTGCTCTCTTACGAAGCCAGCTTCATCACCGGCGCTGAAATCGTCGTAGACGGCGGCTGGACGGCGTGGTGAACCTGATGGCTCCGTGTACATTGACCATTTCCGGCCAAGTCAGATCAATACTGACTTATTAGCGGACTCGGGCGCATTCGGGCAGTGGCCGCGCGGAACTAAGGCCCCTCAAAGCAGGCTGTGGCGACCTTGGGAAGCCCGAACCAGTCGCGCCAGATAGGCGACAACCAGGCTAACTCCCAAGGCCGCCACTGCGGCTTGCCCATCCCCAGGTTGATGGATATCACCGTAGACCTCTTCGCCCCATTCATCAACCTGCAATGTCAAGAGAGGAGATTTGAGCCGCCTCCAGGGCGGTGAAGCCGGCTGTGGAACGGTTAGGCCTCTGATCTATGTTGCTTGCCCGCAACATCATCGACCACGGGATATCCGTAGTCCGCTTTCGGCGAGTCTTTGAAACCCCATGTTTCAGGCCGCCGAGCGGTGGTCCGTACCTGTATGCCCTTCAGCGAAGAAATCTGATCTAGATGAACGAGCACCGTCGCCCAGAAGATCACCCAGGAGTACGGTGTGAACACCATGAGTGCAGGGGAGCGCCGTCAGCAGATTGCTCGAACCGCCGCCGAGCTCTTTGAGCAGCGCGGCTATTACCGTAGCGGCGTCGACGACATCGCCGAAGCCGTCGGGGTTGCAAAGCCGACGCTGTATCACTACCTCGGTAGCAAGGCAGACATCGTGGCCATCATCCACGAGGACGTCGTCGGGCGCCTCGCGGCTCGTCTCGAACACGACACGGCAAGGAAGGCCGATCCGCGCGTTGCGTTGAGGGAGTTCGCGGCCGGCACCCTGGAGGTGTTGGAAACCAAGACGGGCTTTCTGCGAGTGGCCTATGAGAATCAACTCGAGTTGCCCAAAACGGTTCGCGGAGAGGCCCAGCGCAAGCGCGATCGTATCGAGGAGCTTGTGCAAGTCCAGATCGAGGAAGGAATCCGCCGCGGGATATTCCGTGAGACCAACTCGCGACTGGCGGCGCTCTTTTTTCTCGGCATGATCAACTGGAGTTACCATTGGTACCGGCCGGGAGAAGAATTCTCCCCAGGCGAGGTCTGTGAGCACGTCATGAGTATCTTTCTCGACGGCGTCGCGGTCCGAGTGTAGAACTCGGCCCCTGTCCTCGTGGTCTGCTGAATAACAAAAATCAACTCGGGGCAGCAGATTGACGGACCGGCCCCTAGAGACCCAGACAGACGCTAGGGGCCGATTTGTGTGCAGACCGATCATCTGGACTATCCGGACTCCGTGTCCTCGTGACGGGTGCGGACGGATTCATCGGCAGCCACCTCGTCGATCGCCTGCTCGACGAGGCGGCGCGGGTGCGGGCCTTCTGTGTTTACAACTCGAACGGCTCCTATGGGTGGCTTGACGAATTCGAGCCGGAGCGGCTGTTCGACGTCGACCTCCAGCTCGGCGACATTCGTGATCCCCGTTCCGTACGGCGGGCGGTACGTGATGTCGATGTGGTGTTTCATCTGGCCGCGCTGGTAGCCATTCCGTACAGCTACCAGGCTCCCGAGTCGTTCGTGGACACCAACATCACCGGAACGCTGAACGTGTTGGAAGCCGTGCGTGAGGCGGGCGCGGTGCGCGTGGTGCATACCTCAACCAGCGAGGTCTACGGGACACCGGAGTCGGTGCCGATCACCGAAGGACACCCCATCCAAGCGCAGTCGCCGTACTCGGCATCGAAGATCGCAGCCGATCAGTTGTGCCAGGCCTACGCCCGCTCTTTTCGGATAGACGTTGTCACGCTGCGGCCCTTCAACACCTACGGTCCTCGTCAGTCGGCCCGGGCCGTCATCCCGGCCATCCTGGGGCAGTTGCTGGCCGGCGCCGAAGAAGTTCGCCTGGGTAGCTTGTGGCCGCGCCGGGACCTGACGTTCGTCACCGACACAGTTGATGGCTTTGTGCGGATGGCGACGTCCGACCTGGCACCCGGGTCGCTTATCCAGTTGGGCACCGGGCACGCGGTGTCGATCGGTGAGCTGTTCGACCTTTGTTGCGAGGTGACAGCCCGACGGGCGCGGGTGGTGACCGACAGGGAACGGCTACGTCCCGCCGAGAGCGAGGTCCAGGTGCTGCTCTCCGAGCCGAGCCAGGCCAAAGAAGAGCTCGGCTGGCAGGCGAGTTGCAGCCTGCGCGACGGCCTCGCCGAGACCGCCCGTTGGCTGGAACCGCGCATCGATCCCGAGCGCGCTGTGAGGTATCAGCGATGATCCCGCTCGCGGAACCGACACTGAGCGGCAATGAAGGCCGTTACCTCCAAGAATGCATTGACAGCGGCTACGTATCGTCCGTCGGCCCGTTCGTCGAGCGGTTCGAGCGCGGCTTCGCCGCCGTTGTCGGCTCGCGGCACGCCATTGCCTGCGCCAGCGGCACCGCGGCGTTGCATGTGGCGCTGCGCCTGGCTGGTGCGCACGTCGGCCGCATGGTGGCGGTGTCCGACTTCACCTTCATCGCATCGGCGAACGCCGTCGCCTACACCGGTGCGGACCTGCTCCTGGTCGACAGCGAGCCCCGCACGTGGAACATGAACACCGAGCTCTTGCGCGACGAGGTGGTGCGTCGCGCTCACCACGGAAGGCCGATCCCGGACATCATCGAGGTAGTCCACGTACTCGGCCACCCGGTGGACATGGAGCCGCTTCTGGAGCTGCGGGACAGCTACTGGATCGAGATCGTGGAAGATGCCGCGGAATCGCTGGGCGCGTCATGGACGGCGGGGGAGCTGGCTGGGTCCCAGGTAGGCACGGCGGGAAAGCTGGGGTGCTTCTCGTTCAACGGGAACAAGCTCATCACCAGTGGTGGCGGCGGCATGATCACCACCGACGACGACGCCATGGCGGCCGAGGCGCGGCATCTGATCAACCAGGCCAAGATGGCCGGACCCGGCTACATCCACGACACTGTCGGGTACAACTACCGGCTGTCGAACCTGGCCGCGGCAATCGGTACGGCTCAGGTCGAGTGCCTGGCCGAGCGGCTACGCGCAAAATGGGCTATCGCGGCGCGCTACGCCGAGGCATTGCGGTGGTTGCCCCTGACCCTGGCGCCGCATGCGGAGTGGGCCCATCCGTCCTACTGGCTGTACTCGGTGCTGATCGACGACGCCGGCATCGACCCGGACGGCGTCGTCGAAGCCGCGCGAAGCGACGGAGTCCAGTTGCGCCGGCTGTGGCCGCCGCTGCATCGGCAGCGGCCCTATCGCCGGGTGGATCGGATCGGCGGGGAAATCGCCGACGACATCTACCGGCGCGGGGTATCTCTCCCCAGCTCGGCTCATCTCAGCGAGGGCGATCAGAAGGCGGTCACGGCGTCGCTCGCGGCCCACATTGGCAGCAGCCGCGGCCACCGCGACACAGCGTGACCACCGCCCAACTCGGGTGACCAAGTGATCGCACGCTGGGAGGGGCCAAGGTGAACGTGCACCTGTCGTTGAGACGTTGCCGGGTGTCAGTGCCTGCTGACCGGCGCCGAGGGTTGGCTAGCGCCGAACCTATGCGTGGGCGGCATGCAAAGGTCCGCGCCGGCCAGCCCTCGACGCGGGACTCGCGCCGCTCGCCCCTGATACGCCGGGGGAGGTGAGGCAAGCGAGCGGCGCGATCAGACCGGGTCAGTCTTCCTCGGATCCGACAGCATCACTGTCCAGCTGGATCTCATCCGGATGTGGCGTGATCTCGCTCGCGATCTCGATCAGCCGCTTGCCGACCACGGCCAATTGCCGTTTGGTCAGGCGGAAAGCGGGTGCGCTGATGCTGATGGCGGCCGGCATTCGAGTACCCGCCAGTGGCGCGGCGACGCAACGGCCGTCGATGTCATTCTCGCCGTTGTCTATCGCGTAGCCGACCTTACGAACGCGGTCAAGTTCGCTCAGATAGTCGTCGACCGATGTGATGGCGTTCTTGGTGACTTTCTCCATGCCGGCCTGTTCGAGCAGTTCACGCACGCGCGCTTCAGGCAGCTCTGCCGCTATCGCCTTGCCGAGCGCCGTGGTGTGGAGGGGTGCTTGATGACCCGGCGTTGCGGACAGCCGCACCGCGCTGGGGCTCTCGACCACGTTGACATAGAGCACAGCGTGATTGTCAAGCAGTCCGAGGTTGGCGGTCTCGCCCAGCTCCTGGCTCATGGTTACCAGCCACGGGCGGGCGCGCTCGCGGAGGACTTCGAGCCTTCGAGACTGCAGTCCCGCGAAGCCAAGCCCCAGCCGGTATGCGCCGCCCTTGCCGTCCCGCTCCACGTACCGTTGCCGCTCGAGCGTCCACATGTAGCGGAACGCGGACGGCTTGGCCAGCCCGGTCGCCTCGACGATCTGGTTCAGCGAGACGCCGTCGACCTCTCGTTGCAGCATGTTCAGGATCGAGCACACACGTACAACGGAGCGCTGCGTGTAGTCGCGGCCGTGTGCCGCCGTCTGTTCCTCTGGTGTTTCGTTGTCTGCCGTGGGGTCCGGACCATCTTCGGGGGAGTGTTCGCTCATCTCCGTTACCTTCGTGAATTGGTTCCTGGCCTCGGCGCTCATGACAGTCCTTTCTGTGTTGCAGGCTCCGCCCTGCTCTGCCGGAGGCGCTGTGCGGCAGAGCACCCGTTTCGAACGTTGAATCTAGCGTTTGAAGTCTAGCGGGTACGGTGGCGCCTACCCAGGGGCCAATCCACCCTTTTTATGGTCGTTCTATTTGCTTATACAACGACCCATGCAAATTGGAGCAAGGTGGGAGAAAACCACGCCTAGCGGCCCCTTGACGCGGTCGCAAGGTCTGGTTAACTAGATCTGTCTAGCGGATGATCGGTTTTGGCTCGCGGAACAGCATATGCAGCATGTTCATTGATTCTCCAAGGGAGCGAGACGATGGATCCTGGTTCGCATCGACATGAACGGTCCGAAAAGCTGGGCCGTCGCGCCGCCGCGAGAACGCCGGGAGGAGTCCATTCGAATGTCCGCCTGGCTGGACCACGCGTGTACTTCTCGCATGCCAAGGGTGCCCGGGTGTTCGGCGTCGACGGGGAAGACTACGTCGACTATCTGCTGGGGCAGGGGCCGGCATTCCTGGGCCATGCGCCGGACGCCGTGCTGGACGCCGTTGACCAGGCATCACGTCGTGGACTGGTGTTCGGGGGACAACACGAGCTGGAGATCGAGGCATCCGAAGCGGTGTGCGAGGCCTTGGGGTGGCCGGACATGGTGCGTTTCGGTGTATCGGGCACGGAGTCCGTTCAAGCTGCGCTCCGGCTGGCCCGTGCCGCCACGGGACGCACCAGGGTGATCCGGTTCGAAGGGCATTACCACGGCTGGCTGGACAATGTCCTCACCCAGCCCGGTGAGAACGGGGTATGGGGTGCCGCCAGTGCCGGGCAACTGGACAGTCACCTGGAGGACTTCATAGTCCTGCCATGGAATGACGCCGACGCCGTGGCCACTGCTCTGGAGCGCAAGGGAGATCAGATCGCGGCTGTACTGATGGAGCCCGTCATGGTGAATGCCGGCGTCATCGAACCACTGCCCGGCTACCTGGAACGCATCCGCGAGCTGTGCACCGCTCGAGGCGTGGTGCTGATCTTTGACGAGGTGATCTCCGGATTCCGGTTCGGGCTCAGCGGCGCCGCGGGTTGGTTCGGCGTCACTCCGGACCTCGCCACCTACGGTAAGGCGATGGCAGGTGGCTGGCCGGTGTCAGCTCTCGCCGGCCGCGCGGAGCTGATGGAGAGGTTCGGCACCGGAGAGGTCAACCACTCCGGAACGTTCAACGGTTCGGTCATGGCCATGGCCGCCACCAAGGCCACGCTCGAATGCCTTCGGAAGGACCCTCCCTACGATTCGATCGAAGAGCACGGCACGGCCTTGATCGAGGGGATCAAAGAGATCGCCACGGCGCATGGATTGCCTCTGCATGTCCAGGGCTTTCCGGTCGCCTTCCACGTCTCCTTCGGCGAGGCCGAGGTGACGGACTACCGCAGTCTTCAGCAACTTGACCTGATGTCGTATGCGCGCTTCGCGCAGGCACTGGTGGAGCACGGTGTTCTCGTGGCTGCTCGCGGCGTCTGGTACGTGTCCGCGTCTCACGGTCGCGAGGAGCTCAGCCTGGCACTGGGACGAATATCCCGGGCCATGTCCGAATGGGTGTGAGTCGTCGTTCATGGCTCGCGAGATGTTGGCTCGCGGGTCGCACTTGGCTTGCGGTCCGGATTCACGATGTACGTGCCCTTGGCGGGCAAGGTGACTACTAACCCCCGCTCGCGGAGTTCATCGGTGGCTCGTCGCACGGTTCCGACGGAGACGTCATGTTGAGCCGCGAACTCTTCTTCACCCGGCAAGCGTGAGCCTGGAACCAGATCTCCCGTTTCGATGTACGAAGCGACGTGATCGGCAAGTTTCATGTAAAGGTACCCAGGCTCGTCCGCATGAGGGTCGAACTTGGGGATGACCATTACAGCAATGTAGGCCTGCGCTGACCTCTACAGACAGCTAGAATACGGCGCTGCGCGCTATACCGCGGTAGCCCGGGGCAGCATGCTGCGGTGCACGGCCGGACGCGCTGACAGGCTACGGGGCCCGGGTCCTGGCCCAACGGCGCCGTACGAGTCAGTCGTTAGTTTCGACGTAGGTGCCGCGGCCCTGGACCACTCGCACCTTCTTCTCCTGGCGGAGCTCCTTGATCGCGCGACGCACGGTGATCCGGGAGACGCCGTAGGAGCTGGCCAGATCCGATTCGCTTGGCAGCTTGTCTCCTGGGCGCAGCGCGCCGGAATCTATCTCGGCGAGGATGTCCTCGGCGACCTGCCGCCACAGCAGCATAGGGCCGGAATGGTCGATTCGGTTTGAGCGGTCATCTATTGGCACAAGGCAACATTAAACGCCCTGTGACCTGCAAAAACATACCAAGACGGCATGTAAGGTACTAAGACGTCTGGTTGTGACCAGCGGGTTCGCAGTTTCAAGATCAATGATCTCTCGGGCGTGTCCTGCTCGGTGACAGTGCGGAAGCGAGCCGGTGGCGTCGTCGTACACCCCCGTCGAGCGTCGGTCACCTGACGTGTCTGGCGGGCAACGCGCCGACATTGCCAGGTCTGGCATCGAAGGCTCCCGGGTGCTGTTACGCTGGAGGCCCGTGGGAATCGAGCGAACAAAACACGTCTTCGTCACCGGAGGCGTAGCCTCCTCCCTTGGAAAAGGCCTCACCGCCTCTTCCCTCGGAAACCTGCTTACGGCGCGCGGCTTACGTGTGACGATGCAGAAACTGGATCCGTATCTCAACGTCGATCCCGGGACCATGAACCCGTTCCAGCACGGTGAGGTCTTCGTCACCGAGGACGGTGCCGAGACCGATCTCGACATCGGGCATTACGAGCGCTTCCTCGACCGTGACCTCAACCGCAGCGCCAACGTCACCACCGGACAGGTGTACTCAGACGTGATCGCCAAGGAGCGACGCGGCGAGTATCTCGGCGACACCGTGCAAGTCATTCCGCACATCACCAACGAGATCAAGGAACGCATGCTCGCCATGGGCGGGCCAGGTGTCGACGTCGTGATACACGAGGTCGGCGGCACCGTTGGCGACATCGAGTCGTTGCCGTTCCTCGAGGCGGCGCGGCAGGTCCGGCACGACGTCGGCCGCGACCGTTGCCTGTTCCTGCACGTGTCTCTGGTGCCGTACCTGGCACCGTCGGGTGAGCTGAAGACCAAGCCCACGCAGCATTCGGTGGCGGCGTTGCGTCAGGTCGGTATCACCCCTGATGCGATCGTGTGCCGCTCCGATCGTCCGATCCCGGTCAGTGTCAAGCAGAAGATCTCGCTGATGTGCGACGTCGACGAGGACGCCGTGGTGGCTGCGGTCGATGCCCCCTCGATCTACGACATCCCCAAGGTGCTGCACTCCGAAGGCCTCGACGCCTACCTGGTTCGCCGACTCGGGCTGGCCTTCCGCGATGTGGACTGGACCGCGTGGGAAGAACTGCTGCGCCGGGTGCACCACCCGAAACACGAGATCACCGTCGCCTTGGTCGGAAAATACATCGGGCTGCCCGATGCCTATTTGTCGGTGACCGAGGCGCTGCGCGCCGGCGGTTTCGCCGAGGACGCGCGGGTGAACATCCGCTGGGTCCCCTCCGACGAGTGCGAAACCGCCGACGGTGCCGTGGCGCACCTGGCTGACGTGGACGCCATCTGTGTCCCCGGCGGGTTCGGCATTCGCGGAATCGATGGCAAGGTCGGCGCCATTCGGTACGGTCGCGAGCACGGCATCCCGCTGCTCGGACTCTGCCTCGGCCTGCAGTGCATGGTGATCGAGTACGCACGCAACGTCGCTGGTCTCCACGGTGCCAGTTCCACCGAGTTCGATCCGGAAAGTCCCGCGCCGGTGATCGCCACCATGGCCGATCAGAAGGACATCGTCGCCGGCGCCGGCGACTTGGGCGGCACCATGCGCCTCGGTTCCTATCCGGCAGTGCTCGGTGCGGGGACCGTGGTGCGTGAGCTGTACGGTGACGAGCGCGTCACCGAACGGCACCGCCATCGCTACGAGGTGAACAACGACTACCGCGAGAAGCTCGCCGGTGCGGGCCTGGTCGTCTCCGGCACCTCGCCCGGCGGTCAGCTCGTAGAGTTCGTTGAGCTGCCAGCCGAGACGCACCCGTTCTTCGTCGGCACCCAGGCGCATCCGGAGCTCAAGTCGCGTCCCACCCGCTCGCACCCGCTGTTCAGGGGTCTCGTGGCGGCTGCGGTGCAGCGGCAGCAGGAGACCCGGCTGCCGGTGGACGTCGACTAACCTGAGTGTGGGTTCCGGCCTTTCTGAGCTTCGTGGCCTCAAGTAACGTTTCACGGCGTCGAAACCGGTGTAAGCGTTACGCCAGGCCACGAAGCTAGGTGATAGATCCGGGCGAAGGTTGTCCACAGAAGCGGCGCCCCATTCCGGGGAAGCTGTCCACAACCGGGTTGCATGCCCTGTCGCACCGTGGTCCTGACCGTCGATCATGACGGAATGGCCCACCGGCTGACCAGAATCCCCGGCGACGTCGAGCGCCTGCTGCATGCAGGGCACGGCGTGCTCACCGTGGGCGAGGCCGAGCGCGCTGGCGTCACCCGGCCGCGCATCCAGCGGCTGGTGCGGGCCGAGTTGCTCATCCGGCTGGCCAAAGGTGTTTACGCGGACCGAGCGCGCTACGAAGCCTTGGACTTGTGGCCAGCATTCGCACTTCGGTCACGCGCCTTCACCCTGGCCTGCGGGCCGTACGCTGTCGCCGCGGGCTGGTCGGCGGTGGCCATTCACGATCTGCCGACCATCGGCGCGCCTCCCGAGCGCCCGCTGGTTGTTGTCCCGGTGGGTTCCGGATCCGCGAAGAGTTCCTTGTGCGGGGATGTCCGCGCGATCAGCATTCCCGCTGAGCATCGCACGGCGGTAGACGGCTGCCCGGTCCTGTCCATGGCTCGAACGGCGGTGGACATCGGCCGCGGCGCGCCGCGTGATGAGGCGCTGGTGGTCGCCGACGCTGTCATGGCCGGCGGAACAACCGTCAACGAACTACGGGCAGTACTGATGGCGGAGAGGTCCTGGCCCGGTAGCCGGGACGCGTTGTGGGTGATCGAGCATGCCGACCCTTTTGCGGAGTCGGCACTGGAAACCCTGGGTCGGCTGACATTCATCGAAGGGGATCTGCCGGTGCCGATCTCCAACGCGTGGGTCGACCTCGAGGCGGCGCGTTATCGGCCGGACCACCTGCTCGACGACTTGTGGCTGATCTTCGAGGGCGATGGTGGGCTCAAGTACAACGGCCGGCTAGATGCCGCCGTCGTCATCGAGCGTCAGCGCGAGCGTGAGTGGCAGCTGCGTCAGCACGGGTTCGAAATCTCCCGCTACGGCTGGCGGATGGCACGCCACCATCGGCCGGAGCTGGCCGACCGATTCCGGAGCGTGATCGCGACCACTCCACGGCGCGCGCACCCCTACCGGTGGTACCGAGAGATCCAGACATACCGCCAGGTGTCGTGACTCGTCGGCGCATCACCTCCGCGCTTCGTGGCGTCATGTAACGTTTCGCAGCCCGGAATGAGGTCCAGGCGTTACGTGAGGCCACGAAGCTCGGGAGGCATGTGCCGGCGCCCGCCAGGTCGCCCGCCACGCCAATGTCAGTAGGCACGTGGATTCCGGCCGAAACCAGGAGGCGTCTACGCTCCTCAGCGCCTGCCCAGGACCGTTTCGGATGTGTAAGAGGATGTCCCGCCAGTGTGGCGAAGCAGAGCTCAGGGTGGACCTCGATCACCGGACGGTCGCTCCTCGATCGCCGAGATGTGTCCTTTCGCGCCCGCCAAGCGTGGCCCGGACGCCAGGAGGCCGGCTTCCATCTGTCCCCGTCGTGACCTACACTGAATCAGAAGTAGGGAGAGTGATTCAGGTGACTGCTGCCACCATGTCTTCGGGTTCGCGGATCGAGCGTGCCCGCGAGCGGCTTGGCATGTCTCAGCGTGCTTTGGCGGGTCGGGCCGGGCTTAGCCAGGCCACTCTGTCGCGCATCGAATCCGGTGAACGCACTCCGAAGATGAACGAGATCGTTCTCATCGCCGCCGCCCTTGGCTGTGCGGTCTCCGAGATCTCCGAGCGCTCTGCGGTGCGTGACCGGGTTGTCTGCTTCGCCCGCGCAGAGAATGGCAGCGACATGAGCGGTCTGCGCGGCGAGCTCGTGCATTTACTCGAGCTTGATGCCTACTTGGACGAGTACGGCATCAGCTGACGTGCCCGCCTACGAAGAGGAGGCGCGGACGGCAGCCGAGACGTTCCGGGAGGAGAACGGCCTCGGCATCGCGCCGATCGCAGACATCGTCGCCCTGATCGAGCAGACGCAGGATGTTGACGTCACCGTAGTCGGTGTCGACGATTCGAACGAGCACGGACTCACGATGGTTGACCCCGTCCGCGGGGCGACCATCGTGGCGGTCGCTAGCTCCCACAACCCAATGCGCTGGCGAAGCACCCTCGCCCATGAACTCGGACACCTGATCTTCAGAGACCAAAGCAACGGTAAGCCCGGGGCCCTATCCGTCGGCTCCGTCGTCGAGAGGCGTGCGCAGTCCTTTGCGCGCCACATGCTCATCCCTCTCGCAGGCGTTCGACATTTCCTCGAACGGCTCAACGAGCCGCTGGAGATGAAGGCATTCTCAGACCTGGTGCAGCGTTTCCAGGTGTCGCCAGCGGTTGCCGCGATCCAATTGCGCGATTTGGGTGCCATCAACACGCCGCGATACACCGCATGGTCCGATATCCACACGCCAACGCTGTCGGCCCGTTTCGGCTGGGCCGACCAGTACACAAGTCTTCAAGCAGAATCAAACCAGCGCCGGGCGCCGCAACGACTGCTAGCTCGCGTCATAACCGGCTACGTCGCCGGGCTTGTTTCCCTCGAAACCGTCGCCTCTGTGCGTGGTGTAGCCCCACAGGATATTGCCGCCGAGCTCGACGAGGCCGGGATCAAACCCACCGCCCGCATGGACGAGGCTGACGAAGACGACCTCCTCGCCGGAGCCGATCCCGACGTCGATCTCTCCTGGCTGGAGGACATATGAGCGCTGGACCGGACGCGATCATCGACGCCGGCCCCGTGCTCACCTTCCTCGCGCGCAAGGACACCACCAGAATCCTCTACGCAGGGCTCGGCTCCGCAGGTCTACTTGCCCCCGAGCAGGTCGAGCGTGAAGTCATCCGCAAAAGCCGCCAGGAGAGCCGGCGGTTCGGCACTGTGGAGGCGACCTGGAAGAAGATCGTCGACGCGAACCGGCTGACAGTTCTACCCGACGACGAAACCGCAGAACTGGCTGCCGCGGTTCAGCGACTCTGCCTCATGCCGATGAGCGAGCGGATGCGCCAACAGGAGGATCTAGGCGAAATGCTGGTGATCGCACATGCCGCCGTTCGAGCAGAAGCCGGCACGGACATCGCAGTGCTGATCCAGGAGCGCGCCGGCACCGCAATGGCTCAGAACGAGGCCCGCCGCATCAACGGTCTCGAAGCCGCCGGTCGCCTACGAGTGTGGAACACCCAGACCATCCTGCTGCGCGCAGCCGGCAGCACACACCTACCCGACAGGGCAAGAATGAAGACGGTCTACGAAAACATGCGGTCTCTTGACTCCGCCTTGCCACCGATCAGTGAGACCAATCTGCTCACGGCTGCGATCTGGGAGAGAACAAATGCCGCCCAGCAGTAGCTTGGCGTCTTGAGTCCCGGTTGAGCCCACGGGAGCGAGCTGCTCTTTCAGCGCAGTCTGCAGAATCGGAGGTGAAGTTGGCTGCTCACCACGCCGTGGCGAGCCATACTACGACTGCGGCAACCGCGATGAGGGTGACGTTGAGGCCGGTGTCCTTGGCTTCGCCCCGGGACAGGTGCAGCCCGGTCGCGAGCACCTGGAGCACGACGAAGCCGGCCGCAGCCACTACCGCGAGGAAGGGCGCGACGCCGGTCAGTGGTGGCAGTACCAGTCCGATGACACCGAGAATCTCGACGGCGCCGATAGCCCGGACTACCCGCATCGGGATGGTGTCGACCCAGCTCATCATCGGGGCGAGCTGTTCTTTGCTCTGCACGACCTTCTTCCCACCCGCGTAGAGGTAGAAGGCCCCAAGCAGTCCGGCAACGATCCAGTAGGTGATCTCCACGCCAAGCCTCCAATAGTTACGACTTGTTAGTGAGTACATGATGGGTAACTATTGAAGGGCTTACAAAAGGCACATCGGTGTGCGTAACGAACAAGGGATGGCGATGTCGAAGTACCAGAAGACGTGCCTGATTCGCGGCGACGGCGGCCGGGCGATCCGCGGCATCCTGGACCGCATCGCCGACAAATGGACGCTCCTGGTGGTCGCGACGCTGGACGGCGAGAGTCTGCGGTTCACCGAACTCCAGCAGCGCATCCCGGGAATCTCCCAGCGCATGCTCACGCGAACGGTTCGGCATCTAGAACGGGACGGGTTGGTCGAGCGCACGGTGTTCGCCGAGGTCCCGCCACGGGTGGAGTACGCGCTTACCCCGATGGGGCAAACCTTGATCGAGCCCGCGGTGACGCTCGCCGAGTGGGCCGTCGACCACAACGCCGACATCGAGGCCAGCCAAGCGAGCTACGACTCAGAGAACTCCTGACTACACGCCTCGCGCCCGTGTCTCTGGAGCCTCGTGGCCTCGCGTAACGTTTCGCGGCGCGGAAACGGGTCGAAGCGTTACCTGAGGCCACGAAGTGAGCGAGGCTAGGCTGACGTGGCGGCGGATTCCCGTGCTTGGGCCTGTGCCTGCTCGGAGAGGCGCTGGGTGACGGCCGCCAGCGCGTCGTCGTCGGGATTCGAGAGACCGACCAGGGCGCGAAGGTAGAGCCCGTCGCCGGCGAGGCGGACGATTTCGGCGACCACCGGATCGGCGATGCGTCGCCGCAGGAGCTCCTCCCACCGGGCGAAGATATCGGCGACGAGGCGGCGAGCTTCCTGGCTGGCGACGTCGTTGGTGCGCAGCGAGGCGACCAGGGACCACATCAGGGCAGCGTCGGAGCTTCCTGGCACGGACGCTCGCAGGTAGTAGGCAACGATGTCGTCGCTCTTCTCGGCGTCGGCGAACTCGGACTCGGCGTCCCGGCACATGCGCTCGACGAAGGCGTCGAGCATGGCTTCTTTGGTGGCGAAGTGATAGAGGAGACCGCCTTTGGATACGCCGGCGGCTTCGGCCACAGACTCGAGTGTGACCGCGGAAAGGCCCTCGCGGGTCAGGATCTCTTGGAGGGCGTCCAGGATTCGGTCACGCGCGGACGGTCGTGGCATGCGTGTTAGTATACCGTCTGGACGGTTCAGTTACGAATCCGTCCGGGCGGTAGTACAAGCGTGACGGTGGCGGGCCCGGCGCTTATCGGACATGGGAGATGACGTGTCGGTCGGGTCTGTCGAGAGACTGCCGGAACAGCGCGCCGGGCGCCGGGAGTGGACTGCGCTGGGCGTGCTGTTGCTGCCTGTACTACTAATTTCCGTCGACGCCACGGTGTTGAGCTTCGCAGTTCCGCATCTGAGCGAAGGGCTTGCGCCCAGCGGCAACCAACTGCTGTGGATCGTCGACATCTACTCGTTCATGCTGGCCGGTCTCCTGGTCACCATGGGCACGCTGGGGGACCGCATCGGCCGTCGCCGGCTGCTGCTCATCGGCGCCGTCGGATTCGGATTCGCCTCCGCGGTCGCGGCGTACTCGACGTCGCCGGAGATGCTCATCTTCGCCCGTGCCCTGCTCGGATTCGCCGGCGCGACGCTGATGCCGTCCACACTTTCGCTGCTGCGCAACATCTTCCTCGATCAGCGGCAGCGGACGCTGGCCATCGCGATCTGGGCGACGATGTTCTCCGTCGGCTCGGCGGCGGGGCCGGTGATCGGCGGCTGGTTGCTCGAGCATTTCTGGTGGGGCTCGGTCTTCCTGATCAACCTGCCGGTGATGGTAGTGCTGCTGTGCCTGACCCCGTTCCTGGTTCCGGAATCGCGGGACCCGAACCCGGGGCGCTACGACCTCATGAGCGCCGGATTGTCGCTGGTGGCCATGTTGTCGGCGGTGTACGGGATCAAGACCATGGCGTCGCATGGATTCAGCATCACGGCGCTGGCGGCTCTCGTGGCGGGGATCGGCTTCGGCGTGGCGTTCGTGCGCCGGCAGCGCGTCTTGACCAATCCGCTATTGGACCTGGAACTGTTCGCCAACCGTGGGTTCAGCGTGTCCGTCGTCACGAACATGCTGACGATGATCGCCTTCATCGGCGCGCTGTTCTTCATCACCCAGTACCTGCAGATCGTGGTCGGGCTCAGCCCGATGCGGGCCGCCCTGGTGCTGGTGCCCGGGCTGACGTTGGCCATCTTCACCGGGTTGTTCGTCGTCCGGCTCATGCGCCGCTTCAGCATCGGGCCACTGATCTTCGCGGCGCTGATGATCGTCGCGTCCGGGTACGCGCTGATGACCCAGCTTCCCACCGGATCCGACGCCGGCGGCTGGCTGCTGGCTGTCGGCTTTACCCTGGTGGGCGCCGGCGTCGGCGCGTCGAACACCATCACCAACAACACGATCATGACGGCCGTGCGCCCGGAGAAGGCGGGCGCGGCGTCGGCGATCTCGGAGACGGCCTACGAAGTGGGCGCAGCGATGGGCACGGCCATCCTCGGCACCATTGTCACCACGCTCTACGCCTCCGGACTGGCCAACGTGCCTGGAGTGTCGGACAACCTGATGCATGAGGCACGACAGACCCTGGGCGGCGCGTTGCACGTCTCGGGCGACCTGAGCGGCGAGGTCGGGTCGGCTCTCAAGGCGGCGGCCGACGTGTCGTTCACTTCGGCTGTGCACACGACCAGCCTGATTGGGGCGCTGCTGGTGGCTTACGCGGCGACGCAAGCGCTTGTTGTGCTGCGCCGGCGTCGCCGTAGCGTGCCGGCCGCGTAGCGCGGCCGCGCGGACCATAGTTGCCAGGCCGGCGGCGCCCCCCTCACCGCGCCGCCGCCGGTCTGGCTTTGCATCACCTGCTGCTTGTCAACCTCGACGTCGCTTGCGCGAATTGTCACCGTCGAGCCGTCAGCCCTCCTGTCTCGATCCGAATTGACACATCCACCTACGCCCGGGGGTCTGCCGCGGTTGGCGCGCAGGTGAAGCGAAAGCGCCATCAGCAGCGCCAGCGCCAGCGCTGTGCGGATGCGTTTTCATCGCTTGCCTTTCTTCTCGAAGTTGCTGGACAGCTACCTAAAGAAATATGAATTTCATTATTGATATCAAATTCGACAGCTGGACGCAACGGTCCATCACGGTGCGCCGCGGCAGGACGCGGTAGCTTCTTCGTCCAGCCGCGGACAACTCAAGCGGTGATCGACAGCGGAACCGACGCTCATACGCGACGACATGTTGGGGCGAGCGAGTTGGTGCTGCGGCCGAAGATCACGATCTGCGGGTGCAGGATTGGTGGCCGCACATCAGGGCTGGACCTACGCGGATCGGAGATGAAGAATGTTCTCAATTAACCCTTGCGGGCGGGGGTCCCATGGCGGGCTGGGAGATTGTCATGACTGATGAGGTCATGCTGTCCATGGGCGAGTTCTTTGAGATCGACGAGGAGGAGATAGGGCTACTTAACGAGCGTGTCCTGGGGAATGGAGCGTCCCGGCTGAGGGACGACTCCTAGCTGCTACACGCTGGATCGTCGATTCTGCGCGTCCTCCGTGGCTAAGGCGGAGTTGATTTGACGCGTTGATATCGTGGCTGGTGATTGGGCGATGTTCCCCAGCCAACCGGGGATGATCCGTTGCGCGGCTCGATTGAGGCGGCCCGAGTTGTGCTCTCCCCGCGGATGCGGGGGTGATCCGCTGTATTGCGACAGGCCTGCGCCGCCATGGTTGTGGTCCCCGCGTCTACGGGGATGAGCCGTCTCGTACTTGTCTCGGTCCGACGGCGTGCGGGTACTCGAGCGGCAGGCGAGCCGCTAGAACCGGACGGTCAGTTCGACGGTCACGTTGTCACCGGCTGAGAGGCCGTGGGGTTCTCGCACGGCGTTCTTCAGCGGCAGCAAGTAGGCGCCATCCTTGGGGAAAAGCGATGTCTCGAAGACGACCTCACCGATCCGGGACCGGACAGGGATCACGCCCCAGCCGTAGGTGGCGATCGCGGCCACGTCGCGGATGTCGGCGGACTCTGCGTCCGGCACGGGGACGAAGTAGTACGGCGGCGGTCCACGCCATTCGATCACTTGACCGGTGAAGGTGAACTCCATGTGGTCAACCGGCATGCCGCGATCATACGGGCGGTCTGTCTACCAGATGAGCGTCCCTCGCCCGACCTGCTATGCGAGGGGGCGCCACCAGAGATTGCCTTCTTCGGTGGAGATGACGATGCGGCCGTTGATGGCGCCTACCGCCTGTGCGCCGGTGGGTGCTTGGTCGAGGGTGGTCCATGGTGCTCGGCCTTCGCCTTCGGCGGGGCGGTAGATGATGCGGCCTCGGTCGGTGAGAGCGAAGAGGGTATTCCACCAGGCTTCGAGGGAGATGACGCCGTCGGCGTCATCGACGGGTCGCCATTCGTCGTCGATGAGCGCGGGTGTTCGGGCCCAGAGTGTGCCGTCGGCGACGGCGAACACTTCGGAGAACATGCAGCCCATGTCGACGGGGTTGGTGGGTGCTTTGGCGACGGAGTGCCACGGGCTCGGTGTTGTGATGCCGTGGCGGAAGAACATGCCGTCGTGTTCGTGTAGTGCCAGGAGCCGTCCGCTGCTGAACTCGGTGGCGGCGATGGCGAGCATTCCGTCGGCGTCGCCGATGTCGCGCCACTTGATGTTCTGCGGGGTGGCGTCGCGGCAGTAGAGGCGCCCGTCATTGCCGATGGCGAAGAGCTGGTGTTCGAAGGTGGTGATTGACGCTAGTGGTGGTGCATCGCCGATGAGGTCCCACGTGTTGGCCGGGATCCGCTGGCTGAGGCGGGTGATGACGTTACGGGTGATTTGTGGAACCGCGCCGGCCGTTGCCGCTGCTGTCGCCGCTGTGCCGTCGTCGTCGTTCGAGGTGGGTTGCAGGCCGTTGGCCCAGTCGGTGGTAGCGGCGGTGAAGACGGTTCCGTTGCGGCGGAAGATACCCATGGTGGCGTATCCGCCGAGGCCGTGGCCGCGCCAGGAGGTGAGGTCGGCGTGCGCGAGGATGGTGAAGTTTTCTGGGGTTCCGTCGCGGTGGGTGGCTCTGGGTATGCCGTCGTCGGTGATGGTGTATTCGGCGGCGTCGGTTTCGTAGCCGACGACGTTTTCGCCGCGGCCGAAGGTGTTGTCGTCGGCGAGCTGTACGTCGTCGAAGACCCAGTGCTCGGGGAAGCACACCTCATAGGCGGCATCTTCGCGGCGAGCGCCCAGACTAGTGCGGCCGAGAAACATGTCACCGACGGAGTAGACCGCGCCGTGGCGGGTGCTGACGCCGGCCATCGAGTTCGGGGGCCGGTCCACGGGTGCTGACCACCATTCGGTAGTGACGCGTTCGTTGTCGATGCCCATGAGGGGGTCCAGAACTGGGCTTCGGTAGCAGATGACCTGGCGGTCGTGGTCGTCGAAGCGGATTTGCCACATGCAGACATTGCCACTGAAGAAGGCGACGTTGCCGCCGTTGGCGATGAAGTCTTCGACGTTGTCCCGCATTTCTTTCGACCAGTACTCGTCGTGGCCGACGGACAGCAGAAGCTGGTAGCGAGACAGCAGCTCGGGATCGTTGTGCAGGTCCACGCTGGTGCAGCAGTCGACGGCGAGGCCCTCGGCTTCGGCCCAGGCCAGGAAGCGTCCCTCCCAGCGTTCAAAATACGATGCCCAATCGGGGTTGGGGCGTTGAGACGACACGATGTGGGCGCGCTCCGGCGGATTGTCGCTGTACGGGCGTTCTTGGCCGTCGTCGGCGGGTGGGGCGGGGAATCCGTCGTAGAGACTCTTGCCAAGCATGTCTTTCGCCAGCGGTGACCAGCCGTTGTAAGCCTCATAGGTGCTCACCGCGACAGACAGCAGCACCGGGCCGATGGGGGTGGGCGTCTTGACGACGAAGAACAGCCGGGTGGTTGCGCCGCTGGTGGCTGTGAGGTCGGCAGTGTAGACGCCGCTCGACCAGCTATGGGGGATGGCAAGTGTGATCAATGCCGGCCACTGGCAGCCATTCTCGTGCGCATCGATGGGAGTGGCATGCTCACCGCACCGGGCCGTGACGCGGTGAACCACCTCGGGTGACGGCACCCGCCTGATCTCAATGTCGACGTCGCCGCCGCCGCGAAGGTTGGCGTGGAAGCCAACTGTCTCGCCCGGAAACACCGACCGTTCCGAACAGTAGCCCTCGATCGTCATCAGAACACCACTTTCGAATCAGAAGTCACGGGTGTCGCCATGTGCGCATCGCGAGTCCGGTTCAACTGGTGTGCAGGAATGTCGTCCTCGCGGCAAAGGCGCGACGGCCCGTTTGCAGATCGCGAAACGGCCGAATGTCACTCAATGAAATAGATAGTTCACCGTAACATGTTCTGGTGGGTAGTGGAAAGCGTATCGACGGCCGTCAGTGCGGGTCAGGGCGTCGTCGTCTGAGCGACTAGATGCCGATGTGCCGGCGATGTTGGTTGCCGAATCCCAGGGTGGTGATAAGCATCCATGAAAGGTTCCCGGGGGGAGGTGCATCACGGCTACCCGTGGCGCGCACCGGACTGGCGGATGATCACCGCGGCGCGGTGGCTTCGAGTTGCCGGTGGACAAGCTTCGTGGCCTCACGTAACGGAAAGGTGTGGTTTCCGGCGGCAAACCGTTACAGCAGGCCACGAAGCTGGCCCAACCAGCCGCCCTTCCTCGGTGATCGTCGCCGGATTGTTGTTGCTGACGTCTCGCAAACGCCCAGGTGGGCTCCGGCGGATACAGCCATGAAGCGCTCTCGATCACCAGTGAATTCGGAGTCCGGACCGGGGCAGCTCAGATGATCGGATGGCCTACTGCTGGCTATGGTCAGCCACGAGCTACTAGGTAGCGCAGAGCTGGAACGACAGACCCTGCGATGTTGTCAGCTCTTACTCCGTACTCACGGGTCGCCGATGTCAAACCCTCGATCTGCCTGAGAGCATCCCTGGCGTTATGAACGTCGTGTCGTGCGTGGGCCAAGGCGCCTCGGAGTATGTGGTGCATTCGAAGGGTGCCGGGCCGGATCAGGGCGCAACGAGGCTCGGACAACTCCAGGATTTGAGCGAGCAGGTCGACCGCGCCCGGGGCTTTGTCGAGGGAAGCGTACGTGGCGATACCCATGTTGTTCAACTGACTAACGACTTCGTCTGCGAAGACCTCTCGTGGCTGGGCGAGACTGTCGAGCGCTCGTACCTGGAGGGCGGCAGCGCCAAAGTCGTGCAGGCGCGTGAGTGCCTCACCAAGTAGCCCCACTAGCTGTATTTGCTGCTGAAACGGGATACGTGGGTGCAGTGCCGACCGTGCGCGTGCGGCCGCCTCAGCGTCGTTCTCACCAGTCGTCAACAGATCGTTGATCGCTTGCATTTCCGATAGGAGATGTGCCTCCTCCGTCGTCGGCGCATGGGTAGCCAACCCAGCTGCAACGTTAATGAGCCGGTCAAGTTCGAGCGAGCTTTCCGTTATAGCCAGCTGCTGGAGTAGCGATTCGTAGCTGCGTGCCACTGTGCCGAGTTCCGTCTTGCCCTGATTCCGTTCGCCGGTGAGCGCGCGTTCGAGCGCCAAGATCCCGGAGTTTGCGATCACCACCAGTTCAGGCAGCGGTGCATTGAGGGCGGTTCTGGCGTCGAGTAATTGCAGAGTGGTTTTGGTGACCGCGATATCTGGGTGGACCTCCGGAAAATGCTTGGCTAACACTGAAATCTGGGCCAGCTGGTATTCGAGTGCCGATGCTGCCTCTTCGTGGCGCCCTTGGGACCTGTAGGCAAGTGCCAGGTTGCCGGCGAGGGTTGCCGATTGAAACGATGCGAGCTCCTCCTGTTTGGCGTGACGAGCGATGCTCGCCGCATGTGGGGCTATTGCGAGCACATGGTTGAACCGCTCATTGTCGATGAAGTGCTTCAACCATTGATCGACGTGGTAGGCGGCACGGGCGATGAGACTGGTCACTCCTACCTGGCCGACCTCACGGTTCAGGCGCGAACGAAGGACGAGCTGCGTGATTGTGTTTACCGAGATACAATCCGACATGTACGGCTGATAGCCGTCGACGACAGCGCGAGCGCGCCGCTGTAGGAGCGATCGTCTCCGGAGGAGCCTGATCATGTCATTGCTGTCAGTGTCGACGCCAATAATCTCCGTCGGCCCTTCATGGCCTGCCTCGACCATGTCTTCTGGCTTCACGCACGTCGCGGCCAGAAGGAGTTTCAGAGGGATATCGTTCTCCGCAAAGAACGAGGAAACGTAGATAGTGGCGCGTGCCAGGACCGGGATCCGTCCGTCTCCGCCTGTGACGCCGTCGGCGAGGCCGTCGACAGCAAGGAAGATGGCGTCCGCCAAGGTGCGTGGGTAGCCTTCCGGGATCACCAGGTTGTCATCAACAACTCTGGGGAGGAGTCGCCGGAGGTACTGATCGGTTGCTTGTGCCAGCGGCATTTGCGCGCCGTTGATGTACGCGGCCGCCATGGCGAGCGCGAGCGGCCAATGACCCAGGTGGCTCGCCATGCGGGCGAGCGGTTCTTCGTGTCCTTTCGCTGAAGGAAGAAATCGGGCCAGGAGATCCGCGGATTCCGCTGGTGTCAACGGCTCAATGTCGGCGCCGTCTCTTCCGGACCAAGACGTGCTGTCGAGGGTTGTGACCAGGATGTCCCCGTCGCCGAACTGTGGCAGCCACGATTCCACCACGGCCGTGTCGACCGCGTTGTCGATGATCAAGAGCCATCGACCGACGTGCTGTGAGAGCAACGATGAAACCACGTCGGGGGTCAACGGCCGTGCCCCATCGTCCCGACGTGAAAGCGACTCAGCGAGGATCGAGAACGACGCCCGTAGCGAGTCGGCATCCTCACCGTTGATCCACGCCATGAACGCATACTGATCGTGATTCGCGTACGCGTACTCTGCAGCGATCGAGGATTTCCCGATACCCGAAGGACCCCTCAGCACGAATCGAGCCGGCCGCCGCGACGCGCCTTGACGTGCAAGCCCACGACGGATCTGCTCCCACCGCTCTGGACGGGGCAGAAGTGGCAGCGCTGGCCACGATCCGATCGTGTTTCCCCAGTCGTATTCGCCCAAGGCCGCCGCGACCTCCTGCGGGCTTGTATTTAGCCATTGGGTCACTTCGTTTCGCGTAATCCGGCTGCTTGAAATTCCGGCAGCGCTCTGAAAGACCTTGTCCACCAGATATCCAGTAAGGAGCGCAGAAGAATCCGGTCCGGTGCCGAGCCGCTGTGCCGCACGCACTGCTCGGACCTTCGCGCTGACGGACTGCCGATATAGGCTCGTCGTTCCCTCAACAAGCGTGATCCGGCACCTGTGTAGCCGGTTGAGTTCCTCTGCGGTCAGGTCGTCGAGGAGGTCGCTCGACTCTGGCACTGCGGTCCGGAGGGATACCGCGTCTTCGAGTGCCGAACGGGCAACTCGGCCTGACCTCGAGAGCGGGCGATTTGTGATGAGCTCGTAGCGCTCAGCAGAACCGGCCGCGCAGAGCTTCACGAGTTCACGAAGTGCTTCGTTTGCGCCGAGAGGGCGGGCGGAATCCGGGTCTTCAACCGATTTGACTTGTATGTGGACCCGGCCTTCCGAGCCGTGTTCACCGAGCGAGAGATCGATGCTTTGCTGCGCGTCAGGAGGTGTTGCCCCCTGGCTACTGCGCTCGACGTAGAGCGTATGGAAGCCGTTCCTAGAGGTGTCAAGCATCCCGAGGAGACGCTCAACGGTGACGAGGTACTGGAAATGGAAACCTCGAGCTGCGGACTGGCCACCATCGACTCGACTCATTCGGCCCCGCGCTTTCCTTGAGGACATCCCGCCAGCTCGATTGTTTCACCTCCCCCTGCTTGGATGCCGTCTTTAGTGAGATCTCTAAGCTTCTGCCCTCGGCAGGGTCCTCTGTCAGCGGCAGCTGACAGGTCGGCCTGCGTGAGTGGAGTCCCGGGAGATCTACAAGCAGTGGCGTCAACTCTTATCCCTGACACAGAACGTCAGTCCGGAAGGCATTGCGAGGGTGCTCTCCGCGCCCGCGGGTTGCCGGTGACCAGGGTTCGTGGCCTCATGTAACGGGAAGGCGCGGTGCGGCCGCAAACCGTTACGGCAGGCCACGAAGCTTGCCGATGTGAGGGCGGGGGTTGCTGTCGCGTCGCAAACGCCCAGGTGGGCTCCGTCGGCTACAGCAATAGAGCGCTCTCGATCACCCGACAACTGGGGGCGGGGGCCGTGCCGTAGGCCTTGCTGTCGGGGTTCGAACGAGAGACACTGCACGTTAATAGAAACAGGCAGTTCATTTGCTTTCCTATGGGTGCGCTTACCAATCCCTTTGACCAGAACCGCAGCATGGTCGGGCGTCGCCGCCGGATCTGAGGCGTGACGTCGCCGGCAAAGACCCTGAGCTGGGTTGGCGAATGAGAGGACGGGGCATGCGTATTGGTGTGATTGGCGTGGGAGGACACGCCTCGGCGAACCTGTATCCGAACTTGCGCGCTGCCGGGCTGGAGCTGGTCGCGACCTGCGCGCGGCACCAGGATCGTGCCCAGGCGGCGGCCGAGATGTGGGGGGCCGAGCACGCGTTCGACGACCCGGAAAAGATGCTTGCCTCTGTCGAGCTTGACGGCGTCATTGTCTGCGTCAGTCCGGACGACTATGGCCCGCTCGTCAACCTGTGTCTCAAAGCTGGCAAGCCGGTGTTCTGCGACAAGCCCGGGGCTGGATCTGCGGCTGAAGCTCACGAACTCGCCGAACTCAGCAGGAATACCGGGACGCCTGTGGTGGTGGGATACATGAAACGCTTCGCCCCGGCCTACCGCCAGGCCCACGACATTGTGCGTTCGGCGGTTTTCGGCGCACCGTCGCTCGGGGCCTTCACGTTTGCGATGGGTCAGGGATTTGGGGGAGACCTGCGGACGTATCTGATCGACAATCCCGTCCATCATCTCGATCTGGCCAGGTACTTTCTTGGTGAGCTCTCCGACGTGCAGGCGCATGTGACAGAGTTGCCCGGCTTTGGGCACGCGGTAGCCGCCATCGCTCGGGCATCTTCAGGCGCCGTGTGCACCTTCAACCTGTGTACGACCGCTAGCTGGAATCAGCGCAATGAGTACGCCGAGATCTATGGCAAGGGACACGCCGTGTGGATCGACAACGTCGACACCTGCACCTATCGCCCACCAGAGCGACCTGAGCAGGTCTGGCGCCCCAACTACACCGTCCCGCTCCCGGTGAATTCTGGGCCGACGACAATGGGTTTCGTGCCGGAACTTGAGCACTTCCGGGACGTCGTAACGGGTGCGACGGAGAATCTCTCCGACATGACGAGTGCCGCGGCAACGTTGGCCCTTGCCGAACAGCTCTGCGAGATCGCCGGTGTGTAGTGCCCACCCATCGACCGAAGCCAAGCCGCCGCTGAAGCGGCTCCTTGGTCGGTGCAGACGGGCCTCTCCGTCGTCTGTGGGGCTTCTCGTGCTTGTGCGGTCGAGGCTCCGATGTCAGAACGATGGTCATTAGGAGGGCAGTCTCGAAAGTGTCACCTGGGCTGCCTGCCGGTCCCGTCGCACTTCGGAACGGAGTGCTCGATCACGACCTAATGAGCACGTTGGAAGAGCTGCCGTGGCTGGCGGGACCCGTACTACCGGCGCCGTGTCCGCGAACCTTTGTCGAGGTGGAGGAACCCGGTCGGCTCGGAGCTGTTGAGGGTTGTGCCGGGACAAGATACTCTGGTTAGAAATCATTAGTTTATTGTCCGAAACCAACTGATCGCCCTAGAATCCCTCCGTTAAGGCGGCGCCGACGTTGTTTGCCCAGGTCGTGGCGGGCTGCAGTGTTGCCGATCGGCTTGAGGTGCCGTGCCCGATGTGTCGGTGTGGCTGCGCGGCGCCCGTGTCGGCGCCGACGCATACGTGAACACCAGGACCGAGATTGGCGTGACGCACGTGAAACTATCGGCCGACAAGTGAACTTTGTGGCGCGGCTCTCCTTCTAGCCTCACGTTTCGGGTTGAACGCTGTAGGTAATGAAAATAGAAGATGTCTTGCTGTGGCGCTCTATCGGTGATAATCAGCTTTAAATTCCTGTGGAATCCGCCTCCTCGGCGGTACCGGACTTGCTGAAGTACGCTACGCCTGGAAATTAGCGTGGCTCCAAGTAGTAGACCTCGTACTGGTCAGTCAAGTCTGGGTGTGATGGTAATGACGGAGAGAAGAGTAGTGTTCCCAAGTGCTGGAATGGTCGAGCTCCAGAGCTTCGAACTGCCGGACGTTACTGATAATGACGTCCGAGTGAGTACCAAGTACTCGCTGATTAGCAATGGCACGGAGCACACTGCTCTCTACGGAAATTTTGAACAAGGAACCCACTGGGCCGACTACGTTCGTTATCCATTTAATCCTGGGTATTCGATTGTTGGGACAGTCACTGCGATCGGAGCCGAGGTTAAAGGGATATCCGAAGGCGACCATGTAGTTGCGCGCGTAGGTCATGCGTCGGGACATGTATTGCCATCAACGCAGTGCACGCCTATTCCCGGGGATGTATCTTTGGGTGATGCATGTTGGTTCGCTTTGGCGAAGATTTCTTTGATGGGAGCATTTGCGGCCGAATATGTCCTGGGCGACACGGTAGTGATCGTCGGCGCTGGCCCTATTGGGCAAATGTCCGTCAGATGGGCTAGCGCGGCCGGAGCGAAAGAGGTCGTTGTGGTCGACCCGGCCATAGCTCGACTGAAGATGGCGACTCTAGGGGGTGCCAGCGGTACGGTAGCTACCCAGCTGGACGCGGGGTTTGGTGACGTGATCGAGGCGTGCGAAGGTAAACGTCCGCGGGTGGTGGTGGATACAACCGGCAACGCGAGTGTATTGCCTAGCGCGCTAAGGCTGGTGGCAGATCAGGGCCGGCTCGTGTTGTTGGGCGACACAGGGAGGCCGAGCGAACAGAATTTGACCGTTGATCTGATTATCCGGGGAATTTCACTAGTTGGTGCTCACGACGGCCTGAGCAAGTATCAGCAAGAATTTTCTGAAGCTGGTGACCGGGGTCTGCACGAGCTCTTCTTTGAACTAGTGAGAACCGGAAGGTTCAGCGTTGACGGACTTGTGACACATAGATTTCGGCCGACGGAGTGTGTTGAGGCCTATGAAGCCGCGAGGGCGCGAGATGACGCGATCGGCATACGATTCGAATGGTGAAACGCTGGCTTCTGGGCGCCTTGCGCGGTCTCGGCCGGCGACACGTCATTGTGGGTGCGGCCGTGCCGCCATATTCCGCGTCGCTCTGTTGAGATTCTTGGCACTGGCCATAGTCATGTGTACGACAGCGACTGCTTTCGAGATCGTGGATGGTGTTTAAATGTATCGATATGGTGACGAAGAAGTTCAGGCTGTTGAGCGGGTTATCCGGTCGGGCAACTGGTTCAGGTATGGGGAGATCGGGAGCGGGAAGCTCACCGAGACGGAGGCGTTTGAACGGGAGTTGGCGAATGTAGTAGGGAGTAGTTACGCCTGTTTCACGACCAGTGGTACGGCGGCGCTTATGTGTTGCTACGCGGGACTCGGGCTTGGGCCGGGCGACGAGGTGATCGTTCCTGGGTATACCTTCATGGCAACTGCCTTAGCTCCTCTGCACCTTGGCGTGATTCCGATAGTGGTCGATGTTGACGACTCGCTCACGCTAGACCCGGAAGCGGTGGAGAGGGCCATAACACCTCGCACCAGGGCGATTAGTCCAGTTCATATGAATGGATTAATGTCCGACATGGACCGCCTAGAGCAAATAGCGGCGGAGAATGACTTGTTGATCATCGAAGACTCGTGTCAATGTGACGGCGGATACTGGCATGGCGGACGCCGTGCGGGCGGAATTGGACACACGGGTGCATACAGTTTCAACCTCTTCAAGATGATCTCATGTGGGGAGGGGGGAGCGTTTCTAACGAGTGACCAGCGAGTCTTCGAGCAAGCTCTTGTTTATCACGATGCATGGGCCTATCGGAGGCCATATAAAGGAGACTTAAACGTTGGCCTCTTTGAGGGTATTGATCTATTTGCCGGCATAAACTTGCGTGGCAATGAGATCATGGCCGCCATGATGCGGGTTCAGTTGGCACGTCTTGACGAGATTATAGATGATCTCCACCGGAATCGAAGCGTGATAAGCGAAAAGATCGAGGGGGTAGTCGAGCAGATATCCTATAATGGTGGGAGTCAAGCTGGTACGGGTTCCGCAATGGGGCTGAAGTTTGACGACGAACGCCGTGCTCGGGAGTTCTGCGAGGTGCTGAAGGAAGAAATAGGGACGCCTCAAGCGATTGCGCACCTGCCCATTGATCAGGATAAGCATGTTTATACAAGCTGGGACCCGCTCTTAAACAGGCGAGGGTCATATGTGCGTTCGTCAGATCCGTTCTTCCATGCACTGAATGATAACGCTCCTTCGTATCACGCCGACATGCTCCCTCGGACGCTTGAAACGCTCGCTAGAACCGTCATCTTGGCCATAAATCCGGACTGGGATGAGAGGGCTTGTGAGGGCATCTCGGATTCTGTTAGAAAGGCAGCGGAACGCACACTTTGACCTGACTTTACCACTGTGCTTAGTGACCTTTGATTCTGTCCAGGAGCTGCTGGGCTTGCTTGGGGATCTTTGGCTCGAGGGTGAGTCGCTGGCCGTTGTCCTCGATGGTTGCGGCGCGGATCCTGCGTAGGGTGCTGCTCTAGGCCGCCGTGGGCGGTGTACTCCCATTCCGCCTCGGTCGGCAGGCGCTTGCCCGCCCATTTCGCGTACGCACGGGCGTCACGCCACGTGACATGGACGACAGGATGGTTCACGCGGTCGTCAATGTTCGGAGTGTGGGCCTTCGGGCTGTCGCCAGTCCGCTCCGCGTACCTCGCGCCACCATAGGGCTTCGGCGGTGCCGCGGGTGGGTGGGAAGTCCTCAGGGAGATAGCCGGCGAAGACGAACGACATTTCCAGCCGCTCGGCCACTGTGACCCAGCCTGGGGCTTCGGTGACCGCGGCACCGCCGACGGTGCCACCTTCGCCTCCGGGTCGCTGGCTGCACAACACGCAGGCTTGGGGGGGGGGGGCATCGATGATCCTCCCGGGCGTGGCTGAGGCCGGCGCGATTACTTCGCGTCATCAAGAGTGAGCGGTTGGCCCTGGCTGGCGTCGACCGTCTGTGCCAAATACGTGTCCAAGTGTTTCCGCCGTCGCAGTGATCAATGTGGCGTTGTTGCAGCTCAGAGCCGATGCGGTGGGAGCATGCGGGACGTCTCAGGAGAGTTCGGGACGTCTCAGGGAGCGGTGAGGTCTTGGTCCATATTTGGACAAGGAGGCAGAGCCGTAATGGTCCAGAAGCGCGTGCCAGAGGGCGCGATCCAGGTCACCGCCCCCAACGGCGTGACGTGGACGCGGCAGCCAGAGGGCCGCTCCACCGCGTCGGAGTTCCTTCATGCGCTGGACGATTTCTGCAGGCTGGAGGACTTGTCGCGGCAGTGGAACTGGTGGCAGGAAGGCCGACGTGACCAGGAACACGACCGACTGTGGCAAATCGTCAGCGAGTGGGACAACGGCGCGCCCAAGGTAAGCAAGGCTGAAGCTGAAGCATTCGCCCAGGCCGAGATGGGCAAGGTCCACGAGAGTCTCGAAGCGGACAGGAAGCACCGGACTGACCTCGTCGCCCGATCGTATGACAAAGACCGTGAACACCTGCGCCTGCGCCTGCTGCGAACCGAGTCCGACGCCGCATTCTTCACCCACGTTCTCACCAATCCCGCGAGCCCTGCGCAGCAAAAGGACGCCCAACGCCGCCTCGCCGACCGCCGGGCCACGGCGGAGGAGCTCCGACGACAGCTCGGCGACCCCGAACAGGTCATCGACAGTGGTGGCTTCCTGCCCGCCGAGCGGCGCGAGTTCAATCTCCGGTCGCACATGGACTACTGGCGCCACCCCGTCCTCCGCAAGTGGGCGAAGACCGACCGGCGGCGGTTTAACGCCCTGCTGAAGATGCCGATGCCCGACCCAACTGCCATGTGCCCTGAATGCCAGGCACCTACGGAATGGCACGAGTACGACCTGTCGCTACAGTTGTTCGAACGACCGCCTGGTCCGGATTCCACGGCGGCGACAATCGCGCGACTGATGCCGGGCTGGTGGGAGAGATGCCCCGCCTGCACGGCCTACAAGATCGAACACCAGTGGGGCGGAGCACTTGCAATGCCCGACTTCGACTACGAGCAGTGGCGCGCCATGCTCCCGCCCATGCTCCGCACAATCTTCACCCCGGCCGAGCCGAAGCCCGAGCGAAAGCAACAGCCCAGGCCCAAGCCGCTCGCGGTCATCACGCCAGGCTCGATCAACGAGGTAATGGACCGGCTGGCAGAGGCCCAGGTCAAGCATCCGAATGCGCAACTGCGCCGTGGGAAGGGGGACACATGGGAGTTGTGGCCATCCTAACCACTGCAGGTCGCGACGGCTCTGCCGCTGTATCGGTAGCGTGCCTCTGACCGGAACGCTGTTGCGCGTGGCAGCGGCCTTTACGTGGCTCGCCTTCGGACCGACCACCCGCTTCTGCTCGGTGATCGTGAGCAGGATTGGTCGTGGGTTCGGGGTAAAAGCCCAGGTGGGCTCCGGTGACAGCGGCAGTATCGCGCTCATGATCACCGCGTTATGGGGCAGGGCTTCACGTGTGCGTCGCGGGATCGGTCGGCGGCGGCCGGATTGTTCTGCACTGCGCCGTCGGCTGCAGGCACGAGCTTGGCGCTCGGAGTTTGGTATACCTGCCAGAGAGCCAATTGATCTAACCAAACTCTGCCTCGCAGGGGAGCTTCGTGGCCTCATGTAACGGAAAGGCGTGGTATTCGGCCGCAAACCGTTACGGCAGGCCACGAAGCTTGCCGAGGTGAGGACGGGTAAGAGCCCTACCCCGGGTTTGTGGCTATGCCGCGGCGGATCAGGCGACGGTCGAAGCGGTGCTGAGCTGAACCGGGCGGCCCGATGCGGCGGAGGCGTAACCAGCCTCCACAATCCGTGCCGTGCGGACACCAACCGAACCGTCCGGCTGCGGCGGTACACCGGTGCGGATCCCGTCGAGGAACGTCGCCAGCAGCGACTGGTCCGCGTCGGCGCCGTACGGCAGCCACACCTGGGTCCCTTGGGCAGCGTCGAAGCCGTCCACGCGCTGGCCGAAGGCGTCCATGTCGGCCACTCCGGCGGAGCCGACCACCTGGAGGGTGAGCCCACCCCAGGTCGGGTAGGCGTCGGGTTTGGACCAGCTGCAGTCGACGGTCATCACGACGCCGTTCGCGTACTCGACGGACACCAGGCCGGCGGTCTCCACCGCGACATCGTCGTGATGCAGCACCCGGTTGGTCTGGGCGTAGACACTCACGGCAGGAACTCCGTCCAGCAAGGCATCGACCAGGTCGGCGACGTGTACGGTGTGGTCGGTCAACGCGCCGCCACCAGCCAGCTTCGCATCGGTGAACCAGGCCCGGCCCGCCGGGAGGCGGCCGTTGTTGGTGCCGGTGATCGCGTGCACCGTCCCGACCGACCCGGCGTTCACCGCCTCCTGGAGCGCGGCAAACGCGGGGGAGAAGCGCACCGGGAACGCCACCATGAGGTGGACGCCGGCTGCTGCGCACGCCTGCACCATGGCTTCGGCATCCGACACGGACGTCGCCAGCGGCTTCTCACAAAGCACGTGGGCTCCCGCGGCGGCGGCTTGCTCGACGTGCGCGCGGTGGTGGGCGTTCTCCGAGCACACGACGACGCCGTCGGGCCGCCACTCGAGGAGCTCGTCGACACTGTCGACGTAGCGCACACCGAACTGGGCGGCCAGCTCCGGGCCGCCGCTCTCGCCGGGCCGGTCGGCGTAGCCGGGATCGGTCGCCAGCACCTCGATACCGGGCGTCGCCAGCAGGGAATGCACATAAGACGCTGCGTGCAGGTGGGCGAAGGACAGTAAACCGATCTTCATGCGGGCACCTCCACGTCGTCGTTGCTGAGTTCGACCGTCTCGCCGCTGGCGATCGAGGCGTTGGCGGCCTCGGCCAGCCGGACGGCAGCCAGTCCGTCCGCGGCGTTCACCGGGGGAGGCGGGCCGCCGTTGAAAGCGGTGAGGAACGCGCGCATCTCGGTGAGGAACGGGCTCTCGGTGAACGCGGTGCCCGGGAGGAGCCCACGCGACTCGGCAGCTGCGCCGCCGTCGATGGTCAACGGCGAACGAGCTCTGGAGTCGTGATGCACGATGCCACCGGTTCCCGCCACCTCGAACGTGGTGCGGAACGCTGAACCCGGTGGTGCCCACGTGCCCGTCACGTAGCTGATGGCGCCGCCCGTGTGGGTCAGGATCGCCTGGGCGGAGACCACGCCGCGCCCGCCGTCGTCGTCGGGGCCGACGACCTTGCGCGCGAACACCCGCTCAACTTCGCCAGCGGTCCACCGGGCGAAGTCGAGGTCGTGGATCATCTGGTCCATCACGATGCCACCGCTCAGGGCGTCGTCGCCGAACCAGTCCCGCACCGGCCGCGAGCCCGACCTGGTGAAACGCTGAACCGCGACAGTGCCGACACCGCCCGCTGCGACGTGCTTCTGCATGGCGGCGTACTCGGGAAAGAAGCGCACCACATGCGCCGGGAAAATCTGCACGCCCGCGCGCTCGCAGGCGTCGACCAGCTCGGCGGCCACGACGCTGGATGATGCCAACGGCTTCTCGCAGACCACGTCACATCCGGCCGCCGCGGCGGCGAGGACGACGTCGGGATGGGCGAAGGTCGGCGTACACACGTCGACGATGTCAGCGCCTTCGAGCGCATGCTGCAGGCTCGGCGCCACCTGGGCGGGCTGATGCCGGGCCACCAACTCTTCGGCATCGGCCGTCGAGTACACCCGCACCCGCGCTCCCAACGCGAGCCAGGCTGCCAGGTGGACCCCGGCGATGCCGCCGGCGCCGATCAGGGCGACTTCCGCTGGTGTGTCATTGGTCGTCACACGTGCTCCTCTTTCGAATGGGCAACTGCCACCTCATCATGATCCGCGCCGGGTCTCGGCCGCTGGGTCCCGCTCATCCCTTGCTCCCGGTCAGGGCGATGCCCTGGACGAACTGACGCTGCAACACCAGGAAGACCAGCAACATCGGCAGGCTTGCCAACAGCGCGCCGGCCATGAGCGCCGGATAGTTGGTCTGGAACTGGCCCTGCAGGGTGGTCAGCCCAGCACTGATGGGCATCACATTCGGGTCCGTGTTCACCACCAGCGGCCACAGCAGGTCGTTCCAGGAGTTCATCATGGTGATCACCGCGAGCGCGGCCAAGGCGGGGCGAACCAGCGGCAGCATCACGCTCCAGTAGATCCGCAGCCGGCTCGCGCCGTCGAGCAGGGCCGCCTCTTCCAGTTCGGCCGGGATCGTCAAGAAGAACTGGCGCAGGAGAAACGTGCCGAACGCGGAGAACAGGCCGGGCAAGATCAGCGCGGGGATGGTGTTGAGCAGGTCGAAGGTGGCCATCAGCTCGTACTGGGGCAGGATGAGCAGTTGCCCGGGAACCATCAGCACGGACAGGAACAGGGCGAACAACAGCTCCCGGCCGGGGAAGCGTAAACGGGCGAACGCATAGGCCGCGAGCGAGCACAACATGACCTGGCCGACGGTGCGCACGAACGCCACGATGACCGAGGTCCGGAGCTGTTCGGCGAACGGCAAGACTTCGAATATCTCGGTGAAGACCGCCCATTCCCAGCGAGACGGCAAGATCTGCACTGGTACGGCGACCGCCTCGGCCTGTGTCTTGAACGCCGTCAGGATCTGCCAGGCGAACGGGAAGATCATGACGACCGCGCCGGCGATCAACACCGCATGGGTGATCACGCTGCCGACGCGTGTTCCGCGCGCCGACCTGCGTCGTCGAAGCGGAGACACCGTGCTGGCGGGGGAGGGCGTCGTCGTACTAGTCATAGAACACCCATTTCTTCTGCAGCCGGAACTGCACCGCGGTGAGCGCTGCGATCAGCAGCATCAGCAGGAACGCCAGCGCGGTGGCGTTGCCCTTGTTGTTCTCCACGAACGCCATCTGGTAGAAGAGCGTCACGATCGACTGAGCCGAGTTGAACGCCGGGTTGGCGCTGGAGCTCTGCGACATGACGTAGATCAGGTCGAAGATCTGCAGGGTGGCGATCACATTGATCACCGAGCAGAAGAAGATGCTCGGACTCAGCAACGGGATTACCACGAGGAAGAAGCGGCGTATCGGTCCGGCGCCGTCCAGCTCGGCAGCCTCGAGGTAGGTCTGGGGGATCGCCTTGATCCCGGCGATGAAGATCACCAGGTAGTACCCGATCTGCGACCAGACCTGCACGATGCCGATGGCCAGCAGCGCGGTGGACGGGTTGGCCACCCAGTAGGTGCCGGAGACGCCGAAGCTGCTCAGGAAGGCGTTGATCAGGCCGTAGTCGCCGTTGTACAGCCACTTCCACACCATGCCGCTGGCGACGGGCAACGTGACGAACGGGATGAAGTACAGCGTCCGGTACACGCCGACGCCCCGTAGCCCGGGTTTGTTCAGCAGCGCGGCGATGATGATGGCGATCGGGATCACGAGCAGGCCGATCACCATGTAGAGCAGGGTGTTGCCGAGGGCGCGCCAGAACAGCTCGTTGCGGAAGACAGCCGCATAGTTGGTGAAGCCGTTGAACGTGTTCCCGCCGAAGGGTCCCCATTCGGTGAAGCTGAGCGCGAATGTGGCGACCGCCGGGTAGATGTACAGCACCAGCAGGCCGAGCCCGACCGGGGCGATGAACAGGTAGCCGATCATCCCGCCTCGCATGCGCGAGCGGATCGGACGACGGCGCCGGCCCGTTTCGATGGGCGCGACCGGGGCGGGGGTGGTAGTGGGCGCGGCCATACTCACGGCTCCTGTTCCAGGACGAGGTTCATCACCGACGCCAAGGAGTGCGACGCGTCGGCCACCGACCGGCTCGGATCGCCGATCCAGGCGTCGCCCAAGATGGTGTACTGCTGGTTCTCCCAGGTATTGGTGTCCATCGAGATCGGGTACGCGGTGCAGTCCGGGATCTGGTCGATGAACGCCTGGAGATTGAACTCGGGTTTGGAGTCGAGGTAGCCGGCTTCAGTGCCGGCGAAGCTCGGGAGGATAGTGCCGCTGGCACCCTGGATCTCTCCGACCTCGCGGGTAGCCATGAACTTCACGAACTCGTAGGCGGCGTCCGGAAATGCGGTGCGCGCGTTGATCACGTTGGCGAGTCCGTGGATGACGTTGCCCCGGCTGCGCCCTTGCGGCAGCACCGCGATGTTCGTCCGCTCCCGGATCGCCTCGTCGTCGTACGCCTCGACCGCGTCGTTCGGCAGCCCGTAGTACATCGCCAGCTTCCCGCCGAGGAAGAGCGAGCGCCCCGTCGTGTCCGCGGTGGCCATCGCGTTCGGTGCCAGGTCCGCGTTGATCAGCTCAGTCCAGAACTGCAGGCCGCCGATCGTGTGGTCGTCGGCGAACCCGGACTCGCGGCCGTCGACGACCCAGCCGTCGTTCTGGAAGATGGCTGGGTAGAGATTGCGTTGCCGGTCCAGCGCCGAGCTGATGCCGAACTGTCCGCGGCTGTGAACCCGGAACTCTCGGCAGGCGTCGCGCACGGTCTCCCAGGTCCAGGTGTCGTCCGGGTAGGGAACACCGGCTTCGTCGAACAGTTCGGTGTTGTAGTACAGGGAGATGCAGTCGTAGTCCTTCGGGATGCCGAACTGGGTGCCCTCGTAGGCGTAGAGGTCCACCAGATTCTCCGGGTGATCCGACAGGTCGATGCCGTCCGCGGCCAGCCGGTCCGAGATAGGCAGCAGCGTGCCGTAGTGCGCGAAGCGGCGGCTGTTCGGACCGTTCATCCAGAACACGTCCGCCGCGCCGCCTCCGGTGATCGAGGTCTGCAGCCGCGTCCAGTACGTGCTGAATGGCGTGAGCTGTATGGTCACGTCGATGTCTGGGTGTTCTCGCCGGAATGCCGCGATCACCTCCTGCATGGCCGGGACCTGCAACTGGTCCCACATCCCGTACGAGATCGACGCGCGTCCGTGCCCGCGTTCGGCGTCGTCGCCGGAACCTGAGCAGCCGAGCAAGGCGGCCACTGGCGTGGCGGCGGCCGCGCGCAAGAAGTCGCGGCGTCTCATCCTGTCCTCCCGGTCTCGGAGCGATCATTCACCCGAAGCTCGCCGGGCGTGGGCTCCGGTGCGCCACTGTGTGCGCCGGCTGGTTGGGCGAGGAGCACTGCCGGTGCGCTGGCGAGTGGACGCAGCCGGGCGTCGGCCCGGGCGGCGGTGAGGAATGCCGCATGAGCGCCGCCGAGGGCGACGGCGGTCTCGGCCAGCTCACCGAGCACGATCGGCGGGGCGACGTCGTCGTTGAAGGTGACGGCTGCCCGGACGCCTTCGAGCAAGGGTGCGCCAGCCAGGCTCAGGCCACCCCCCAGCACCACTACATCCGGATCGAGGATCTTCGCGAGGTTCTCCACCGTGAAGCCGAGCCGGTGGCACAGTTGCGTGACGCGCTCCTGAGCATCCTGGTCGCCTTCAGCGGCGCGGGCGAATACCTCGGGAATGCGTGGGTCGTCCTGGCTGGCCGACTCGCCCAGCAGAATCGCCGGCGGGTCGACGAACATGGCGGGTGCCGAGCCGATCTCGCCGCTGGCGCCGTTGCGGCCCCGGTGGACCTGTCCGCCGATGATGAGCCCGGCACTGACCCGGCGCCCGGCCAGCACGTAGATGACGTCGTCGCGCAGCCGTGCCGCTCCGGCCCAGCGTTCGCCCGCGGCGGCGAGGTTCGCGTCGTTGACGACGTCGACGGTGCAGCCGGACCACTTCGAGACCGCTCGCCCCACGTGGAACCCGGTCCAGTCGGGGATCACCGACGATCGGGTGATCCGGCCCGATTCGTCGACGATGCCGGGAACCCCGAGGCATAGGCCGAGCAGCTCGCTCACCCGCAGACTTAGCGCGGCGGCGGCTTGGGTTATGGCGGCCTGCACTCGCGCGATCCGCTCGTCGCCGGGTGCGGCAGGGTCGAGATCGTGCCGGAGCTGGTGACGGACGGTGCCAGTGCAGTCGACGATCACGACGAGCACCTTGTGTAGGCCAATGTCCACGCCGGCGACAAATCCGGCATCAGGGTTGACGGAATATGGCCGAGCTGGACGCCCCGGCGCCGAGCTGGCGCCGCTGCGCGCGTCGCCTTGCACGATCCATCCGTCGTCGCTCAGCTCACCCAAGATGGCAGTGAGTGTCGGCCTGGATAGACCCGTAGATGAGCGCAGGTCAGCGAGGGATAGCTGCCCGTGAGGGCCGAGCGCGGCGATGACACGCTGAGTGTTCGCCAGGCGCTCCGCGGACGGGCCGGACAACTCCACGCTCTCAGCACCACCTTCCATCGGCGTCTCCATCGGCCAATTAGGTAAAGGGCATTGACTTAAGCGGAGAGCATAGGCCACGTCGTGCGAACGGTCTAGACCTTCGCGTCGACGAATCGCGGAGTTGGGGACGTGCCAGGGGCTGGCAGGCATTGGTCGCTGGCCACAGCATGGCCGGTTGACCCGCCACCTATGCTGTGGATGACGAAGATCACCGCAGCGTGCGGTTGCGTGCCGAGAGGAGAAACACGGTGGGTCTGGCCAATCGCTTCCGGTCGGGAGCCAGCGACCCGGGAGAGAGTGGCGAGTCATCCGCGGAGCGCAGTTGGGTGCAGCCTGTCCTCGATCGCGTCCCGTCGCCGAGCTATCCGCTGACCGAAGACTGGGAGATCTCCGTCGCCGCGATGCTGCGGATGATCCCTCGTGTTCCCAAGATCGCGACGAAGCCGCTGGGCATGCTCGATCGCATGGGTGCGATTCATATCGGGCTACACAAGGTGGGATTCGACGGGAACGAGGTCCCGTGGGACAAGGTCGTGGAGATCCGCACCCACGACGTCCGGGCTCTCATGGCCGATCAGTTGGTGGAGTACGAGCTCGCGCGATGGCGGCGTGTACTGCCGCCGGTACCGGGTCGGGCGTGGGTAGTCGGTAAAGCGGGGGAGCTGCTCGTCACTCTCGTGCTCGCTGCGGTCATGGCGCGGTCGGCGGGGAAGGACGCCGTCGGCGCGCTCTTGAGCGTCGAGGCAGCTCATGACGACGCGGACGACGTGGCCCGGGCCGAGGCCGAGCTGAAGGAGGTGGGCGCCGTCGTCGAAGCTATCGAGGACGTGGAGGCCATCGAGGCGGCTCTTGACGAGACGGAGGTGGAGCTGGCCAAGGCAGCCCTTGACGAGGCGGACGTGGAGTTCGGTGAAGCGGAGAGAATCGCGGACAACGCCGCGGTGATCACCCGAGTGCCCGCGGAGATCGTCTACCGCACGACATTGCGCCGCCGCCGCACCACGCAGGTGAGTCTGACCTCGATGTTGCTGCTCATGGCCATACCGTCGGCGACGCCGGCGCTGCTGGAGACGGCGCGGTCGAAGGAGATCGTGATCACCGACGTCCCGCCGACCGACGCCGATCTCGCCAAGTCCGCCCAGCGGGCCCAAGCGCTTGTGAATCGACTTGCCTTGCGCCGGCGCAAGGACGAATGAATGCAGCTTCGTGGCCTGGCGTAACGGATAGGGCTGGATTCGAGGCCGTAAACGTTACTTGAGGCCACGAGGCTGAGTTGCGTCAGATCGGGTGGATTCTCTCTTCGGGCCG
Source organism: Phytoactinopolyspora mesophila (assembly GCF_010122465.1). NCBI lineage: Bacteria > Bacillati > Actinomycetota > Actinomycetes > Jiangellales > Jiangellaceae > Phytoactinopolyspora > Phytoactinopolyspora mesophila. The sequence continues at coordinate 1,313,442 of NZ_WLZY01000001.1, read as the reverse complement.
GCAGCGAAGGTCATTCGGGGCCGACTGCTTGATGTAAGTGATGAGAAACGGGCCTGGAGCCGGGTATCCTAGCTGGTCAGTAAGTGTGCTCCCCGCGGACGCGGGGATGATCCGGGCTCGCCGAAGTCGTCGCCGAACTCGCGTTGGTGCTCCCCGCGGACGCGGGGATGATCCCCTGCCGTAGAAGGCGGTGGGGCCGATCTGGGCGTGCTCCCCGCGGACGCGGGGATGATCCGAAGTAGGTCACCATGGCCACCCCCGTGCCCTTGTGCTCCCCGCGGACGCGGGGATGATCCCGGGTGCGCCGCCGGGGACCAGGCCCGAAAAGAGTGCTCCCCGCGGACGCGGGGATGATCCTCATGGACACGCGGAATGGGGGCACGCTCAGGCGTGCTCCCCGCGGACGCGGGGATGATCCCAGCCGTGACAGCCTCACCCGGTGGTTGTGGCGGTGCTCCCCGCGGACGCGGGGATGATCCGCTCGACGACAAGAGCGCCGGTTACCGGTTCGCGTGCTCCCCGCGGACGCGGGGATGATCCTCGCTCGATGTGCGGAATTGCCCGCTGTAGGCCGTGCTCCCCGCGGACGCGGGGATGATCCGGGGGGTTTCAACGCACGCTCGACGCCGTCGAGGTGCTCCCCGCGGACGCGGGGATGATCCGACGCAGTGGCTTGTCGCTGAGTGGTTCAAGGAGTGCTCCCCGCGGACGCGGGGATGATCCCGGTTCTACGAACAGGAAGCCCTTGCCAGGGATGTGCTCCCCGCGGACGCGGGGATGATCCCCGGTCAGGCGGCGACGCACGAACGCCCGCGGTGTGCTCCCCGCGGACGCGGGGATGATCCGGTCCCCGAACTCGGGCCGGTCGTGTTCCCCGCGTGCTCCCCGCGGACGCGGGGATGATCCCGGAACCGCCTTCATGGTCGAGCAAGTTGGTGAGTGCTCCCCGCGGACGCGGGGATGATCCTGTCTTCGCTGGTGACGACGGGCTGGTCGGTGAGTGCTCCCCGCGGACGCGGGGATGATCCGGCAAGGACTACGGGGACAATGGAATCTCAGCAGTGCTCCCCGCGGACGCGGGGATGATCCGATTCCCAGCGACGCCGGGTTCCGCGGACGCCCGTGCTCCCCGCGGACGCGGGGATGATCCCGGAACCGCCTTCATGGTCGAGCAAGTTGGTGAGTGCTCCCCGCGGACGCGGGGATGATCCTACGACACCGACGCAGATATGCCGGATCGAGCAGTGCTCCCCGCGGACGCGGGGATGATCCGTTCTCCGCCGCGACCTTGATGCGCGGACCGAGGTGCTCCCCGCGGACGCGGGGATGATCCTGCCCTGGTCGGCCTCCGACTGGTTCGGCCGGAGTGCTCCCCGCGGACGCGGGGATGATCCGATCGTGCAAGAAGGGCCGCGAATTTTCTGGGTGTGCTCCCCGCGGACGCGGGGATGATCCGTTGATCGTGTTGATCCGAACCACGCGGCCGATGTGCTCCCCGCGGACGCGGGGATGATCCCACACCGTTGAACAGCACGGTCTTACCCGTCCCGTGCTCCCCGCGGACGCGGGGATGATCCGTCCCCCCTCGGACACCATCTCTACCTGCGGTAGTGCTCCCCGCGGACGCGGGGGATGGTCGAATCCAGCTTCGTGGCCTGGCGTAACGGATGGGGCCGGATTCGTACCGGGAAACGTTACGGGAGGCCACGAAGCTCAGCGGAGCGAGGTTGTGGGGTGATACTGGTCCGGCGGTTTCCGCCGGACCAGCAAAAGGGGCCGGGTGGGTCGCTTTGCGATCCGTACGGCCACCAGCGAGTACTCGCCACGACAAGACTCGGCAGCGAAAGCAACGGAGGCACCGTGATTTCGTGCCGTGTCGCTGACCAGCGCTTCTGCGGAGTTCGGCAAGAATGTAGAAGCCAGTCCTTTGCGGTGGATGTGGAAGTGAGCCCGGGAAGTTCCCGCTCGAAGTGGGGTCCCGGGTTTCGCGCGTCTCTGAGCCCCGCGCTGCCCAACTCTGGTCTAGAGGACGAGTTCGATGATCTTGTCGTCCAGGATCTTCCGGTAAGGCGGCTTTCCTGTGTATCGCACCATTACCACACCGGCGACGACAGATGAGGCGGCGAGCGGACGCAAACGCGGACCAGGTATGTGGTGTTTCACCGCAGGGAGATTGCCGATGGTCTGGGTGATCACTGCACGCTGTTGTGGCTCTCGGGTTACGGAGTAGATGGCGGGAATCGCTTCGTCACGTTGAGTTACCGGATTCGAGGACCAAGGTCCCTTGTGTAACCGGGTGATCATGCGCGAGTGTGTTGCGGCATTACGCCTCGTATGGCCCTGATCATCGGTGGTTGTGTCCGGGGTGTCATTTAGCTTCAGGACCGGTCGCGTCGGGTGGGACCGACAGCCGCGACCGGCGGGCTGCCTTCGCGGCAGCGGAAGCTCAAGGAGGGCGGGATGGGCATTCAGCTCGACGTGGCGGCGCGGTCGGTATGGGCGAAGTCGCGCAACGGTGCCGGGGAGTGGCTGCCGCTCTGGCAGCACATGGACGACTCGGCGGATGTCGCCTCGCGATTATTCGACGACTGGCTCGCTCCCAGCGCCGCAACACTGATCGCCAGAGACTTCGGCGCCGACCGGGATTCGGCGCGATGCGCTGTGCGGTTTCTGGCGGGTGTACACGACATCGGCAAGGCGACGCCTGCATTCGCGGTGCAGGACCAGTGGTTGGGGCACCGGATGAGTCGACACGGCCTGATTACCCCGTCAACCAAGGCTGAACTCGACGAGCGGACGCGCGCGCACCATACGGTCACTGGTCATCATGTGCTCAAGCGCTGGCTCACGGCCCGCGGGTGGAGCGGTCGCTCCGCGAGTGCGTGGGCGGTCGTCGTCGGCGGTCACCACGGGGTTCCGCCGGACGACACGGGCTTGACCTGCACACCGGCGGGTTATCCGCTGCTCTATGGGGAAGGGCTGTGGCACGACGTCCGCAATGAGCTGCTGGAGCGGCAAGCCGAGCGTTCCGGTGCGGCAGAGCTGCTCGACGTGTGGGCGAGCGTGCGACTGTCTCAGCAGACACAGGTGCTGCTGACCGGCCTGGTCATCATGGCCGACTGGATCGCCAGCAACGAGAAGCTGTTCTCGTTCCGCGCGGGTGAGCTCCCGGATGTCGTGGACGAGACCGCGCGTGCTCAACGAGCGCTGGCTACGCTGAAGCTTCCGACGCCATGGCGGCCGAAGACCTGGGGCGAGGACACATCGGCGCTGTTCATGGAGCGTTTCGCCTTTCCCGGCGGCGCGTCGCCGCGTCCGGTGCAGAACGCAGCGGTCGAGGTGGTCCGTACGACATCGGAGCCGGGCATACTCGTCATCGAAGCGCCGATGGGGGAGGGCAAGACCGAGGCGGCGCTGGCCGCGGCGGAGCTGCTTGCGGAGCGCTACGGCGCGGGTGGGTTGCTCATGGCGCTGCCGACGCAGGCGACGAGCGATGCGATGTTCGCCCGGGTGGTCGACTGGCTGGACACGATGGGTTCGACCGACCAGAAGATCGGCGCCTCGGTCATGCTCACGCACGGTAAGAAGCGATTCAACCGGCTGTTCCACGGGTTGATGCAGGCCGGCTGGCTGCATGAGATCGGCCGCGACGAGGAGCGGAAGAAGACGGAGCACGCCGTGGTCGCCCATTCCTGGATGGCTGGGCGAAAGACCGCGCAGCTGGCCAATTTCACCATCGGCACGATCGACCAGCTGTTGTTCGCGGGGTTGAGGTCGCGGCATTTGATGCTGCGACACCTCGGCTTGGCCGGGAAGGTCGTCGTCATCGACGAGGTTCACGCCTACAACCCGTTCATGAGTTCGTACTTGATGAGGGTCCTGACGTGGTTGGGTGCATACGGGGTGCCGGTGGTGGCGCTTTCCGCCACGTTGCCGGGGGAACGTCGCCGCGAACTCGTCGAGGCCTATCAGCGTGGTCGAGCGCGGCTGACCGGCGATGACACGGCACAGTCCGCCGTCGAGGTCGACGGCGACATCGGGTATCCGGTGCTGACATGGACCGACGGCAGCACGGTCGGTACCCGGGTCACCGAGCCGTCCGGCCGCGGCACCACCGTGTACCTGGAGGCGCTCGACGTCGACGAAGCCGGTGACGACACGGAATCGTTGGTCAGCACCTTGCGGGAAGCCCTGTCCGACGGCGGGAACGTCCTCGTCGTCCGCAACACGGTCCGCCGCGTACTTGCCACCGCGCAGCGGCTGGAAGAGGTCTTTCCCGGTGAGGTGACAGTGACCCATGCGCGCTTCATCACCGCGGACCGGGTCCGCAAGGACGAGGAACTGCTCGACATGTTCGGCTCGCCGCGCCGGGCTAAGGAACGGCCGCGGCGGCACGTCGTCGTTGCGTCACAAGTGGTCGAACAGTCCCTGGATGTGGACTTCGACCTCCTGGTGACTGACCTGGCGCCGGTCGATCTGGTGTTGCAGAGGCTGGGCCGTGTCCACCGGCATCAGCGAGGTGAGGGGCAGCGGGAGCGCCCGGCCAAGGTGCGTCGTGCCCGGGCGTACATCGGGGGGACCGACTTCACGCAGAGCCCGCCAGTGCTGGAGCCGTTGGCCGCTCGGTACGTCTACAGCGCGCACGTGCTGTACCGGGCGGCGGCTGCGTTGCGGCCGCACCTGGGTGGGGAACTGGACCTGCCGGATGACATCGCTCCGGTGGTCCAGCAGGCCTATGGACCCGGCGACCTTGGCCCGCCGGAGTGGCAGGCCGCGATGGCCGCCGCCGCGACGGCGTGGCGAGAACGCGTTGACCGGTGGCAGGCGGAAGCCGACACCTTCCAGATCCTGGATCCGGGTCAGCCCGGTCAGGCGATCACCGGTTGGGTCGCGGCCAGCGCCGGCGAGGCCGACGACGATGATGCGACGGGGCAGGGCCAGGTTCGCGACGGCGCGCCGAGCCTGGAGGCGATGGTGATTCAGTTCGGGGCGGACGGCCGGGTGCGCACGCCGCCGTGGCTCACCGAGGGCCGTGGGGGTTTGGAGATCCCCCGTGACTCCGCGCCGAATGACGATCTCGGCGAAGTGATGATCTCTTGCGCGATCCGCTTGCCACTCGATTTCAGCAACGCCGACGACGAGGAAGCGATCTGGATGGCGACGCCGCCGGCCTGGGAGCAGTCACCGCTGGTCTATCGCCTGCCGGCGCTCTTCGTAGATGAGGAGGGATGGGGCGAGGTCAACGGACGCCGTGTCCGCTACACGGCTCAGAGGGGATTGGAGGTGTTCCGAGATTGATGAATGACAACGGATTCAACCTGCTCGACGAGCCGTGGATCATGGTGCTCACGCCCAGCGGCGACGAGAAACAGGCCTCGATCCTCGACGTCTTCGAAATGGCTCCGGAGCTGGTCACCGTGGGAGGAGAGGTTCCTACTCAGGGCTTCGCGATCACCCGGATGTTGCTCGCGTTCCTGCACCGAGCTGTGGACGGACCGGCAAGCAAAGATGACTGGACCGAGTTGTGGCAGGCCGACACCCTGCCACTGGACCGGATCCACGAGTACGCCGACAGGTACAGGAATCGCTTCGATCTGTTCGACCCGGAACAGCCGTTCTTTCAGGTTTCCGACCTGAGGACGGCGAAGGGCGAGGTCAGCGGGCTGGAGAAGATCGTGGCCGATGTTCCGAACGGGGCACCGTACTTCACGACCCGTTCGGCGGCCAGCCTGGACCGGATCGAAGCGGCCGAGGCGGCCCGCTGGCTCGTGCACGCGCATGCGTTCGATGCGTCGGGCATCAAATCCGGCGCGGTGGGTGATCGCAACGTCAAGGGTGGCAAGGGTTACCCCATCGGGACGGGGTGGAGCGGACAGATCGGGGGAGTGCTGCCCGAAGGCCGGAACCTGCGGGAGACATTGCTGCTCAACCTCATCGGACGCGACGCCGAGACGTACCTGCGCATCGGCGGCACCGCCGACGTCCCGCCGTGGGAGCGCAAATCCGACAGCGCCGCATGGGATGACAATCGCCCGCCTCGAGGGGCGATCGACATGTACACGTGGCAGACCCGGAGGGTCCGGCTGGCAGGAGGTCGGGCCGGCGTGACCGGCGTGGTCCTGGCCAACGGCGACAAGATACTGCCGCAGAACCGGCACATCTACGATCCGCATTCGGTGTGGCGCTACAGCGAACCTCAGACCAAGAAGTACGGGCACACCGTGAACATGCCGCGCATGCACAACCCGACCCGGGCGGTGTGGCGCGGGCTCGCCGCCATGCTGCCGTCCGTGTACGGGCGGCGGTCGAGCGGTACGGAGCCGCAGGCATTCCTGGCGCCGGGCGTCATGCAATGGATCAGCAGCCTCGTCGTCAACGATCACCTGCCCGAGGACTACGTCGTTCGCACCAGGGCGATTGGCGCGGAGTACGGCGCACAGAGCGCTACGTTCACCGAGATGATCGACGAGTCGCTGACCATGGCCGTCGCCCTGGTGAGCGAGCAGAGCGTCGCGCTGGGAAACACCGCCAAGGGTGCGGTCGACGATGCCAAGAAGGCGGCAAGCGCGGTGTGGAAGTTCGCGGAGAACGTCGCTCGAGCCGGGGGAGCGGAGCCCAAATCGGGAGCGGGCGATCGCACGGAAGAAGCGCTGTACGCCGCTTTGGAAGAGCCGTACCGGCGGTGGCTCGCAGGGCTGACGAGCCGCACGGACACCGGTGCGGCGCGAGAGGTATGGCAGAAGGTGGTCCGGGACCGATGCTGGCCGGTGGTCCGCGAGGTGATCGAGGCCGCAGGGCCAGCGGCCTGGCGCGGGCGAGAGGTCAACAAGCGACTGGTCAATGTGTCCGTGGCCGAAGCGTGGTTGCGCGCTGCCCTGAGGCAGGCGCTGCCTCGAGCATTCCCCGATCGACGAGCCACACCTGAGACATCACCCGGTGCCACGCAGACACCACGTGAGGAGACGACATGACAACCGACACTGCCGCCACTGATGTGGTGGAGCCGGAGCGGCGGTCCAGGCCGTTGCGCGACCTCGGGTTCGCGCTGGATCGCAAGATCACTCGATTGCAGAAGGAGTACCTCGGTGGCCGGTCGGCGGCGCGTGCCAGCCTTGCGCGCCTGCGCCGTGGGCTCGGCAAACCCGCCGGCAGTGTGCCGGACATCTGGGAGACCACGATCGGTACCGTTCCTTCTGAGCTGAGCTGGGACCGCGACCGGCCGAGCCCCGCGGAGGAAGCCGCGCACGCCGCGCTCACCTTGTACGCGCTGCACCAGCAGTCGCAGTCGTGGCCTGCTCACGTGCCGGGGGTCTCCTTCGGTCAGGCTGTTCGCCGCCTTGCCACGCGGGCAGAGACCAGCGAAGAAGCCGTGACCAGACGGTTCATGGCGGTGGCCACCGCGCAGACTATCGACGAGATCCTTGTCCACGTGCGCGGGTTGGTGACCCAGCTCAAGTCGGCGCACATCGGCCTCGACTACGCCCGCTTCGCCGACGACATCCATGGACTGCTGCGGCCGTCGTGGCAGCGCTCGATCCGGCTGGCCTGGGGGCGCGACTTCTATCGCGTGGCCGCGTCCATAGACGCGACCGACGACACCGACGACGCCGATGCAAGCGACGACGGCGCGACCACCACGAACTCTGACGACCAATAGGAGAAGACCATGAGCCGGACCATCATCGACATCCACGTCCTGCAGACCGTGCCGCCATCCAACGTCAACCGAGACGACACGGGCAGCCCGAAAACCGCCGTTTACGGCGGTGTACGCCGGGCACGGGTGTCCAGCCAGGCGTGGAAGCGCGCCACTCGCGTGCATTTTCAGGACAAGCTGGACCCTTCCGAGCTTGGAGTGCGCACCCGCCGCATCGTCGAACTGCTGGCCAAGGAGATCACCCGCCAGGCTCCCGAATTGGCGGAGCGGGCCAATGAGCTGGCGGTAGCAACCTTCAAAGTGGTCGGCATCGTTGTGAAGCCACCGAAAAAGGGCGAGGTTGAGGAATCCGGGTATCTCGTGTTTCTGAGCCGCCGCCAGATCGAAAGTCTGGCGAGTGCCGCCGTCGAAGCCGCCGGAGCCGACGATGTCGGCAAGGCGCTGAAAGAAGCCGACGTGAAGGCGCTGGCCGACCGGGACCACTCGATTGCGATCTCGCTGTTCGGCCGCATGGTGGCCGATCAGGCCGACCTGAATGTCGACGCCGCCGCTCAGGTGGCGCATGCCATCAGCGTGCACCCGGTGGAGACCGAGTTCGACTACTACACCGCCGTTGACGACACCAACCCGGAGGAAGACACCGGAGCCGGGATGATCGGCACGGTCGAGTTCAACTCGTCGACGCTGTACCGGTACGCCACCGTCGATGCGAACCGGCTGGCCGACAACCTGGGTGACGTGGAGGCGACATCGCGGGCGGTGCGGACCTTCGTCGAGTCGTTCATCCGGTCGATGCCGACCGGCAAGCAGAACACGTTCGCCAACCGGACACTGCCTGAGGCCGTCATCGTCATGGTTCGTGACACCCAGCCGATCAACCTGGTGGGTGCGTTCGAGAACCCGATCAGGGAGTCAGAGGTCGAAGGGCGGATTAAGCGGGCATCGGAAGCGCTGCGGGACGAGGCACAGGAGATCGAGCGCGCCTACTCCGAGACGCCGGTGTCGAGCTGGGTGGTCCGGGTCGGCGAGGACACCGCCAGTCTGGACGATCTCGGTGGGAGCGTTGCGCTGGCGGATCTGGTCGCCAGTGTTGGCGCCATCGTCGGGGCTCGGCTCGGGTCGTCGTCGTGAGTGTCGTCGCTATCAGTTTGTCCGGCCCGATGCAGTCGTGGGGATCGGGAAGCAAGTTCGTGCGCCGGTCCACGGAGATGGCGCCGACCAAGAGCGGGATCGTTGGACTGATCGCGGCGGCAAAGGGGCTACGTCGTACTGATCCGCTCGAAGAGCTGCTGGGCCTGCGCCTAGGGGTGCGAATCGATCAGCCAGGACAGCTGATGCGGGACTTCCAGACGGCTCAACGTCCGAGGAAGGAACGCGACGGTACGGTGACGTGGAGATCGATGCCGTTGTCGTACCGGTACTACATCAGTGACGCGGCGTTCGTGGCTGCCCTTGAGGGGGAACGCGCATTGGTGGAGGGGATCGACGAGGCATTGCGCAGCCCTGCATTCCCGCTGTACCTGGGGCGACGCTCGTGCCCGCCGGCCGGGCCGTTGGCCCTGGGGGTGTTCGACGACGACGTGATGAGCGTGTTGGCGCAGCTGCCGTGGATGGCAGGGGAACGTCACCAACGGCGCCACGTCACTCAAGATGTACGCCTCGGGGTGCTGCGGGACGCGCATGCCGGTGAGCCAGGTGCGGAGACCATCCATGACGAGCCGGTCAGCTTTGATCCGAACCGGCGGCTGTACGGGTGGCGTTCAGTGGCGCGCGAGCATGTCGTCGTCACCAACCCACATGGTCGTGAAGGTGCCGTTGAGCACGACCCGATGTCGGTCCTGGGAGGTGGGTGACATGTTCCTCACCAGGATGCCGATCAATGCGGCGCGGCGGGGCGCACGTCGTTTGATGGCGTCGCCGCAGGCGTTCCACGCCGCGGTTCTGGCCGGGTTCGCGGGCGACGGTTCGGGCCGCGACGGCCGCGTGCTGTGGCGGCTCGACAGCCACGAACAGCGGCGGGTAGTGCTCTACGTGTTCAGTCCGGACAAGCCCGACTTCACTCATATCGTCGAGCAGGCGGGCTGGCCGACCACCGAGGCTTGGGACACGAAGTCCTACGAGCCGTTGCTCGACTCGCTGGAGGTGGGGAAACGGTTCCAGTTCCGGCTAACCGCCAACCCGGTGCGCTCCGGGCGGCGTGATGGGTGGAAGGAGACCAAGCCGCTCGGGCATGTGACCGCACGCCAGCAGGAGGCGTGGCTGCTCGACCGCGCTGAGCGGCTCGGGTTTCAGGTGGTGCCCAGCAGTGTCGGCGCTGGTGATGGTGTTGCGGAGCCTGACGTGGCCGTCGTCGACCGATCGGTGCGCCGGTTCGATCGCAAAGGCGCGCAGGTCACGCTCGCGATGGCGACATTCCAGGGGCAACTGGAGGTCAGCGACGTCGAAGCGCTGCGGCACACGTTGACCCATGGTGTCGGCCGGGCAAAGGCGTACGGCTGTGGACTGCTGACTCTGGCGCGCCCGCCGGGCACGTCGTCGTCATGAACACGATCGGTTACCGGCCGACCAACCCGCGGGAGCTGACCAGGGCTGGCGACCGGGTCTCATTCCTCTACCTGGAGCGGGCGGTGATCAACCGCGACAGCAATGCGATCACCGCGACCGATGAACGCGGGACTGTGCATATCCCGGCGGCTTCGGTGGGAGTGCTGCTACTTGGCCCGGGCACGACGATCACCCACCAGGCGATCACCCTGATGTCCGACAGCGGGTCGACCGTGGTGTGGGTGGGGGAGCGGGGCGTGCGCTACTACGCGCACGGCTCCTCCCTGGCCAGATCCTCCAGGCTGCTCGAAGCCCAGGCGGCAGCGGTCACGAGCCGGAAGGCGCGTTTGCGCGTCGCGCGGGAGATGTACGCGATGCGATTTCCCGGCGAGGATGTCTCAGGCATGGCGATGCAGCAGCTGCGCGGCCGCGAAGGGTCGCGGGTGCGGCGGGTTTACCGCGAGAACGCCGAACGGACCGGCCTGGAATGGTCGCGGCGGAACTACGACCCGGAGAACTGGGACGACGGCGATCCGGTCAACCAGGCGCTGTCGGCGGCCAACTCCGCGCTGTACGGGGCCGTTCACGCGGTGATCGTCGCCCTTGGGTGCTCTCCCGCGCTCGGGTTCATCCACACAGGGCATCACCGGTCATTCGTGTACGACGTGGCCGACCTCTACAAAGCAGACCTGACCATCCCGATCGCCTTCGACGTGGCTGCTGAGGAAGAGGGCGAGATCGGGCCGGTGACCCGCCGGCAGGTCCGCGATGCGCTGCACGACGGCCGCCTGCTGGAGCGCTGCGCCCGTGACATCCGCCGCCTGCTGCTTCCGGAGGAGGATCCGGAGTCGGATGCGCAAGACGACGCCGACATGGACTTCGACAACGTGTCGCTTTGGGACGAGTACGTCGTCTCGGTGCGCGGCGGCATCTCTTACGGAGACGCGTCGTGATCGTCGTCGTCCTGACTGCGGTGCCGCCTGGTCTGCGTGGGCATCTCACACGCTGGTTGCTGGAGATCAGTCCAGGTGTCTTTGTCGGGCACGTGTCGCGGCGCGTACGCGAGCACATGTGGGAACGGATCGTCGAATACGTGTCCGAAGGCCGCGCCCTGATGGTCCATTCCGTGCGCGGCGAGCAACGGCTGGCTTTCGAAGTACATGGGCACGACTGGACTCCGGTCGACTTCGATGGCATTACGCTGATGCGTCGCACCACCGTCCCCGACTACGTGCCAGTCGCAACCGCGCCGATGCGCAAGAGCGATGCGTCGAGCGCCTCCGTTCCCTCCGATGACGTGGTCTGGAAGCGGCGGAACGCCCGGAGAAAGTTTCGCAAGAAAGGGGACAGTGATTTGGATGAGAAGGAATGATTCTCGTTAGAGTCTTGTTTGAAGTGAAATAAAAAAAGGAATGTCGGCTGACGAACCTGCAGGTCAATTAGTGTGCTCCCCGCAGGCGCGGGGATGATCCACAAATCCTCCTAGATGAGGGATGCGGCCCCGGGTGCTCCCCGCAGGCGCGGGGATGATCCCAGTTCCTGCGCGGCGGTAAGGTTCGCGAGTCCGTGCTCCCCGCAGGCGCGGGGATGATCCATAGAGGGCCATCGCATAGCGTCGACAGTCCCTATGCTCCCCGCAGGCGCGGGGATGATCCCCAAGCAAGCCCGAACGGTTCTTTGCGAGGAGCGTGCTCCCCGCAGGCGCGGGGATGATCCTCCCTCACAACGGTACGCCGTGCGTATTGCTGCCGTGCTCCCCGCAGGCGCGGGGATGATCCTTGCATCCCATTGTGGATGCCATCTGCGAAGAGGTGCTCCCCGCAGGCGCGGGGATGATCCTTGCAAATGACCACTGGAGTTTATTCGGAGGTAGTGCTCCCCGCAGGCGCGGGGATGATCCTCGTTCTGGTGGTCCGCTCAGTTTGTCGGCGAGGTGCTCCCCGCAGGCGCGGGGATGATCCGCCCCGCGATTGCCGTGGCTAGTACCGCCCGGGGTGCTCCCCGCAGGCGCGGGGATGATCCGGTCACGCCGGTGGGGTCGAAGATGTGGAACTTGTGCTCCCCGCAGGCGCGGGGATGATCCGCTGGTGTTCTGCGACCCGCGGGACTGGCAGTCGTGCTCCCCGCAGGCGCGGGGATGATCCCTGATGCGGGTCCGTGAGGGCTTCATTCGCATCGTGCTCCCCGCAGGCGCGGGGATGATCCTGGGCGCTGGACGCCGACGTCAAGGACGGCATCGTGCTCCCCGCAGGCGCGGGGATGATCCTGTCGAAAGCCTTGTGGGCATCGCTGGGGTCGTGTGCTCCCCGCAGGCGCGGGGATGATCCTTCTTGAATGCGACCTTGCGCTTCATTGATAATGTGCTCCCCGCAGGCGCGGGGATGATCCCTCTTGCATGCTGACAATGCGAGATTCGATTTCGTGCTCCCCGCAGGCGCGGGGATGATCCGTGCCGACCAGCCCCGGCATCCCCATCCCCGACGTGCTCCCCGCAGGCGCGGGGATGATCCGGTGCTCATGGTGTGCCGACCCTATCAGCGTGCGTGCTCCCCGCAGGCGCGGGGATGATCCGGTGCTCATGGTGTGCCGACCCTATCAGCGTGCGTGCTCCCCGCAGGCGCGGGGATGATCCTCTAGGTAGAGCAGAAACCAGAAACCGGAAGGAGTGCTCCCCGCAGGCGCGGGGATGATCCTTCATCTGGGAGCTGCGTCTAGGGTACGGGCCGTGCTCCCCGCAGGCGCGGGGATGATCCGGTCCCAGACGGTGGTCAATTCGCGAGTCAAGGGTGCTCCCCGCAGGCGCGGGGATGATCCGAGAAGCCGCTGCCGACCCGCGACCAGGGCCAAGTGCTCCCCGCAGGCGCGGGGATGATCCTGTTGCGCGCTGTGACCTCCAGGGAGGGTGGAACGTGCTCCCCGCAGGCGCGGGGATGATCCCCAGGATGTGCCCTCTATATCCATATCCGCCTGGTGCTCCCCGCAGGCGCGGGGATGATCCCGACACGCGGCCACGGTTCTCCACCAGGGCCGCGTGCTCCCCGCAGGCGCGGGGATGATCCCGCGTTCATCGACGACGGTCAACTGGTGCTCCGCGTGCTCCCCGCAGGCGCGGGGATGATCCCGTGACGCGGGCCTGGGTGGTGACGGCTCGTGAGTGCTCCCCGCAGGCGCGGGGATGATCCCGGAACCGCCTTCATGGTCGAGCAAGTTGGTGAGTGCTCCCCGCAGGCGCGGGGATGATCCCCACGCCGCGACCGCGGGTTCCAGGTAGTGGCCGTGCTCCCCGCAGGCGCGGGGATGATCCGCAAATGCGAAGCAAAATCGAACCCCGTCCCCGGTGCTCCCCGCAGGCGCGGGGATGATCCGCCCACGAACGCCAGCGAGTCGGCGGCGTAGGCGTGCTCCCCGCAGGCGCGGGGATGATCCTGTCCATCGCAGTTTTGCGAAACACCTGGCCGAGTGCTCCCCGCAGGCGCGGGGATGATCCGGAGAAAAGGGTGAAGTCTAAAGCGTACAGGGAGTGCTCCCCGCAGGCGCGGGGATGATCCCAAGTCCCGGTGTCGGTGTAAGTGTTGCTGAAGGTGCTCCCCGCAGGCGCGGGGATGATCCCACCTGCGGGACGAATGACGTGTTACTCAGCGCGTGCTCCCCGCAGGCGCGGGGATGATCCCTCGACGGCGTCCGCCCACTCGGCCGGCGACTCGTGCTCCCCGCAGGCGCGGGGATGATCCCTCGACGGCGTCCGCCCACTCGGCCGGCGACTCGTGCTCCCCGCAGGCGCGGGGATGATCCTGTTTCTGCGGGGTGTGGTCCGCGTTTCTGCCCGTGCTCCCCGCAGGCGCGGGGATGATCCTCGATGACTTTCTCTGCCGGGCACGGACCACACGTGCTCCCCGCAGGCGCGGGGATGATCCGGAATTGAACTACGTTGCCGAATTCCTGATCTTGTGCTCCCCGCAGGCGCGGGGATGATCCGAAGACGACGACGACCTGTTCGTTGAGGACGACGTGCTCCCCGCAGGCGCGGGGATGATCCGCGTGTGTCCGTGTGGACGAGCTAGAGACAGCCGTGCTCCCCGCAGGCGCGGGGATGATCCTGGTCAATCGGCAATCGCGTGGTTATATCGGCAGTGCTCCCCGCAGGCGCGGGGATGATCCGTGAGCCCCGCGGCCAGCCGGAATGACTGGTAGGTGCTCCCCGCAGGCGCGGGGATGATCCCCGCTGACCGAGGCGGGAACGCGCACTAGACGTGTGCTCCCCGCAGGCGCGGGGATGATCCGAAGATCTCTTTGATTACTTGTCACAGGCGTGGGTGCTCCCCGCAGGCGCGGGGATGATCCGGATTTCAAAGAGCTTGAGTTCTCAGTCACGCAGTGCTCCCCGCAGGCGCGGGGATGATCCGGTTCCGACATACCGGAGCCAGCGTTTAGGTGAGTGCTCCCCGCAGGCGCGGGGATGATCCGTGGGCAGTCGAAAACGGTGAATACGAGAAGGAGTGCTCCCCGCAGGCGCGGGGATGATCCCACGACCGGAAGCTCTTCGACCGCGACAATCCGTGCTCCCCGCAGGCGCGGGGATGATCCGCCTCTGCCGACTCAAGAGGACATAGACGAGTGGTGCTCCCCGCAGGCGCGGGGATGATCCGGTCTCCGCCGTCATCGTCCCGGTCGACTGGACGTGCTCCCCGCAGGCGCGGGGATGATCCCGGCTGGGGAATCATCGCGAAGGCGGTGAATGAGTGCTCCCCGCAGGCGCGGGGATGATCCTCGAGCCTCGACACCGGTCTGCTGAGCCTCCACGTGCTCCCCGCAGGCGCGGGGATGATCCCGGTACAGCCGCCGTCGAAATCGGAATCGGTCGGTGCTCCCCGCAGGCGCGGGGATGATCCCCAACGAGGAAGAGGAAGCAGAGTACGCGGACGGTGCTCCCCGCAGGCGCGGGGATGATCCCGGCAACGCGACCGTCAACAGCAACAGGTTGTCGGTGCTCCCCGCAGGCGCGGGGATGATCCACCTCTTGCCACCACTAACTAGGCATATAGAAAGTGCTCCCCGCAGGCGCGGGGATGATCCTGAACGCCAGTACCCAGAGCTAGCGGCGCTCGTGTGCTCCCCGCAGGCGCGGGGATGATCCGTCGATGCGCACCGCTAACGGCTCCGAGGGCATGTGCTCCCCGCAGGCGCGGGGATGATCCGTGTTCGGCCAATCGTGCAGCTTTGACTTCGTCGTGCTCCCCGCGCAGGCGGGAATGATCCGGCGGCGATACACGCGAGTCCACCCGTCGTGGAGTGCTCCCCGCATCAGCGGGGTGGGCGATTCCAGCTTCGTGGCCTGGCGTAACGGATGGGGCCGGATTGGGGCTGGGAAACGTTACATGAGGCCACGAAGCTCAGTTGGCGTCGGAGTTAGTGGTCGCCTCAGTGGTGCATTCCCCGCAGGTGGGGGAGAACCAGGAACGCGCGGCCAGGGGATCACGAGTGCGCACGCATCCGAAAGCCGTATCTACCGGCAGGATGCATGCTGTCTGCGAGCGTGAACGCCGGAATCCCTGCATCTCACGGGGTTTTGGTGGCTAGCCGAGAAGGATCAGTCAGATGTCACCACTATGTGCCGTCCGGTTCAGTGCAGGACCTGTTCCAGGGTGTCGGCGCTGAGGATGCGGGCAGTCCAGGTTTCCAGCTGGTCGGCTGTGGCGGCGTGCACGGTGTCCAGCACGGCCGGTGTGGGTGGTCCGAACTTGAGGGTCAACAGCTGTATGAGCGTCTCGGTACGGCCCTGGGCGCGGCCTTCGGCGCGCAGCATCTCAGCGGTGGTCATGTACGCCTCCTCTGCTTCGGGCCCGAGTTGTGTGAACAGGTCGTGTAGCTCGTCGCTGGGTGCTTCGCCTACGGTTTCAATGTACGTCAACAGCGCGATCATCTCGTCGATACCGTCGGAGCGTGCCAGGATCGCGCGAAGGTCGTCGGCCCAATTCCGCAGGTCATCAGCGAGTCGAGAGTTGCCGGGGGCGATCTTGAGCAGCAGGAGTGTGATTCGGGCCGTTGGTGTCAGCGGCCGGGCCCGCAGCGCGTGTTCGTCCACTCGGGCGAGATCGTCGAGGAGGAACCGGAGACGGGGCAGGTACTCTTGCGCGGCTTCAGCAGTGTCGCGGTTGATGTCGAGCAGATCGACCACGTCTGTGGGACCGGACCACGGGCGGCGGTTGTGATGCACGACGAGCGGGATCACCAGCGGAAGCAGCGTCGCGTCGGGGTGCTCCGTCAGGTAGCGGTCCCAGATCCGCACCATGTAGCGCAGCATCCGAAACGGCATCAGTGGATCGTTGCAGCTCTGGTGTTCGACGAGGACGTAGATCAACGCATCGTGGCCGTCCAGTGGGGCGGAGAACAGCAGATCTGAGTGTCGCCAGCGTAGGGCGGGATCGACGAAGCTGCCGGAGACCCGGGCCAGCTGTTCCAGGTCGAGCCGCTCGGCCAAGCCGGCCGGCAGTACGGCGCGCAGCTGTGAGGCTGCGTTCGCGGGGTCACCAAGAACCCGGCGGAACACTGCATCATGCGGACTGGACTGACTCGGAATGACAGCGAAGGTATAAGCCGGCACTGACAGGTGCCCTGGTTATGCACTTGATACTGCCCTCGCAGCCCGTGGCCAGGGCTTCGTGGCCTGGCGTAACGGATAGGGCCGGATTAGGGGCCGGAAACGTTACGTGAGGCCACGAAGCTCACCCCCCCGCAGCGCGGACGCCGCCACCACCGCGCCGACGCGGTCGCTCACCCGGCGATCAACCCCGCCACGTAGTGTGGACGCCCGTGGACGAAGCATTGCAGGACCGCCCCGAGCAGTGGCCGGTCGAGACATCCGAGGTGATCTTCGAGGGAAAGGTGGTCACGCTGCGCCAGGACGTCGTCCGCTCGCCCGTGGACGGCACGACGTTCCCGCGTGACGTGATCGCCCACCCCGGAGCTGTCGCGATCATCGCCCTCGATGAGCAGGATCGCGTACTGGTCGTCTCCCAGTACCGGCACCCGGTTCAGCACCGCCTCACGGAGCTTCCGGCAGGCCTACGCGACATCGCCGACGAGCCGCCTCTGGTCGCGGCGCAACGCGAACTCTACGAGGAAGGTCACGTCCGGGCCGCGAACTGGCGGGTGCTTACGGACGTGTTCAGCTCGCCCGGCATGACCGACGAAGCCGTGCGCGTCTTCCTGGCCAGGGACATCACCCACGTTCCCGACGACGAGCGGTACAACGGTCACGCCGAGGAAGCCGACATGCCGGTTTCCTGGGTGCCGCTGGCGGATTTGGTCAAGGCGGCACTGGCCGGGAAGGTGCAGAACTCGCTGCTGTGCATCGGCGTGCTGGCTGCCTGGGCGGCCAGCCACGACGGCGGGTACGACGCCCTGCGCGCCCCGGACGTGCCCTGGCCCGCCGTCGAGCACAGCTGAACCAGAAAGCGCACAACACTCGAACCGGAGCCGGTGAAAGGCCTGGCCGCCTACTCGCCAGCGTGGGGGCACACCGGACGGAACAACCCGCGACACGACGCGCTCACATGGCGACGGGCTCAGCGCCATGTCTACGGCGTATCGTGGTTGATCATGAAGGCAGGGTCCGCGTCGTCCATAAGGCGTGTCGTGCGAACGCGCCAGGCCGCCTGACTGCTCTAGACTTCGGCGCGAGGGGCCTCGACATCGTGCGTCCGGCAACGTCGCCGGGCGGGACAGTAAGGGGACGTAGGTGCTGGTCGGCATTCCTACCGAGATCAAGAGCAACGAGCATCGTGTCGCGATGACACCAGCCGGGGTGCACGAGCTGACGCTGAACGGCCATGAGGTTGTGGTCGAGGCGGGCGCCGGGCTGGGATCGTCGATCCGCGACGAGGAATATCAAGCCGCCGGCGCGCGTATCGCCACTAGCGCGGACGACGTGTGGGCCGAGGCGAACCTGATCTGCAAGGTCAAAGAGCCGATCCCGGACGAGTACCACCGGATGCGGCGCGGCCAGGTCCTGTTCACCTACCTGCACCTGGCCGCCTCGAAAGAGTGCACCCATGCGCTGCTCGACGCCGGCGTCACCGCCATCGCCTATGAGACGGTGCAGACCGCTACCGGTCATCTGCCGCTGCTGGCACCGATGAGTGAGGTTGCCGGCCGGATGGCCACTCAGGTCGGCGCCCATGTGCTCGAACGAGGTCAGGGCGGTAGGGGCGTGCTGCTCGGCGGGGTGCCTGGTACCCAGTCGGCGAAGGTCGTCGTCATCGGAGCCGGAGTGGCCGGAATCAACGCCGCCGCTATCGCCATGGGCATGCTGGCCGACGTCTGGGTGCTGGACAAGAACATCGCCAGGCTGCGCGAGGTCGAGGACCTCTACGCGGGCCGGATGCAGACGGTCGCGTCCAACCTGTTCGAAGTGGAGAGCGCGGTCCAGGACGCTGACCTCGTCATCGGCGCGGTTTTGGTCCCGGGAGCCAAAGCGCCGACGCTGGTGTCAGACGATCTCGTCGCCCGGATGCGGCCCGGTAGCGTGTTGGTCGACGTCGCGATCGACCAGGGCGGATGCTTCGAGAGTTCGCGGCCCACGACGCACGACGCCCCGACGTTCAAGGTCCACGAGTCGATCTTCTACTGCGTGACCAACATGCCCGGAGCGGTGCCGAACACCTCCACCTACGCGCTCACCAACGTCACTCTTCCGTACGTGACCGAGCTGGCCAATCAAGGGTGGCGGGCAGCGCTGCGGGCTGACGCCGCCCTGGCCCGCGGCCTGAACACCTACGCCGGGCACGTCGTATATGCGCCCGTCGCCGAGGCCCACGAACTCGCGGCGGCCGACTTGGACGAGGTGCTCAACTGAGCGGACACACCGGACTGGACAAGGTGGCCCGGGCCTATCTGGACCACCTGGCCGTCGAGCGCGGACTGGCCGCCAACACACTGGCGTCTTACCGGCGCGACCTGCGCCGATACGTACAGTTCCTGGTCGCGCTGGGGCGCGTCGAGCCGACCGACGTGGTCGAGGCCGACGTCACGGCGTTCCTGCGCAGTCTCCGTGAGGGCGACGACGCATACCCGGCCCTGAGCGCTAGCTCGGCCGCTCGAACCGTCGTCGCCGTGCGCGGCCTGCATCGCTTCCTATGCCGCGAAGGGATCACGGACGTAGACCCTGCCGGCGCGGTCCGCCCGCCCACTCCGCCTCGCCGGTTGCCAAAGGCGATCCCGCTGGCGCAGGTTGAACAGCTGCTGGCCGCCGCGTCGACGGGGGAGGGGCCGCGAGTTCTGCGGGACCGCGCGCTGCTGGAATTGCTGTACGGGTGTGGTGCGCGTATTTCCGAGGCGGTGGGGCTGGACCGTGACGACGTCGACCTCGAATCCGGCACGGTGACGCTGCGGGGCAAGGGCGGAAAGACGAGGATCGTGCCGATCGGCTCGTACGCGCAGGAGGCGGTGGAGGCCTACACCGTGCGAGGCCGCCCGGCGCTGCTTGCGTCGGGGCGTGGCACTCCGGCGTTGTTCCTGAACGCCCGCGGCGGTCGGCTTTCGCGGCAAAGCGCCTGGACGGTGCTGCGTACGGCCGCGGAACGCGCTGACCTCGGTGAGACGGTCTCGCCTCATACTTTGCGGCATTCGTTTGCCACTCATCTGCTCGACGGCGGCGCCGACGTCCGGGTGGTGCAGGAGCTTCTCGGCCACGCATCGGTGACGACGACCCAGGTGTACACGTTGGTGACAGTGGAACACCTGCGCGAGGTGTACGCCGCCGCGCATCCGCGTGCGCGTGACTCTTCCGGCTGAATTCGGGGCAAGCGTACCGCTACCGTTTTCGCTGCCTGGCTGCGCCATGCGTCGGTGATCGTTGCCGGATTTCTGGTGCTGCCCCGGCGTAAAACCCCAGGTGGATTGCGGCGGCAAGGGCGCGAAAGCGCTCACGATCACCGATCCGCGTAGCGGCGCAGGGTTTACGGTGGTGGGCATGGCGGAATCGACCTTCAGCGCTGTGCTCGTTACGGTCCCGGAGGCCGAACGAGTGGTACGGCGGCATCGGGAACGGTTCGACCCGGCGGCTTTGGCGGGGGTTCCGGCCCACGTCACCGTCATGTATCCGTTCGTGCCGCCCGGGCGCATCGACGACGACGTACTGGCCGCCGTCGCGGACGCGGTGGTCACGGTCCCGCGATTCCGAGCTGAATGGAGGACAACCAGCTGGTTCGGCGATCAGCTTCTCTGGGTGGCGCCCGAGCCGGCGTCGTCCTTCAACGCACTGACCACATCCGTGATGGACGCGTTCCCCGGCTACCTGCCCTACGAGGGGGAGCACGGGGATCCGGTCCCACACCTGACCGTGGGTGATCGCGGTTCGCAAGAGGAGCTTCGGGCTGCGGAGCGCGAGATCATGTCCCAACTGCCGTTCACGATGGATGTCACCGCTGTTCAGGTGATGTGCGGAGCGAACACTCCCGGCTCCTGGCACACGATCGCGGAGTTCCCGCTCGGGCCCGCTGGTTGACGTCGTGGTATCCGCGCCGTCACGGTTTGCGGGCTTGGATCAGGAACCGGTGATCGTGGACCGTGAAGCTCCCGGCGCGCTCGATGATGTCGTGGATCTCGCGTAGACGATCGCCTGGGGTCGCGACGTCGAACCCCGGCACCTGCCACGGCACGAGCCGTAACTGGTAGGCGACAGCACCGACATCCAGGTACCGGACCCGCGGAAACTCCTCGAGTGCGACCTCGACGACCAACCCAGCCGATTCGAGGGCCACCGTCACCGTGGTCAGCGAATGCGTGTCGGGATCGGCAGGCAACATGCCCAGCGCTTCGTTGAACTCGATGTCGTTGCGGCCGCCCACCTGCTGGGTGAGGAAGACACCGCCGGGCCGCAGTACCCGCGCGATCTCGGCGGCATCCAACGCGCCGTGCCGGTTGAGCACGAGATCCACGTGGGCGTCAGGCACCGGCAACGCCTCGGCGCGGCCCGGGCGCACATTCACGCCGAGGGGAGCGAGCCGCTTGGCCGCGACCGGCAGGTTGGGTGGGTAGGGTTCGGTGGCGATCGTCTGGGGCAGCGGCGCGAGGCTGGCCAGCAATTCGCCGCCACCGGTGTCGACGTCCAGGACGCTGCTTGCTCGTCGCAGAGCGTCGGCGGCGTGTGCGCGGTAGTCCCACGAGAGTTCGTCGGCGACGACGCGTCTTTCTCATGATCATTGGCTTTACGCCACCGCATACGGTGGTGAAACGCCAATGATCACGAGAGGATGGCGGCATGCAAAACGATCATGGAGACCCGGCGCAGGTTCTGAGCCGGCCCGAGGCCTCTGACGCCGTCAGTGGAATCGGGTGGCGCTACGTCCTCGGCCAGTTGCGCACGCACGTGCCGGTGCCGTCGTTGCGGCAAGCCGCCGATGTCGCTGCTCGGGTGGTTGCCGCCGCCGGTGCCGACGCGGACAATCACCTGACGCTGGACGTCCGGCCTCGCCGGGTCGTCGTCTCGTTGCAGACCCTGGACGTCGCCGCCGTCACCACCCGGGATTCGGCGCTCGCGCAACGGATCACAACCGCTATCGAGCAGGAGGGCCTGCGAACCGATCCGGACGTCGCGACTGCCGAGTCCCGCTCGGCCCAGGTCGTGGAGATCGCCATCGACGCACTCGACATCCCGGCGATCCGGCCGTTCTGGAAAGCGATCTTGGGCTACGTCGACGAGGCGGGCGCCACCGGGCCCAAGGACCCACTTGTCGATTCACTCGGGGCGGCTCCGGCCATCTGGTTCCAGCAGATGGACGTGGCGCGTCCGCAGCGCAACCGCATCCATCTCGATGTATCCGTTCCCCACGACGAGGCGCCGCGCCGGGTCCAGGCGGCGCTGGACGCCGGCGGAGTGCTCGTGTCATACGCCGCCGCCCCGGCCTTCTGGGTGCTGGCTGATGTCGAGGGCAACGAGGCGTGTGTCACTACATGGCAGGGTCGGGACTGAGCACGGCGTCGACCTCGATCTTGACGTCGTCGGCGAGTTTGAGCGCGCCGAGGAACGCCGAATACGGCTTGATGCCCCACTCGGTCTGCTTCACCATGGCGACGGCCCGCACCCGGCCGTCGTCGGCGACCGAGCCCTGGACGACGACATGACGTGCCGTGTCTCGGATGGTGAGTTCGCCACCGATGGTGAACGCGTCGAGGGCACCAGCGATGTCGGTCGAGCGAAACGTGATGATCGGATATTGATCGGTGTAGAGGACTTTGCTGCGGATGTTGTGTTTGATGTCCGCGCGATCAGAGTCGGTGAGCGGCTTGACACCCCCGGTTCCTTCCAGCACTTCGATGGTGTCAGCGCGCACGTCTACCTGCACGGACGACTGTTTCGGCTCGGCCGTGTTCACCACGACACTGCCCTGCCAGCCGGTTGGTTCGAGCGTGAGGTCGTGCCCGGCGCGGGCTCCCAGACCGGTGCGACCGGTCGTGATCAGCAGCCGGCCCGCGGCGGGCCCGATTTGGTACAAGCCGTCGGAGATCGCCATAGACCGAGGCTACGTGGCTTTCACGCGTGTGGGTACTAGCGCGCTCGGTTGCGCTCTGCGGAGGTGGGCAGCCGTTCGCCGCGCCGTCCACCCGAGGGTGGGCGCGCGGTGTGGCGATTGATAGCGCGATATACGGCAGAGATGACGGCCGCGCAGGCATCACTGACCGTAGGAGAACCTGAGGTCGGCGAAGAGTAAGACGTTGAGACGTCGCCGCAGATGACCGGCCTGGCTCTGGTCGGGCATCTCGCCCGGAGTGAGCAAGGTGAAGCGCAATGACGTCTCGGTCCCGACAGGGGTCAAAGCAAGGTGGATCTGATCATCCGGGCGGTGCGTCCAGAGCGACGACCAGACGACCCGCTCCGGCGCCTCAGCCTCCAGGACGCGTGGCTCGACCTCGTCGGGCAGCAGGTTCAGCCAGGGACGGGCCCCAGGCCGTCGTGGATGCGTCAACGAATCCCACACCGCGGGCGGTGGCGCCGGAAGTTTGCGGGCCTTGGAGCCGATCTCGATCACCTGGACACGATAGTCGCCTCGGGGAGAGCCGCGTTCAGCCGAGACGTTGTTCGAGCACCTGGCCGGTCCACGGCCCCTTCGGCACCTCGACGGTGAACGTGGCGGTCGCGGTGAATCCTTGCTGCTCATAGTACCGGACCAGCGCGCCGTCGTTCCCGGCGTAGCAGTCGACGCGCAGGAGGCCGAGCCCGCGTTCGGTAGCGATCTCGCGAGCGTGCCGCAGCATGCGCGCGCCGATCCCGAGCCCGGCGTGAGCACGATCGGTGATCAGCAGGTTGATGTAAAGCTCGGGCTCGGCGGCCGGTGGTATGTGCGCGGGAGCATCGCCGACGGCGAGCGCGCCGACTGGATCGGCGTCGTTCCAGGCGAGGTACAGCTCGCCCGCACGGGCCCACGTCGTCGTCCGATCCAGGTTGCGCTGCTCGGCCGACATCGGGGCCGTGCCCCATTGGTCTTCGCGGCCGTTGTCGACGAGCCAGCGGACCGCGCCATCGAGCATGGCGAGCACCGCCGGCACGTCGTCGACGGTGCCGGTCTTGATCACCATTGCGCGACCGGGTTCGTTCACGTGCCTATCATGCCTGCTGTACTGCGCGGCTGACGGTGCGGATCAACCGGAACGCCTCGGCGGAGCCGGGTACCGCTGGGCATAGCGGGTCGGAGATTCGCCGACGATGGCGGTGAAGTCGCGGGTGAAATGCGCTTGGTCGGCGTATCCGAGTTCGGCGGCGAGTTCGGACCAGTCGACGTCGATGCCCGCGTCCAGGCGCACGCTGACCTCATGTAGCCGGTAGCGGCGGATGACCCATTTCGGGCCGACGCCGACGTACTCGGCGAATAGACGCTGCAAACCGCGGACACTCATGTTCACTTGGTCGGCCAGCTGATCGACGCGAGTGATGTGTGGATCGTCGGCGATGTGCGCGACGACGGCTGCCGCAGTCTGCGCCGACGCGTCGTCGGCCGGCAGAATCGCGCGAAGGAATTCGTCCATGATGTGGCGCATCGCGGTCTCGTCTTCTGCCGCTGCCATGGCGGCCAGCGGTACGTCGGGACCCAATATTTCCTGAGCCGGTACCGACCGGCCGGTGAGTACCGAGACATCACTGATCGCGGAGGCGGAGGAGCGCAGGAACGGCCGGAAACAGCCCGGCCGGAACGCCGCGCCGAACACCCTGCCCGCGCCTTCCAAGACACGTACCACGTGCCCCCGGGTCACGCCGTGTACGGCCGCGGTGGTGTCGTTGAAGAAGGTCAGGTGCACGTTTGGGTACGGGACGACCAGTTGGCGATACGGAGGCTGGTCGCGCAGGTCCCAGGCGACGAACCAGTAGCGCTCGACGAACGGCGCGAGGTCCGGATGGGCGTCGGCGAACCAATGGCGCTGGAAGCCGGTCCAGGCGCCACCGACCTCCCGGACGTCGCGCTGGGCTCGAGCGCTCGGCATACCGGAAGGATAGCCGTCGCGTTTGTTCAAGACAGGCCCTGACGGTGCTGGATACCGTCGGTCCAATGACGCCCGTTCGAGGTCTAGGGGAGAATCTGATGCGAGGGCATGCACTCATGGAGGGGGCGGCGACGCCGGCCATCGCGGTCGTCCGCGGGATCGAAGCCGGTCAGCTCAGCGCACCGACACCGTGCAGCGAGTACGACGTACACAAGCTGCTCAACCACGTGCTGTTTTGGGGTCCGTCGCTGGAGAGCGCCGCACGTAAGGAAGTGTTCCCGCCGCCGGCCGACAGTGATCGTGACGTTGACCTGGTCGACGCAGGCTGGGCCGACACGTACGAGCGGCAGTCACGCCGGATCGCGGCATCGTGGAGCCAGCCGGAGGCATGGGAGGGCCTCACCCAGCTGGGCAGCCCGATGGATCTGCCCGCCTCGATGATCGGCGGCATGGTGATGGGGGAGTTCGTCGTGCACGGCTGGGATCTTGCTCGGGCGAGCGGTCAGCAGGTGATGTGGGACGACGACGTCCTGGCGTTTGTCTATCAGGAAGTGGAGAAGACCGCCGAGCAAGGCCGGGAGATGGGGGTGTACGCGGAGCGTGTGCCTGTGCCCGCCGATGCTCCCGTGCTCGACCAGATCCTCGGGCTGACGGGCCGTGACCCGACGTGGGCGCCAACCTGAGCGCGCACCCGTCGAGGGCGCGCTCGCGTCGAGGGCGCGCACCCGCCGTGCCGTGCTCCCTCGAGGGCGCGCACCCGCCGTGCCGTGCTCCCCGCACCCTCCCGCCCGCCCGCCTTCCCCGCACCACCGCCGCCCGCCCCTTTCGGGTGATCGTCAGTACGTTGTGGTCGTCATTCGGCAGGTCTCGGTGCTAATTGTCGGATTTGTGGAGCCACAACGTACTGACGATCACCCGAAAGGGGTGGGCGGGAGTGACAGGGGATTGCCGTGTCTCCACGATACGAGGGGAAGCCCAGTTGGGAGGCGGGCTGTGGGTTGGCTGTGGGGTGGGGCGTGCTGTTGAGCCGGACAGGAGGGCCGGGCCGATGAATTTTGCCGGTGGCTGTGGTCGGTACGGGTGACGAACACGACGACGGGAGCCCGTGATGACCACCGATGAACCAACCACCGAGCTGGACCGCCGCTACAGCGACGAGGACGCCGAGCCCGTCGCGTGGGCCGAGGCCCGCCGCGCCCTGGCGGAAGCCGAACTGTCCTGGATCTCGACCGTGCGCCCGGACGGCCGCCCGCACGTGACACCGCTGCTGACGGTCTGGGAAGACGGCGCCCTGCACTTCACTACCGGTCCCGAGGAGCGGAAATGCCGGAATTTGCAGGGCAACCCCCACGTTGTGCTGACGACGGGAACCAACACTCTGTACGGCGGTCTGGATTTGGTCGTCGAAGGCACGGCGGTGCGCGTGGCCGATGAGGAAACCCTGCACGGACTGGCCAAGGCCTGGGTGACCAAGTACGGCGAGACCTGGCGGTTCGACGTCGCAGACGGTGCGTTCCGCCACTCCGGCGGCACCGGTGAAGCATGGGTATTCAGGGTCGAGCCGCGCTCGGCGTTCGGATTCGGCAAGGCCCCCTACAGCCAGACCAGCTGGCGGTTCGCCGACATCACCGACAGTTGAGGATGCCGTCAGAGCGCCGCTTTTAGGATGGCGGCCGTGACGGAACCTCTTCTGCGTACAGAACGTATGGCGCTTCGGCAGGTGACCCGTTCCGATGTCGACCGGCTGGTCTTACTCAACAACGACGACGGCGTGATGCGGTATCTCGACTGGCGACCACCCACCCGGGAGCAGGTGGTGGCCGAGGTAGAAATCCTGCTGAAGGCGTACGAGGTGTACCCCCGGCACGGCCAGCTGATCGCCGAGCTTGCCGACAGCACGTTCGTCGGTTGGTTCAGCCTGGCTGTGGGCGCCGACGGTCCCGCGGCACCGGAGCTCGGGTACAGGTTGCGCACTGCGCATTGGGGCGCGGGCTTGGCCACCGAAGGAAGCCAGGCAATGATCAACTATGCGTTTGCCGAGCTGGAGGCCGAGCGCGTCGTTGCCGAGACCATGTTCGTCAATGCGGGATCACGGCGGGTCATGGAGAAATGCGGCATGCGCCACATCGAGACCTTCCACGTCGAGTTCGACAACCCCCTGCCTGGCACCGAATTGGGCGAGGTGCGCTACCAGATCACTCGGGAGGAGTGGCTCGTGGCGCGCACCTCTCGGTGATCGTCAGTGCGTTGTGGTTCCACAAATGCGACATTTAGCACCGAGATTCGTGGGATAGCGACCACAACGCACTGACGATCACCGGGGAAGGTCTTGCGGGTGCTCGCCGCGCGGGTGAGGTTGGTCGGGCTGACCAGGGCGGATTTGGCTTGGTCGGATCTGGCTGGCTCGGATTTGGCTTGGGCGGATTTGGCTTGGTCGGATCTGGCTGGCTCGGACCTGGCTGGTTCGGATCTGGCTCGGGCGGACCTGGCCGCGCCGAATCTCCGCGGGCTGGAGCGTTCGGGGTGGCCGCGGCGGGGTGAAACCGCGCGTGCTCGTGACCGGCGGTGTGGGACGGGATTGGCGGCGGGGCAGCGAGGCCCGTTGCATGCGGCTGGGCCTGATCCCCGCGTTTCCAAGGTCCGGACGCCGGCTGGGCCGGATCCGTGCGTTTCTGATGGCAGCGGGTCGCGGCAGGCCCCGCCGAATACGGGTATTGCGCAGGCGCATGGCCCACCAGCCAGCGGGCGAGTGGCCACCACCAGCCGGGCGGCTCTGGGGAACGATATAGACGAACCCCCGGCCCGGCCGGTTGCGCAGGACGACCCGGGCACTGAGCCGTCCACGCCGGGCCAGCAGCACGCCGATCACGACAGCGCCGATCAGTGGCCCCGCTCCACACGCCGCCATGGCCACCTGCGGCCCGAACGTCGAGGCCACGGCGCCGATCAGCACTCCGGACAGTGCTTGCGCACCGAGGAGGACGACGATGTACAGCGCCATCACCCTCCCGCGCATGGTTGGCGCCGAGGTGGACTGCACCAAGGCGTTGCTCGAGGTCAGGTACATCAAGATCGCCATGCCGACGGCGACGAGAACGGCGGCGAACAAGACCTGATGCCCCATGGTGGCGGCGGTGATCTCGAGCGCCCCGATCGCGGCGGCTCCGAACACGAGCTGGCGTAGCCGTGCGCTGCGCTGCGTGGTAGCCAGCGAACCGGCGATGGCGCCGAGCGCCACCATGGCACTGAGCATGCCGTAACCACCGGCACCGGATTCGAAGACCTCGTCGGCGTAGGCGGTCAGCACAGTGGCGAGATTGACACCGCTGATCGCGACGAAGCCGACCAGCACGGTGGGCCACAGCAGCCGGGGATGGCGTCGCACACCGGCCAGACCTTCACGCAACTGCCCCCGACCACGCGCCACGGCGGGCGCGGCATTCAGCTCACGGGGGCGCATCAACACCAGCAGGCCGACCGCCACCATGCATGCACCGGCATTGGCGACGAACGACAGCCCTTCGCCGACGAGTTCGATCGCGACGGCCGCGAGCATCGGGCCGATCAGCGCACCGAGCTGGAAGACCGAGGCGTTGAGCGAGATCGCGGCCCGCAGGTGCTTGAGCCCGACCAGTTCGGGGACGAAGGACTGTCGGGCCGGATTGTCGACGACGGTGGTCAGCCCGAGCGTCGCCGCCATCGCGAGCACGTGCCATGGCTGTACGACGCCGGTCAGCGTCAGGATGCCCAGGGTCAGGGCGACGACGCCCATCATCGACTGGGTGATCATCAGGATGCGCCGCTTGTCGTAGCGGTCGGCGATGATGCCGCCGAAGAGGCCGAAGGCGAGGATAGGGGAGAACTGGAGCGCGACCGTCAGCCCGACCATCGCGACGTCCCCGGTCAGGGTGAGCATCAGCCAGTCTTGGGCGATGCGTTGCATCCAGCCGCAGCTGTTGGTCAGGATCTGCGACGACACATAGAGGCGGTAGTTGCGGATCCGGAACGCGGAGAAGGCGGCGCGGATCGAGGAGCGCTTTCGCGGGGATTGCGCCTGTTCGGGTGAAGGCGCGGACTCGCTGTCGGGCGATGAAGTTGTAGGGGCAGGGCTGGATTCGGCATCGGCCGTGGTCACAGTGGTTCCTGGGAATGTTTCGAATGGGTAGGTCTCTTCTACGTTAGTGTCGGCGCCAGAATTCGCAAAACAAATTGCTACTATTAATGTCATTGCGATTCGTAATGAGTTGCGCGTCACATCTCCCGGCACGCTTGGTGGTTCTCGTGTTCGATCCGGTCCATCTCCGGACATTTCTGGCCGTTGCCCAGACGCTGAGCTTCACCGGCGCGGCGGCGCAGATCGGCATCAGCCAGCCGACGGTCAGCCAGCACGTCCGCCGGCTCGAGGAGAGCGTCGGTCGTCAGTTGCTCAGCCGCGACACCCGGACGGTCACGTTGACCGACAACGGCCAGGCGATGGCCGGCTTCGCCCGCACCATTCTCGCCGCGCATGATGAAGCCGCTAGCTACTTCAACGGCTCGGCGATGCAAGGCAGGCTCCGCTTCGGCGCCGCCGACGATCTCGCCATCGCTCAGCTGCCGCGCGTCTTGCGTGACTTCCGCCAGCTGCATCCTCGGCTCAACCTCGAGCTCACCGTGACGCAGACCGCAGCGCTGCAGCGCAGGCTGGCGGCCGATCAGCTGGACCTGATCTTCATCAAGGAGCCGCCCGGCGAGACGGAAGGATGGCTGGTCCGGCGGGACCGCCTGGTGTGGATCGGGGTACCCGGCACTCAACTGGCGGCGGGCGAGCCGATTCCACTGATCACCTACGCGACTCAAAGCCTGAGCCGTGCCACCGCGGTGCGGGTGCTCGCCGACGCCGGCCGGAGCTGGCGGGTGACATGCAAGACGCGTCAGGTCAACGGCGTGCTGGCCGCGGTGCGTGCGGGCATCGGCATCGCCGTCTTTCCCTCCAGCTTGATTCCGCGCGACATCGAGGCCCTGCCAGCGTCTTTGGGTCTGCCGGAGCTCGGCGACATCGATATCACGCTGGTGGCCAACCCGCGCGCGCCGCGCAAACCGGTCGAAGCGTTGATCGAGGCGATCATGGGCGGCTCAGCCGTCACCCGGCCGTCGTCGTGAAGCGGTATCGTCGTAGTCCACCAGGTTATGGTCGCCGAACCGGTACTCAGGTGCCAGCTATTAGTTGGTCCGGCGCCGGGTGTCACGACGTCAGTCCGGCATGGCTCCGCTGGTGAGGTTGATCGCGGTCGCGGTGACACCGCGCGCGTGGTCGGAGGCGAGGTAGACGGCGCTCGCCCCCGCCTCGGCGAGTGTCGGCAGCCTGCCGAGCATGGTGTCCGCTTCCAACGCCTCGACCATCTCCTGAACCGAGTCGTCAGTGACGGTATCCGCGACGGCCACGGTGGCGCCGTCGGAGTAGTTGTAGATCGACGTGTAGTCCGCCGCGCCAAGAATCGACTCGTGGAAGCCGCCGGTGCGCAACCATGCCACCCGGATACCGTGACTGCCGAGTTCGCACGCCCACTGCCGGTACAGCCCTTCGAGCACGTTCCAGGCCACCATAGTGGCGCCGAGTTCAGGGCTGGGCGCACCGTACCCCGTGCAGGTCATGATGACGCCGGATCGTTGCGAGGCCATGTGCCGGGCATTGGCGCGCACGGTCAGGAAATGTGACCGCATCGCGTCATTGACCGGTTGGGTTGCGTGAGAAACCGGCATGTCGATCAAGAGTGCGCCCTGGACGTCGCCGAAGGTGACGGCGTTGAACGCGATGTCTATCCGGCCGGCGCTGGCAGCGACGTCGTCGGCATGCTGGTCGACTGCTTCCTCGTCAAGCGTGTCTAACACGGCCACATGTGCCTTGCCTCCGGCGTCGGTGATGGCGGCAGCCACCTTCTCCAGCTTGGCCGAGGTTCGCCCTGCCAGGAAGACGCGCGCGCCTTCGGCCGCGAACGACCTGGCCACGGCCCCGCCCACGAAGCCGCCGCCGCCGTACACCACGGCCACCTTGTCGTTGAGCAACACTGATCTCACTCCTTCTGGATCGATCTCTGCGCCTTGATAGTGCCGAGGCTCGAAAACCTCACCCTTACTGACCATGTCAGTGGGCCGAATTCATCGGCCCGCCTGATGATCATGAACACTAGTTGACCAATACGGTCACCTAGTGTTCATGATCATGGGGAGCTGGGGCGGGGAGGTGGAGCTGGTACCGGACACCGGGACGACCGTCGGCGATGATGTCTTCGACGGCGGTGAAGCCGCTACCCTCGAGCACGGCCTTGGACGCCGGGTTGTCATGGGTGGTGACGGCGGTGAGGGTGACCAGCTCATATGTCTCAGCGGCCAGCCTGCATACCTCTCGGACGGCTGCCTTCGCCACGCCTTTGCCGCTGGCGCTTTCGGCGATCCGGTAGCCCAGTTCGGCCGTGCCGCCGGCGACGTCCACCAGGTTGACCCGGCCCACGACGACGTCGTCCTCGTCGAGTACGAGGTGGAAGTGGATCGAGCCAGTGTCCTGCTCGTCGAGGAGCGCATGATGGCGGGCGCTGAACTCGGCGAAATACGCATCCCCGCGATCCGGCACTGACCTGGCGAAGTACGCCCGGTTTTCTTGCTCGAAGGTCAGCAGCGCTTGTGCGTGATCTGGGCGGAGCCGTTCGAGTCGCATAGTGCCGTCAGCATACTTACCCCATGATCATGAACACTAAGCAACCGTATCGGTCAATAAGTCTTCATGATCATGGGTTGCTGGTTGCCAACCTGGGGTCGGCGACGTGGTGATCAATCCAATTGACCAGTTCGACGACGCGTTGCGCCAGATCAGCACCGAGCGGGGTCAGGCTGTACGACACCTGGGGCGGAACGGCCGGTGTGACCTCCCGGCCGATGAAGCCATCTGACACCAGCGTGCGAAGCGTCTGGCTCAGCATCTTCTCGCTCACCCCGGTGACGCGGCGGCGGAGCTCGCTGAAACGCATCGGCCCTTGGGAGAGTGCGGCCAGGACGAGCACACCCCAGCGGCTCGTCACGTGGTCGAGGATGGTCCGGGCTGGGCAGTTGATGTCGAATACGTCACCTTTACCGAACTTCAGGCCGTCGATGACCTCTCTGCTCACATTCGCTCCCGGTGCTTACCTCAAGGTACGTACTTACCACGAGTGAGTTTGCAGTATACGGTCGGTTTCGTCAAAGCAGTGCCGCCCTGGCACCCCGCTTGATAGTTACATCGAACTCGAGATTGGAACCGTTGAACATGATCGTTGTCACTGGTGTCACCGGGAATCTGGGCAGGCTCGCCGCCGAGGATCTGCTCGCCAGAGTCCCGGCCGCTGACGTCGCCGTCGTCGCCCGTAACCCCGCGGCAGCCAAGAGCTTTGCCGATCGCGGTGTTGAAGTCCGGCACGGAGATTACGACGACCCCAGCACCCTCGGGACCGCGTTCGCGGGGGCGAACCGTCTGTTGTTCGTCTCCGGGTCCGACATCACGCCCGGCGTCCGCGCGCGCCAGCATCAGGCGGTGGTCGATGCCGCGGTAGACGCCGGCGTCGGGCACGTGGTCTACACGAGCGCCATCACCGCGCCGGACGCCCAAGGGTTCCTGGCCGACCACACCATCACCGAGGCCGCGCTGCGCGATTCCGGCCTGACCCACACGCTGCTGCGCAACTCCTTCTACCACCACTACTTCGTCAACCCCGGGCTGGCCGCTGCCGTGGACGCCGGTGAGCTGACGGCTCCAGTCATCGGGCACCCGCTGGTCACGGCCACGATCGAGGATCTGGCCCTGGCTGCCAGCCTCGTCCTGACCGGCGACGGCCATGAAGACGCCGCCTACGAGCTGCGGGGTGTCCCGTGGACGTATGAGGAGCTGGCAAAGACGCTGAGTGAGGTCAGCGGACGTCCGGTTCGGTATCGCGAGCTCACCGACGACGAGGTCGATCCACAAACCGCTTTCACGCTGCCGTTCCTCCGGCAACTGGAATTCGGTGAGCCGACCAAGGACCTCGAGAACCTGCTCGGGCGCCCGCCTTCGAGCCTGGCCGACACCGTGCGGCGCGCGCTCGACGCCTAGCCGACCACCGATGATCATGAACACTTTGTGACCAATACGGTCACCTAGTGTTCATGATCATCGGGAGCTGGGGTGCAGGGACTCGGCGATCTCATCCAGGATCGCGGGATCGTCGATGGTCGGCGGCGGCGTGTACTCCTCACCGTCGGCGATCTTGCGCATCGTCGCCCGCAGGATCTTCCCGGAGCGGGTCTTGGGCAATCGGGGCACGACGGTGGCCGTCTTGAACGCGGCGACGGCGCCGATCCGGTCGCGCACCATCTGGACCACCTCCGCGGCGATCTCGCCGTGCGGGCGCTCCACCCCGGCCTTGAGCACCAGGAGCCCGACCGGAAGCTGACCTTTGAGTTCGTCGGCTGCGCCGATCACCGCACACTCGGCGACGTCAGGATGCGTGGCCAAGACCTCCTCGATGGCGCCCGTGGACAGCCGGTGCCCGGCGACATTGATGATGTCGTCAGTGCGCGCCATCACGAACACGTGGCCGTCGTCGTCGATGTAGCCGGCGTCGGCGGTTTGGTAGTAACCAGGAAACGCGGACAGGTAGGTTTCGCGGAACCGCTCGTCGGCGTTCCACAGCGTCGGAGCCGCACCAGGTGGCATCGGTAGCCGCACGGTCAAGGCGCCGGTCTGGCCACGTGGCAGCTCGCGGCCTTGATCGTCCAGCACCCGCACGTCCCAGCCCGGGACCGGGCGGCCAGGGGAGCCGGGCACCACTGGCAGATGTTCTATGCCGAGGCAGGTCGCGGCGATCGCCCAGCCGGTCTCCGTCTGCCACCAGTGGTCGACGACGGGTATCCGCAGCTTCTCTTCAGCCCAGCGCAGTGTTTCGGGATCGCATCGTTCACCGGCCAGGAACAGCGCGCGAAGATTCGCCAGGTCATAGCGGTCGATGTGGGTCCCCTCAGGGTCTTGCTGGCGGATGGCACGAAACGCCGTGGGAGCGGTGAACATCACTTGAACGCCGTGTTCGGCGGCTACTCGCCAGAACGCGCCGGCGTCGGGTGTGCCCACCGGCTTGCCTTCGTACAGGACGGTGGTGGCTCCGGCCAGCAGCGGAGCGTAGACGATGTAGGAGTGCCCGACGACCCACCCGACGTCGGAGGCGGTCCAGAAGACCTCGCCGGGCTCTATCCCATACACGTTGCGCATCGACCAGTTCAGCGCGACGGCATGCCCGCCGTTGTCGCGCACGATCCCCTTGGGCTGGCCCGTCGTTCCCGACGTGTACAGGATGTACAGCGGATCGGTGGCCGCTACTGGCACGCAGTCCGCCGGACCGACGCCCGCGAGCGCGTCGTCCCAGGCGATGTCGCGTGTCGGATCGAGATCAGCGGTCAGCTGCGGGCGCTGGAGGATGATGCAACGGCGGGGTTTCTCCGTTACGAGGTCCAGGGCATCGTCGAGCAACGGCTTGTAGGCCACCGTTCGGGTCGGCTCGATGCCACAGGACGCCGACACAACGACGACGGGCCGGGCGTCCTCGATCCGCTTGGCCAGCTCATTGGCGGCGAAACCGCCGAACACCACTGAGTGGATCGCTCCAAGCCGGGCGCACGCCAGCATGGCGACGACTGCTTCGGGCACCATCGGCATGTAGATCACCACTCGATCGCCGTGCCCGACGCCCTGGGCGGCCAGCGCACCGGCGAACAACGCCACCGCGTCCCGCAGCTCCACGTATGTATAGGTGGTCGAGGTGCCGGTGACGGGGGAGTCGTAGATCAGCGCGGGCTGATCGGCGCGCCCGCCCTCGACATGCCGGTCGAGCGCGTTGTAGCAGGTGTTCAGCCGGCCTCCGGTGAACCAGCGGTAGAAGGGCGCATTGGTGGCGTCGAGCACCCGGTCCCAGGGCCGGTCCCAGTCGATTCCGGCTGCCGCCTCCGCCCAGAAGTCTTCCGGATCCCGCATAGAGCGCCGATACACGTCGTTGTAGCTCGGCTCCGTCGCCATGTGCCCGATACCCCTTCCCGATCGTCAGCCCTGAACGCCGCCGCTCACGCGGCAGGTCGTCGCTGTGTGCGGTACTGCCTTAGGTATGTACCCATCACCGTAAGCCGCATCATTCGCAACTCGATAGATCTACCGACATCGTGGTGGTTATAGCCACCACAACGTCGGTAGATCCCGCTCAGGCCGGCCGTTTGCCGACCCGAGAGGCTGTAACACGTGCGACATCTGCCTGTGTGAAACTCGCCGTTATGTCGGTTTCCATCGCGACTGAATCTCCGTTGCAGGACGACGTGCGCCGGCTGATCGCCGGGCTGAACGAGCACCTGCTGCCTCTGTCGCCCGTCGAGTTCCAGTTCGGCATGACCGTCGAGCAAATGACCGGTGCGGACACCATCGTCTTCGTCGCCCGGAACGAGGCCGGCGAGGCTGTCGGCTGTGGCGCCCTCAAAGTGCATCCCAGCGGGCTGGGCGAGGTCAAACGCATGTTCACCGTTCCGGAGGTACGTGGTGCCCGAGTGGGGTCGCAGATCCTCGATGTGATCATCGAGCGGGCCCGCGCCGAAGGGCTCACCTGCCTGATGCTGGAGACCGGCGTCGGCCCCGGATTCGCCGGTGCGTGGCGGCTGTACCAGCGCAAGGGCTTCGTATCTCGAGGGCCGTTTCTGGATTATCCGGACAGCGGCTGGTCGGCTTTCTTCGAGCTTGGGCTGACCAGCCGGGTATCCGCGTCTGAGAGCCCGTCCATGTGAAGGTCTCGCACCGGGGGCTGGTACGTAGATTATTTGGCGTTGTGCGCCGGTTGTTAAGGTGCGGAAGTGCAGATTCGTGAGTTCGCCGAGGCCGATTGGCCACAGGTTTGGCCGATCATCCGTGAAGTTGTTCAGGCAGCGGAAACGTATCCGTACGACCCCGCCATGACCCCCGCCGAGGCGTACGAGACCTGGATCGAACAGCCACCGGCGCTGACCGTCGTCGCCGCGGACGGCGACCGGATTCTGGGCACCGGCAAGATGGGAACCAACCGGCCCGGACCTGGCTCGCATGTGTCGACGGCCAGCTTCATGGTGGCCTCCGACGCCCGGGGGAAAGGTATCGGCGGAGCGCTGTGCCGGTTCGCGCTGGACTGGGCCCGTGAACACGGATACGCCGGCATGCAGTTCAATGCCGTGGTCGAATCGAACCACTCAGCGATCACGCTCTACGAGCGGCTGGGCTTCAGCATCGTCGGGACGGTGCCAGGTGCCTTTGCGCATCCGACCCTGGGCCGGGTGGGGTTGCACGTCATGTACTGCCCCTTCTCCTAGGCCGCGCCGAGTCTGCGGGCTCCGCCCTGGGGAACCGCGGTGTTCGCCGCCCAGGGGTGTCGAACCCCAGTTGACCGGAGTAATGTCGTGTACGAGGAGTGCGCCTGGCTCTGAGGAGCCAGGGCAGACGAGCTGGCCGTCCGGTTGGTAGATGCGACTGGCCGCCAGCGCGTGCCGTCCGGGTGATCTGCCGGCCACGTCGGCCGATACGACCCAGCACTCGGTCTCGCGAGCACGCTCCGCGAGCGCGTTGTCGGTTGGCTCGCGCCATCGAGTGGCATTCGACGTGCTCATGTCGTTGTTCAGGGGGCAGAGCAGCAATTTCGCCCCGCTGGCGGCCAGGCGACTGGCTGGCGCGGTACGAGTGGCATCGGCGCAGATGACGATTCCGCACGGGATTCCCGCCACGGTGAAGACAGGTGACCCGTCGCCAGCGGTAATCCCCGGCTCTCGCGCGTGGATCTTGCGCGCCACCGTGATGACGCGGCCACTTCGTAAGACAGCCGCAGAGCTGTGCAGGTCGGTTTTGGCGTTCTCGGTAAACCCGATGACAATCGTCAAGTCCGGCGAGGCGTCGGCAGTGTAGTTGGTGAGATCGTTGGCGACGATGGCCCGCTCTGCCGCGGCCACGCCGGTGTGCGGTAGTCCACCGACGGCGAACTCGGCGGTCACCAGCAGGTCCACATCCTGGCGCGCACACGTCAAGAGCATCGACGTCCACACTCGACCGACTTTGATGCCGGAAACGTCCGGCTGGTAGATCGCGACGCGCACTTCGCAAGCGTAGACACAAATCGGCTTGAGCTGGCAGTCTGCCGCGCAATCTTTCGGTTTCCTTGAGTTTCAAGGAGTCAAGTCTGATTTGCATAGTACTGGCGACGAGTGTGTTGCGTACGTTGTCAGTGGTGGGCGGTAATGTTTAGCACATGAGTTCGGACAATTTGCGGGAGATGGTCGCGGCTGCTCAGGTGCATGCGGTGGCGGATCTTCGCGGGTTGTCCGATGCGGAGGTCACCGAGCAGTTGACGGCGCTGCGGAAGCTGGCTGATGTGGCCGAGGCGGCGTATCTGTCGCGGCTGCGTACCTTTGATCGTCGGCGGATATCAGAGCAGGGGTCGCGGTTATCCACGCGTGCCTGGGTGCGGCACGAGTTGAAGGTTGCTCCGGGTGAAACGGCCCGGGTGTTGAAGGTTGCCAAGCGGTTGGTGGATCTGCCGGTGGTGGAGGCGGCGTTGATGGCCGGGGAGATTCGCTTGCCGCATGCGGCGGCGATCGCTGACGCCGCGACGCTGTTGGGCGCCGATGTGCTCGCTGGGTGCCAGGACGCACTGGTGGAGGCGGCGAAGGCGGATGAGCCGGGCCGGTTGCGGGCGGCGTTGCGGGGTCTGGGCGCCGCGGTGGACAGCAAGGCCGCGGTGAAGCGGGCGGAGAAGCGTGACGAGGGCCGCTGGTTGGATTTGGCGTCCACGTTCGACGGTGCGGTGTCGATCAGCGGGGTGTTGCCGGGCGGGGATGAGTCTGGAGCCATCGTGGCTGCGGCGATTGACGCCTTAGCGAAACCGTCGGGTGCAGAGGATGAGCGCTCTCCGGCGCAGCGGCGCGCGGATGCGTTGGTGGAGTTGTGCCGGCGCCAGCTCAACGGCGGCGACCTGCCTTCGCAGGGTGGGGAGCCGGCGCATGTCACAGTGGTGACGGATCTGGACACGCTTGAGGCCCGCGCCGGCGGGATGGGTGAGCTTGGTGACGGGTCGATTCTGCGTGGGGAGACGGTGCGCCGCCTGGCGTGTGATGCGAAGATCAGTCGGATTATCACCGGGGCGGGGTCGCAGCCGTTGGATGTGGGCCGCTCCCAGCGCACGGTCACTCCGGCACAGCGCAAAGCGTTGCGGGTGCGGGACAAGGGGTGCCGGTTTCCCGGGTGTGATCGCCCGGTCGAGTGGACCGATGCGCATCATTTGACAGCGTGGGCCCGACGCGGCGCGACCGATCTGGACAACATGATCTTGTTGTGTCGTAAGCATCACACCGCGGTGCATGAAGGTGGGTGGAGTATCCTTCGCATCGAGGGTGCGCGGTTCGTGTTCATCGATCCCCATGGGTGCCCGCGGCGTGAGGACCCACCGGTGTCAACCACCGACGTGGTTATCCGGCTGGCGGAGGTGTTCGACGGTGGTCGATCACCCAGAGCCGGACCCAGCGATGAGCACACCCACGTCTCCGTTGAGCCCGACGCGGCCGAGGAACCCGACGCTGCCTGAACAAACCACGGGTAATGAAATTCGATCGCGTATGCCGAGGTCCAGGTCGTATGGTCGCGGAGAAGATCAACGTGTTTTGTGCAGAGGAGCGGCATGGTGGCGTCCAACGTCGAATACGGTGACGCCTCGGTCGCATTGCCCAACGAGATCTTGCGGTCGGTGGTCGGCTCGGGCGTGCACGGGATTGCCCTCGCCGGCACCGACGATCACGACGAGATGGGCGTGTACGTAGAGCCACCGGAGCTTGTCCTCGGTATCGCGTCGGCGCGGGAAGATTATGTGTGGCGGACCCAGCCGGAAGGTGTTCGGTCCGGACACGGCGACACCGATCTGATCCTGTACTCGTTGCGCAAGTACATCCGGCTGGCGGTCAAAGGCAACCCGACCGCGTTGCTGCCGTTGTACGCGCCGGAACGTGACTTGGTCACTGTCACGGATCTCGGGCGCGAGCTGCGTGAGATGCGGGCCTTGTTCTTGTCGCGGCAAGCTGTCGAGCGGTTCCTCGGCTATATGCGCTCGCAGCACACGCGGATGATGGGCTCGGTCCAGCAGAACAAGGTGCCCAACAGGCCCGAACTCGTCGAGAGATACGGGTGGGACGTGAAATACGGCAGCCATGCTCTCCGGCTGGCACTTCAGGGCCACGAAATCGCGCGTGAAGGCCACCTGACGCTGCCTCTTCCTGAGGAACAGCGTCAGCGGGTGCTGTCTGTGAAGCGCGGTGAGGTTGCTCGGGAGGAGGTATCCGGCCAGATCACCGAGTTGGAGATCGAGGTGCGCCGTCTCCTTGACGACGGTGACACCCCGTTACCCGAGACCGCCGACGTTTCCCGGATCTCCGCGTGGGCGGTTGATGCGCAGCGCCGCCACTGGGGCTGGGCTTAACCTCGCCAGCGATTACAAGGTCGCCAGCCGCATCCGCGCGTCGAGATGTGCGACGGCGGTCGGGTCGCCGTCGACGGAAAGCGCCCGGTCCGGGCCACGGCCCCACAGCCAAAGATAGAGGGCTTCGGCCTCACCGGTCAGGGACGCGTCGACCGGCTCGTCGGGCGACCGTTCGACGTGGACAACGACGGCCATCGGTTCCATCACCACGCGCCAGGCCACGTCGCCGCACCGAACGCGGACAATGGCCGGCGGCAGGTCGCGGTACGGCTCGTCACTCCAGTCCTCGGCCAGCATCAAGCGCAGGACCTCGTCGACACCGTCGAGTGCCAGCGCGGCGTCGACCGGAGTGACGTCGTCGTGGGCGAGCTCGGCATCGACTCGATGGATGGCGCTCTCCTGCGCCATCCGGCGGCCCCAGAAGCCGACGGTGCGCTCGTCCCACCACCATGTCTCGGCGAACTCTAGGGGATCGCGGCTGGTCAGTTCGGTGAGCAGGTCCTCGGTGGCGCGCTTGAAGTAGTCCAGGGCCGGCTCGTCGTCGCGCTCCGGGGGCCACGGGTCGGGGAATGCCTTCTCTTGCATACAGGCGATCTTGTGCCGGTAGGTCTCGGCGGTGTGCTCGACGAGGTCGCGCACCGTCCAGCCGGGGCACGAGGGAACGGCGACTTCCAAACCCCGCTGTGCCACCGCGGCGATCCGGGCGGCATCTGAACGGATGTGCTCGATGTAGGTGTCGTGGCTCAGTCTCATGACGGCGATGGTGTCACCAGTGTTACCCGACTGCACCCGAGTTTCCTGACCGGTGATGTCGATCCGGCCGGTAGCCGTTCGTGTCAGTGATGAACGGGTCATCACACGGAGGAGTATCCGCATGAGCAGGATCGTCGTGTTCAACAGTCTCACCCTGGACGGCGTGATGCAGGCACCCGGGCGGCCGGATGAGGACCGCCGCGGCGGATTTGCGCACGGCGGCTGGGCAGCGCCCTACGTCGACGAGGGCATGGGCGACGGGATGGCCGAGGGCATGGCCGACGGTGGCCCGTTGTTACTCGGCCGGCGAATGTTCGCCGGGCAAGACGCCGCCGAGTTGCGGCTCGTGAACTCCGTGACGACAACCACCGGCGTCATCATCGCGACGTACGAACCGGCCTGAACTGGCCCCGCGCTCGCGGTAACGTCACATCAATCAGGGAGGGAACACCCATGAGGCAGTACCTGCTCAGCATCTACCAGCCCGACGGACCTCCACCCGAGCCCGAGGTTCTGGAACCGATCATGCGCGACTTGGACGCCCTGAACCAGGAGATGAAGGCTGCCGGGGCGTGGGTCTTCGGCGCCGGGTTGCATCCACCGAGCACCGCGACGGTCTTGCAGGCCAAGGACGACGACGTGCTGACCACTGACGGGCCATTCGCAGAGGGCAAGGAACACCTCGGCGGCTTCACCATCATCAAAGCTCCCGACCTCGGCGTCGCGCTCGAATGGGGTGGCAAACTCGCGCGGGTGCTCAGTCCGCTGCGAATCGAGGTGCGGCCGTTCTATGAGGAAGCGGCCGACTGAGCGGCGAATGGTCGGCTAGCCAGGATGGTGGTTCAGTAGCATGCCGGTGGTCTCGGAGGCCGATATTGCCCGCGTCTTCCGGGAAGAGTACGGCCGGGCGGTGGCCGTACTCGTCCGTCGGGTCGGCGACATCGATCTCGCCGAGGAGGCGGTCCAGGACGCATTCACCGTTGCGGCACAGCGTTGGCCAGACGATGGCCTTCCGCCCAGCCCAGCGGGATGGATCATCACGACGGCCCGCAACCGCGCCATCGACCGGCTCCGACGCGAAGCGGCCCGCGACGCGAAGCAGGCCCAGGCCGCCATGCTTCACGCCCCGGACGAGCCGGTGGAGGAGAGCGCCGTGCGTGACGAACGGCTCCGGCTCATCTTCACGTGTTGCCACCCCGCATTGGCGACGGCCGCACAGGTCGCGCTGACACTCCGGCTGCTGGGCGGGCTCACCACGGCGGAGATCGCCCGAGCATTCCTCGTGCCGGAAGCCACGATGGCGCAGCGGCTGGTCCGGGCCAAGGGCAAGATCCGGGATGCGCGGATTCCGTACCGGGTGCCGGCAGAGGCAGATCTACCTGAGCGGTTGCGCTCGGTGCTGGCCGTCGTCTATATGATCTTCAACGAGGGGTACGCGGCGAGCTCGGGGGAGCGGCTGGTCCGTGCGGAGCTGTGTGCCGAAGCGGTCCGGTTGGGACGTGTGCTGGCCGAGTTGATGCCCGATGAGCCCGAGGTCAAGGGCCTGCTTGCGCTCATGCTCCTCATCGACTCCAGACGCACCACCCGCACCGCCGCCGACGGCGGCCTGGTGTTGCTGGCCGACCAGGACCGCAGCCACTGGGACCGGGATCTGATTGTTGAAGGCCAAGCCCTCGTGCGGCAATGCCTACGACGCGACCATCCTGGCCCGTACCAGATCCAGGCGGCGATCAACGCCGTGCACAGCGACGCGCCGACGGCCGAGGTCACCGACTGGTCGCAGATCGTGGAGTTGTACGACCACCTTCTGGCCTTCACCCCGACGCCCGTCGTCGCGTTGCATCGCGCGGTGGCGGTGGCTGAGGTGGACGGTCCGGCCACCGCGCTGGAGCTCGTCGACGAGCTGGACCTTGACCGCTACTACCTGTTCCATGCCATCCGCGCCGACCTGCTGCGGCGGTTGGGCCGCGCCGGCGACGCCGCGGAGGCATACGACGCCGCCATCGCCAGAACCGGGAACGCCGCCGAGCGGAACTTCCTGGAACGACGTCGCGCCGGTCTCACTTCCGAACGACGCTAGCGTCCTGCAGCCCGAGCGTCCGGAGCCTCAATTTGCAGGACGCAACAGACTCAGCCGCGACGTTCGCGGGCGCGGCGCTTGCCCTCATGCATGGCTTGAACCCGGGCAATGGGGATGGTGTGGCCTTCCTGGACGAGGTCGTCCGGCAGCTCCTGCGGGGCTGGCATGTGGTCCGCCCAAGGGTCGTCGTCGCCGAGCGCATTGAGCGCTGTCTTGATGGTGAAGTCCGCGGGGGAGACGTCGTCGAGGTCGGCCCATGCCACCGGAAAGGACACCGGCGTGCCCGGCCGGACCCGCGGGCTGTATGCCGCGACGACGGTCGCGCCGCCGGACCGGGTGGAGTCGAGGAACACCTTGCCCTCACGGTCTTCACGGATGTACGCGGTGGTCGCAAGATCGGGATCGAGGCGTTCGGCCCGGGCGGCGAGGGCCCGGGTGGCGGCCGCTGTGTCGTCGATGGGTGCCGCGGCGACCGGCACGAAGATGTGTATGCCCTTCGCGCCGCTGGTCTTGACCGCGCCCGACAGGCCAGAGTCGGTGAGTGCCTGGCGAACGAGGTGAGCCGCCTGGACCACCGTCGCGAAGTTGCCACCTTCCGGCGGATCGAGATCCATGACGAGGTGGGTGACGGCATCCATCTGATCTGTGCGGATCAGCGTGGGGTGGTACTCCACCGCCCGCTGATTGGCGAACCAGAGCAGTGTGCGGTGGTCATTGCACAGCGCATAGGACACTTCCCGCTTCGATGCCTCGGCCCACAGAGCCACGGTCCGGACCCAGGACGGCGTGTACTTGGGAACGTTCTTCTGCATGAAGGGCTGTTGCCCGCGCAGCGCCCGGATCACTGACAGCGGCCGGTCCCGCAGTTCGGCGATGAGCCGGTCGCTGACGGCGTCGAGATAGTCGACAAGGTCACGCTTGGTGGCGTCGGCGTCGGGGAACAGTTGCTGGTCGAGGTTGGTCAGCGAGACCCCGTCGCGTTCCTCGTCAGTGCTCATCGCCTCACCTTCCCCTCCGCGACTCAGTAGACACCCATCCTGGTGAGAAACGCCAGCGGCCCTTCCGGTGATCGTGAGCGGTTCCGTGCCCCAACCCGCCGTGATCGTGAGCGGATCGCTGTCGCCATAGCGACACGGTGGTGCTCATGATCACGGGCTTCCGGGGCAGAAGTCCGCTCACGATCACGGACATTGCCGGTGCGGCTACCCTAGGCAGCGCACAAGAGCGAGTAGGCTCGCCCAGAGGATCGTTGCGACGTCTAATACCGAGGAGCTCTGAAACCCGTGCCACCGTCGACACAAGACGCTTC
The DNA here is from genome assembly GCF_010122465.1 of Phytoactinopolyspora mesophila. NCBI lineage: Bacteria > Bacillati > Actinomycetota > Actinomycetes > Jiangellales > Jiangellaceae > Phytoactinopolyspora > Phytoactinopolyspora mesophila. Next base: position 1,270,126 of record NZ_WLZY01000001.1, on the reverse strand, counting down.
GGCCGGTGTGCTGCCGCTCGAAGGCGTCGGCGCGGCCCTAGATCCCAGGGCCACGCCCGAAGAAGCCGAGCACGACCTCGGGGCCACCAAGCGGCCTCGTGTCGACTTCCCGAAGCCGGCGCCGCTGGACAGGCATGGTCCTGCCCGGGTCGTCGCCATGTGCAACCAGAAGGGCGGCGTCGGGAAGACCACCAGCACGATCAACCTCGGTGCGGCGCTTGCTGATTACGGCCGTCGTGTCCTGCTGGTCGACTTCGATCCCCAGGGCGCCCTGTCCGTCGGGCTAGGCCTCAACCCGCATGACTTCGAGCTGTCCATTTACAACGTCTTGATGGACAGCAGCCTCAAAGCGGGTGACATCGTACAGAAGACACCCATCGACGGTATGGATCTGTTGCCGGCCAACATCGATCTGTCGGCGGCGGAGATCCAGTTGGTCACCGAGGTGGGCCGCGAGCAGGCGCTGGGCCGGATCCTGCAGCCCATGGTGCCGCACTACGACGTCATCCTGATCGACTGCCAGCCGTCGCTGGGCCTGCTGACCGTGAACGCCCTGACGGCCTCCGACGGCGTCATCGTCCCGCTCGAGTGCGAGTACTTCGCGCTGCGTGGGGTGGCGCTGCTGCAGGAGACCATCGAGAAGGTCCGCGATCGCCTCAATCCGCGGCTGGAGATCGAGGGGCTGCTGGCGACGATGTACGACTCCCGTACGGTGCACGGCCGCGAGGTTCTGACCCGGCTGATCGAAGCGTTCGACAATCGCGTCTTCCACACCGTGGTCGGCCGTACGGTCAGGTTCCCTGAGACCACAGTGGCCGGGTTGCCAATCACCACGTTCGCGCCGTCGTCGCCAGGCGCCAAGGCGTATCGCCAGCTGGCCAGGGAGGTCCTGGCGAGGTGGAAGTAACAGGCACCGAGACTGACCCGGCGGTACTGTTCGACGTCGACCTCGACGATGCCGTACCCGACGGCGACGAGTCCAGCTCGGGCTTCGAGGTCCACCTCGAGAATTTCGAGGGCCCGTTCGATCTTCTGCTGACCCTGATCGCCAAACACAAGCTCGATGTCACCGAGCTTGCTCTGCACCAGGTCACCGACGAGTTCATCGCCTACATCAAAGACGTCGAGTGGGACTTGGACGAAGCCAGCCAGTTCCTCCTGGTCGCGGCCACCCTGCTGGATCTCAAAGCGGCCCGGCTGCTGCCCAGCGGTGAGGTCGAGGACGAAGACGACCTCGCGCTGCTCGAAGCTCGTGATCTGCTCTTCGCGCGCCTGCTCCAATACAAGGCGTACAAGGAGATCGCCGGCATCTTCTCCGGCTGGCTGGCCGAGGAGTCGCTGCGGTTCCCGCGCGCGGTCGGACTGGACGAGCAGTACGCCAACCTGCTGCCCGAGGTGGTGGTGGGGCTCGGGCCGCACGAGCTCGCCCAGTTGGCTGCGAAGGTGCTCACGCCCAAGCCGGAGCCGACGGTTGGCCTGGCCCACCTGCACGAGCCCCGCGTCAGTGTGCGTGAGCAGGCGAGTGTCGTCGTCGAATGGCTGCGCAAGTCCCGGCAGGTGACGTTCCGCGCGCTGGCCGCGGACTGTCCGAGCACCACTCACGTGGTGGCTCGATTCCTTGCGTTGCTGGAGCTGTATCGGGAGCGTGTGGTGGCGTTTGAACAGGTCACACCGCTGGGTGATCTCACCATCCGATGGACCGGAGACGACGATGACGACGCCCCGATCGGTGTGAGTGATGAGTTCGACGCACCTGAGTTGGAGTGACGACCGAGGCGTAGGGTGTCCCGTTCGCCCGAGCTTGCGAGGGCAGGGCGCCCGGAGTCGAGGGCAGGAACGACCAGACGAAATTGTGGGAGAGTGCAGCACGTGAGTGATGCGGCACAGCTGAGCACGGACGCCGAGCCGCCGCTGTCGGCGTCGATTGAGGCCATTCTGCTGGTGGTGGACGAACCGATCGACGAGGTCACGCTTGCTCAGGTGCTCGAGACACCCCGTGATCAGATCGCGGCGACGCTTCGCGGGCTGGCTCAGGACTACGACGACGCCGGGCGCGGTTTCGAGCTGCGTAGTGTGGCGGGTGGCTGGCGGCTGTACACCCGGCCGGAATGCGCGGCCGTGGTGGAACGCTTCGTCCTGGACGGCCAGCAGGCCAAACTGACACAGGCTGCGCTGGAGACGCTGGCGGTCGTGGCGTACCGGCAGCCGGTCAGCCGGGCGCGGGTGTCGGCTGTGCGCGGCGTCAATTGTGACGGCGTCATGCGCACACTCACCACCCGCGGCCTCGTCGAGGAGGCAGGCGTTGACACCGAATCCGGTGCCACTCTGTACCGTACGTCGTCGTATTTCTTGGAGCGCCTGGGCATGAAGTCGCTGGCCGACCTGCCGCCGTTGGCGCAATACCTGCCCGAGCTCGACGAGATGGATTCGGAGTCGATGACGCCTTCGAGTGGTCTCCAGACTCCCGCGGAGACATCCGGCCTGAGTGCCGGAGAGGACGGACACGAACAGAATGGCTGACCCAGGCTCTGAAGAAGGCGTACGGCTACAGAAGGTGCTGGCAGGGGCCGGCGTCGGCAGCCGCCGGGCATGTGAGGTGCTGATCGCAGCCGGGCGTGTCGAGGTGGACGGGCAGATCGTGCGGACCATGGGTTTGCGCGTCGACCCCACGACGGCTGTCATCAAGGTCGACGGCATGCGGGTCACCACGGCCGAGGCAGGTCTGGTTCACCTGGCCCTGAACAAGCCCCGCGGCGTCGTCAGCACCATGAGCGACCCGGAAGGCCGGCCTAGCCTGCAGGACTACGTGCACGGCCGCAAAGAGCGGCTCTTTCATGTCGGGCGTCTCGACGCCGACACGGAAGGGCTCATCTTGCTGACCAACGACGGTGAGCTGGCACATCGCCTGGCGCATCCGAGCTACGAGATCCTCAAGACCTACGTTGCCGAGGTCCCGGGGCCGGTGGCGCCAGGTGTGGGGAAGCAGCTCCGGGAAGGCATCACCTTGGACGACGGCCCGGTCCAGGTCACGTCGTTCCGTGTCGTCGACCGCGTCGGAACCCGCGTCATGGTCGAGGTCGCCCTGCACGAGGGCCGAAAACACGTGGTCCGGCGGATGTTGAAGGCAGCCGGGCACCCTGTCCAGCGGCTGGTTCGCACGCATGTGGGCCCGGTGGCGCTCAGCGACCTCCGGCCCGGCAACACCCGAGCCCTGACCCGCGAAGAGGTCGCCAACCTGTACAAAGACGTCGGGCTCTGAACAAGAGACGTGGGCTCTGACTCGAGGTTCTAAACTGTTCGGTTGAACCGGACAGCACTGTCATTGAAGCGAACGGGGGAACGGGTGACCATCAGGGCCGTACGCGGCGCCACCCAGCTCGAGGTCGACGAGGCCGGCCATCTGCTCGAGCGGACCGCTGAGCTGATGCAGGCAGTGCTGAAGCGCAACGACTTGACGTCGGACGACGTCATCAGCATCTTCCTCACTGCCACGCCGGACGTCCGCTCGGCGTTCCCGGCGGCCGCGGTGCGCGCGCTCGGCATCACCGACGTTCCCTTGATGTGCGCACAGGAGCTCGACGTCGACGGCGCGATGCCGCGCGTCATCCGGTTGATGGCACACATCGAGACGGCACGTGCCCGTGACGGTATCCGGCATGTCTACCTGCACGGCACCACTGTGCTGCGCGACGACCTCGCCGAGGACGACGAGTGAGCGACTCCACCCCGGCCGAGCCGAGCCGGACCGGCAGCAACGGCTTGCCTCCCGGCAATGGCCTGTCGATGCTGGCCGACGGCGTCCTCGTCGTGGGCACGGGCCTGCTCGGCACGTCGGTCGGGTTGGCGCTTCGCCGTGCGGGCGTGGACGTCAGGCTGCGCGACACCAAGGCTGAAGTGCTCAACGAAGCTATCCGCATGGGCGCTGGTCGCGCCGAAAGCCCGGACGATGCCCCGGCCGCACTGGCGGTGGTGGCGGTGCCGCCGGAGGCGGTGGGAACCGTGGTCGCCGATGTGCTGAGCAGCGGCGACGCGAGCTACGCTACCGACGTCGCCAGCGTCAAAGTGCTGCCTGCCGCAGAGGTTCGGGCTCGGCTGGCCGACTCCGGCCGGTACGTGGGAAGCCATCCGATGGCCGGCCGCGAGATCTCCGGGCCCGGCGGAGCTCTGGCCGACCTGTTCGAGGGCCGGCCGTGGGTGTTGTGCCCCGACGATCAGACTGACCAGCAGGTGGTGACCCGGGCGCTGGCGGTGGCCCGGCTGGTCGGCGCCAGTCCGGTCACTATGACGATCGACGACCATGACGCGGCGGTGGCGCTGGTTTCGCATGCCCCGCACCTGGTCGCGGTGCTGATGGCGGCCCGGTTGGTAGATGCGCCCGCGCACGAAGTCCGGCTGGCCGGTCCAGGTGTGGCCGACGTGACGCGCGTCGCCGCCGGTGATCCGGCTCTGTGGACCGAGATTCTGGCAGCCAACGCCCATGCCGTGCGCTCGGTGCTCACCGACGTGCGCCGGGACCTCGACAGGTTGCTCGCTGCCCTGGAGACGTCGGAGTCGGCTCGCGCGGATCTGTACCAGATCATGCGGTCCGGGGTCGAAGGCCGATCACGCCTGCCGGGCAAGCACGGTGCCGAGCACACCGAGTTCGCGACCGTCGCCGTGGTAGTCGACGACCGCCCGGGCCAGCTGGCGAAACTGTTCGCCGACGTTGGCGCCGCCGGAGCCAACGTCGAGGACGTCCGGATCGATCACAGCCCCGGACAGCCGTTGGGCATGGTCGAGATCGACGTCCGTCCGGGCACCGACGTCACGCTCCGGGACGCTCTCACCGAGCGAGGCTGGAACGTGCACGCCTAGACGGCCCGGGCCAGCACCCGTCGACCACCAGCACCCCAAAGACCACCAGCACCCCGTAGACCACCAGCACCCCGTAGACCACCAGCACCCCATAGACCCGCCACATCCCGTGATCATGAGCAGCTTTTCGCTCTCCAAGCCGGTGATCATGAGCAGGTTCTCGCCGCTATAGCGACAGAAACCTGCTCACGATCACCAGGGGTGGGGGCGGATATTTGCTCACGATCACGGGTGATTTTGGCTCGGGGACCGGATCGGTATGGGCCTGGTCCCCATGATCACCTCGGAACGGATTACCCTTCTCGTCGTGCCCTCGCATTCCTCCCGAACATCGGCCGGCCTTGTCGTGGCGATCGACGGGCCCTCCGGTTCCGGCAAATCCACCGTCGCCCGCCGCGTGGCCGCGGCTCTGGCGCTGCGCTATCTCGACACCGGTGCCATGTACCGGGCAGTGACGTGGTGGCTGCTCGAGCAGGGCATCGACCTGCGCGACACCGAGCTCGCCGGCCGGCTGGCCCCCGAGATCCCGTTGCACATGGGGCTCGATCCGGACGAGCCGACCGTGCGTGTCGGCGAGACCGATGTGGCCGCCGCCATCCGGGAAAGCCGGATCTCGACCGCGGTGAGCCTGGTGGCCACCAACCTCGCGGCCCGAGCTGATCTCGTGGCGCGGCAGAAGGCGATCGCCGCCGACGGCGACGTCGTCATCGAAGGTCGCGACATCACTACGGTGGTGGCCCCGGACGCCGCGGTTCGGGTGCTGCTGACGGCGAGCGAGGAAACCCGGCTGGCCCGCCGCGCGCAGGAGCTGTACGGCAACGTGGACGCCACAGCGCTGGACGCGACCCGTGACCAGGTCGCCCGGCGCGACGCCGACGACTCCACCGTGGCCAGGTTCCAGGAGGCCGCCGAAGGCGTTGACGTCGTGGATTCGTCACGGATGACGTTGGATGAGACAGTAAGTGCCGTACTGGAGCTGGTGGAGAAACGGACTGGGATCACACCATGAAGGCAAGGTCGGGCGTGCCCGGCAGGTGGGGCGCTGCCGTCGGCCGTCGGCTGGCCGCCGTACTCGCGCGATTGTTGTACCGCGTCCGGCGGCACGGGGTGGAGAACCTCCCCGCCACCGGGCCGGTCATCCTCGCGCCGAACCACACCGGCTTCATCGACGCTCCACTACTGATGGGCACCTGCCCGCGTCCGGTGCATACGCTGGCCAAACAGGAGCTCTTCCAGGGGCCAATGGGCTGGGTCCTGCGGGGCGTCGGCCAGATACCCCTGGACCGCGACGAGCCAGGCCGTGACCTGCTAGAAGCGGGGCTGGGGGTGCTCCAGGACGACAGAGTGCTCGTGGTGTTCCCGGAAGGCACCCGCGGCGCCGGCGATTTCAGCCAGATGCGTACCGGACTGGCGTGGTTCGCGCTGCGATCCGGTGCGCCGGTGGTGCCCGTCATCTTCGACGGAACCGGCAAACGTGGCCGCACGCTGGCCGGTCTGCCACGGCTGCGGGCTCGCCTGGACGTCGTGTTCGGCGCGCCGGTCACGTTGCCCGACGCCAGCCGGCGGACCAGATCCGCGCTCGAGGCCGCGACGGCTCAGCTGCGTGACGTCTTGCTGGCGCACCGCGAGACCGCGCAGGTCATGTTGCGCAACGGCAAGAAGAAATGAATCCCGTGATCACGGAGTTGCCTGTGTTGTGTCCCGGCAAACTATTCATGATCGTGGGATCAAATATGAGGAGACAGTAGTGAGCGAACCTGCCGACAATGTAGAGTCGCCGGCCGCCCAGGGACCATTGCCGGTGGTCGCCGTGGTGGGCCGGCCCAACGTCGGCAAGTCGACGCTGGTCAACCGGATCCTCGGGCGCCGTGAGGCGGTCGTGGAGGACGTTCCCGGGGTCACCCGGGACCGCGTGGCGTACGAGACGGCATGGGCCGGACGGGCGTTCACCCTGCTCGACACCGGCGGGTGGGACCCCGAGGGCGAGGGTATGGCGGCCCGCATCACCGCGCAGGCCGAGGTCGCGGTCACGGCGGCGGACGTCGTCGTTTTCGTCGTCGACTCCGTGGTGGGGGCTACTGACACCGACGAGGCTGTTGTGCGGGTGCTGCGGAGGTCGGGCAAACCGGTGGTGCTCGCGGCCAACAAGGTCGACGGCGCTTCAGGTGAGGCCGATGCCACTGCGCTGTGGAATCTCGGGCTCGGCGAGCCGTATGCGGTTTCCGCTCTGCACGGCCGGGGGAGCGGCGATCTGCTCGATGCGGTCCTCGAAGCGTTGCCGGATGCTCCGTCCGAAACGTTCGACGAGGAAACGGGCCCGCGCCGCGTCGCGCTGCTCGGCAAACCCAATGTCGGTAAGTCCAGTCTGCTCAACAAGCTGGCCGGTGAGGACCGCGTCGTCGTCGACTCCGTCGCCGGAACGACGGTGGACCCGGTGGACGAGATCGTGACGCTGGGGGAGCGGGACTGGCGCTTCATCGACACCGCGGGCATCCGCCGCCGGGTGCGCGAGGCGTCGGGCGCGGAGTACTTCGCCTCGCTGCGCACGGCAACCGCGCTGGAGCGGGCCGAGGTGGCCGTGGTGCTGGTTGACGCGAGTGAGCCGCTGGCGGAACAGGATCTGCGGATCATCTCCATGGTGGAGGAATCCGGCCGCGCGCTGGTGCTGGCCTACAACAAGTGGGACCTGCTGGACGAAGAACGACGCGAGATGCTGGAGCGGGAGATCGACCGCCAATTGGTCCGCGTGACGTGGGCGCCACGGGTCAATGTCTCGGCGCTGACCGGCTGGCATGTCGATCGGCTGGTGCGCGCTATGGATACGGCGCTGGAAGGTTGGTCGACGCGGGTTCCCACCGGCCGGCTGAATGCGTTCCTGGGTGAGATCGTGGCCGCTCACCCGCATCCGGTGCGCGGCGGCAAGCAGCCCCGGATCTTGTTCGCCACCCAGGCCGACACCAAGCCGCCCCGGTTCGTGCTGTTCACCAGTGGTTTCCTCGAGGCGTCGTACCGCCGGTTCATCGAGCGGCGGTTACGTGAGGAGTTCGGCTTCGCCGGCACCCCGATCGAGTTGTCCATGCGGGTACGCGAGCGGCGTTCCCGCCGCTGATCACCGCACCTGTGTCACGTGACCGGGTGGAGGGCCTGGCGGCCCACCCCTGATGAGTGCAGAAGGTGGCGCGCCCGGTTTCGGTGATCGTTGGCGGATTGCTTATCTGGGGTGTTCCTCGTTGCTTCCACGACTTCTACGGTCGGAGGGTATGCCCACCTCGCTTCGTGGCCTGCCGTAACGCTTAAACCCGTTTCCGGGCCGCGAAACGTTACATGAGACCACGAAGCTCGCCACCCCGTGCCCGGCACATTCCTAGACAAGACCCTGGCGGGTGATCGACAGTGCGATGTGGTTGTGCGGGAGCGACCACTCCCCACTGACGATCACCCGGCAGCGACCACAGCGCACTGACGATCACCGGCGATGCGACCACCATCTCAACGGGACCGGCTATTTTCGACTGATCGACACGTCGGGACTTTGGGTCCGCCGGGCCGTCGCGGACTTACGCTCACCTACTCTGTGCCTTGCACGCCCAGGTTCGTTGGTGCTACGGTTCATTAGTCAAGTAATGAACCTAAGAACCGATGCGGCGGGAGAGGGGTGTCATGTTCGACGATCGGAGCCCGATCTACCACCAGATCGCGGATGCCATCAAGAACGACATCCTCAGCGGCGCGCTAGGAGCGGACGAACAAGTCATGTCCACCAACCAGTACGCGGCCTTCTACCGGATCAACCCGGCCACCGCGGCCAAGGGTTTCGCTCAACTGGTCGATGAAGGTGTGCTCTACAAGCGGCGGGGGATCGGCATGTTCGTCAGCCCGGACGCACGGCAGCGGCTGCTGACTGAACGCCGGGAACGGTTCTTCGCCGAGGTCGTCGACCCGATGGTCGATGAGGCACGGGTTATCGGCATTCCGCTGGACGAGATCGTCGACCGCATCCAGGCCGGCCCGCAGCTCAACGTCGACGAGACAACGGGCACCCAGGTTCCGGAGGACACGCGGGGAGGAGCGCAGTGACGCATGGCATCGATGTCCGCAACCTGACCGCCAGGTTCGGCGACGTGGTCGCCCTCGACAACCTGTCGTTCAGCCTCACGGGCGGCAAGATCTACGGCCTACTCGGCCGCAACGGCTCGGGCAAGACCACATTGCTGTCGATCATCGCAGCCTTCCGCGCAGCCGACGACGGGATCGTGCTGGTCGACGGCCGGGAGCCGTTCGAGAACGGCCGGATCACCGAACAGATCTGTTTGATCCGCGAGGCGGGCAACGTCATCGACGGCGCCAAAGTGCAGGACGTGCTGAAGATGTCGTCGAACTTCCGGCCCCACTGGGACGCGGACTATGCCGCGCAGCTGGCCGACATGTTCGAACTGCCGATGAAGAAGAAGGTCAGCTCGCTGTCACGGGGACAGCAGTCCGCGGTCGGGATCACGGTCGGGATGGCCACCAGGGCACCGGTGACCATGTTCGACGAGTCCTACCTCGGCATGGACGCACCCTCGCGCTACGCCTTCTACGACGAGCTGCTGCGGGACTATATGGAGCACCCCCGGACCATCATCATTTCCACCCACCTCATCGAGGAGGTGGCGAGTCTCTTCGAGGAGGTGCTGATTCTCGACGATGGCCGGCTGGTGGCTCACGACGAGACAGACATGCTGGTCCAGCGCGGTGTGAGCATCGCTGGGCGGGCGTCCGTCGTCGACGAATTCACCAAGGGCTTGACGATCCTGAGCCATCAGCAGCTCGGGGGGACCAAATCGACCACCGTGTTCGGGCAGATCGACGAGCAGAAGCGCGCCGAGGCGCGTGCAGCGGGACTGGAGCTCGGCCCGGTTGGTCTGCAAGACCTGTTCGTGCACCTGACGAAGGACGGGAGGGGGCCGCAGTGACCTCTGCGCTCGCAAGTACCACCGGCCAGCGCTACCGCCGTGAGCTGCAATGCGCCCGTGAGCTCAGCGTCTCGATGGGTTTTGTGACGTTGGTGTTCCTTGCGGTGGTTGTTGTGTTCTTCGCCGCAGGCGGCGTCCTGCAGGCCGTCGTCGGTGGCCTGCACGCGGACGGCGGTTGGGGGAGTGTCTGGGAGTACTCGCAGCAAGCGATGCGGTACTACCCCATGTCTATCGGGGTCATGCTGGTGCCTGCCCTGATGCCGGCCTATGTGGCCAACGGCGTCACCCGGCGGGAGTTCACCGTCGGTGCCGTCTTGATGATCAGCGGAATAGCGATTGGGCTGGGTGTGGTTGGGGCGATCGGTTTCGCGGTGGAGGACGCCATCTTCGGTTGGGCCGGCCACGCGACCGTCTACAACTTCCCGCACCTGTTCGACGGGCCGGGTGACGTCGTCGCGGTCGTCGCGGTCGTCGGGGAGTTCGCCCTGCACACCTCGAGTCACATGGTGGCGGGCTGGTTGATCGGCTACACCTATTACCGCTACGGCGGCTGGACCGGCACGTTCCTGCTGCCGCTCACCATCTTGCCGGCACTGGCTGTGGAGTTCCTGCTGGGCGTGTCCTGGATCGGTGGTCTTCTGATGGACCACACCGGGTATGAGCGGCTGGCGCTTCCAATCGTCATACCCGCTGTTCTGGCGACCATTGCCGCAGCGGTGCTTCTCATCTATTTCCTGACCCGGCGGCTGGCTATCAAGCCCTGAGCCGGCAGACCACAATCAGCGCGGACGCCGGCGACGGCGCGGCGACTCCAGCACGACAAAAACGACCAGTACGACGACACAAGGGGAAACCCATGACCATCATCGAAGTCGAGAATCTACACAAGAGGTACGGCGAGACGGTCGCCGTCGACGACGTCTCGTTCACGGTGGACAAAGGCGAGATCTTCGGCATCCTCGGACCCAACGGCGCCGGGAAGACCACGACGGTCGAATGCATCGAAGGGCTGCGCAAACCCGACCGAGGCAATGTGCGCGTCCTTGACATGGATCCGGTGCGTGACCGGGCGGCACTGAGCCAGCGTCTTGGCGCCCAGCTGCAGGAGAGCGCTCTGCAGGAGAAGCTCAAGGTCGCCGAGGCGATTGACCTCTATTCGTCGTTCTACAGCGATCCCGCCGACGGCGACGAGTTGCTCGAGATGCTCGACCTGTCCGGAAAGCGCGACGCTCAGTACCGCAAACTCTCCGGCGGTCAGAAACAGCGGCTGTCGATCGCGCTGGCACTGATCGGAAACCCTGAGATCGCCGTGCTCGACGAGCTGACGACGGGTCTGGACCCGCAAGCGCGCCGGGACACGTGGGCGCTGATCGAGAGTGTGCGCGACCGCGGTGTCACGATCGTGTTGGTCACCCATTTCATGGATGAGGCCGAGCGACTGTGTGACCGGCTGGCGCTGATCGACCGAGGCCGAGTCGTGGCCATCGACACACCCGATGGGTTGGTCCAGCAGGTCGGCGGGGAGCAGCGGATCCGGTTCCGCCCGTCCGCCCACCTGGACGATGCGTTGTTGAGGGAGATTCCCGGTGTCTCCCATCTGACGTGGGAAGGCGAACACATCGAGGTGGCCGGCGCCGGCAACGTCGTACCCCTGATCGTGACTGCCCTCAACGAGGCGCAAATCGTGCCCATCGACATGCGAGTGGACCAGGCCAACCTCGAAGATGCCTTCGTCTCCCTGACCGGCCGCGCCTTCGATTCCGAAGAAACAAACGAGAGCCAGGGGTGAGCACGATGACCACACGTACATCCACGGCGCCGGGCACCGGCATGTCCAGCAGGTCGATCCTGGCCAAGGTCGCTGTTCTCGAAGCCAAGCTGATGCTCCGCGACGGCGCCACGGTCTTCTTCGGGCTGATCTTTCCGACCCTGCTGCTCGTCGGTCTCGGTTTGCTCTTGCCAGATTTCCAAGAACCGACCCCAGATCTGGGCGGACTACGCCCCGTCGATGTCTACGCCCCGGTAGCCCTGACGCTGGCGATGGCAACCGTCGCCGTGACGATCCTGCCGGCGTATCTAGCCGCCTATCGGGCCGACGGGGTGCTGCGGCGGCTCGCGACGACGCCCGCGTCGCCCTCGGTGCTGCTGAACGCGCAGCTGGTCGTGAACACGGTGATCCTGGCGATCGGTTCGCTGCTGGCGTTCGCTTCCGCCGTGTTGATCCTCGATGTCGAGTGGCCGTCGAACATCGTCGGCACGCTGGTGGCTTTCGCGGCGGGGACCATCGCGTGCTTCTCCGTCGGGCTGCTGATTGCCGCAGTCGCTAAGAATGGAAGGGCAGCCAGTGCCATCGGCATGAGCGCATACTTCCCCTTCTTGTTCTTCGCGGGGGTCTGGACGCCGGGTGACGCGATGCCATCCGGAGTGCGGGCGATCGCCGATTTCACACCTACGGGCGCGGCGGTCGAGGCCATGTCCGATGCGTGGATCGAGGGCGGCTGGCCGAGTGCACTGCATTTGACCGTGCTGCTGGCATGGACCGTCGTGATGGGCTTCATCGCGTCTCGGACGTTCCGCTGGGAGTGAGCCTCCGCCACCTCTGGCTGATCCCGCCCGGCCCCACCCGGCCGGTCGGGGCCAGCCCCACCCCGCCCGTGTTGATCATGGGCACGTGCCACCTTTTCGGCGCCCAATAGGCGGCAGACGCCCATGATCAACAGCGGGGACGGCGTCCGCGGTCCGTTTCGCGGATGAGCGCCGGGCTGGTGTAGAGTTCTCGATGGTCCCGGCGATGTGTCGGGAACGGGCTGTGGCGCAGCTTGGTAGCGCACTTGACTGGGGGTCAAGGGGTCGCAGGTTCAAATCCTGTCAGCCCGACGTTCCGAAATTGCCCCGTTGACGCAGGTCAGCGGGGCGTTTCACATCTCTGGGGCTTCGCCGTCGATCAGTCGTAACCCCGATTGTTGGGGACCGGATGGGGAACCATGTGGAGAACGCGTCGCCTGCAGCGGCTAGCGCTGTGACGGGGTTTCGATCGGTCACCGAGGACGGCCAGCCAGCCACATACGGCACGGCGTCGCTCGAGAACTCCAGGCCATAGCATGCCGTGACCATCATGGCCTCGGCCTCGGCCTCGACCTCCCGCACCCCGCGGTGAACGTCGGCACGTCGCACCTCGTGACCGAGCGCGATATGGGCAAGCTCATAGGCCAGTGTTTTCACCCGGGACGCGTTGCTGCGGTCGGCGCGGATCGTCACCGTCCGATCGCGGAACGACGTCACACCTTCCGTGCTACCGAGTTGTCCCGTATCGTCGGCGTCGACCAGCTGGAACCCGTGCGCCTGTACCTGGGCCGCTAGACCCTCCCACAGGCCAGCCGGGGCCGCTACCCTCCAGCTCCACCGGCTTCGGTGGCCGCGGGCTCGGTCGTAGTACGTGGTGGTGCGTGGGTTGGCGTAGCGGGGCCAGGGCGTGGGCGTCGCGCAGCGGGACGCCGGCGTCCAGGGATCGCAGGCGCGTCTACCCTGCGCGTCGCCATCATCCCTCCCCGTGATCAACCAGCACGAACCCATCTGGCCAGAGCGTGCGGGCCGCACACGGGTTGCATCCGGACAGCGTTCAGTCGCGGCTACTAGAGACTTCACGTAGGACCGGTGTCAGGCCAGACTCGGTCCAGGCGTTTCGGCGGGTCGCTCTCGTTGCGGCTGCCCACCTGAGCTGTTGGTGTGGCTCTCTATCGGTCTGCGCCCCCCGCCGAACGCCGTGCCGGGGTGTGGATCGAGAGGGACTGCCCAGCTCGTAGTAGCAATGACAACCTCGCGATCCCAATAGGTCCCACCGGCGAGGCAGGTAGCGACATGACGAACATGCTTATCGGGGGGCGATCCCCACAAGCTGTCGGCGACGATCGAGGTCGTTGACGACCACGAGACCGTTTGCCACCGGCGGTTCAGCACGAACAAAGGCCGGCTAGACCCCGATGCGCAGGCGGGATCGATGTGCTTGCTCTCGATACGGGAGCGTTTGACGTTGTCGTGGAACCAGCAGATTTACCCGATCCGGCGCGCCGGCGGCATGTCCGGTGTCTCCTCGGGCAGCTCACGCACGCTGGACTCGTATGGCGTGAACGAGGTCGGCTTCTCAGGATGCTCGTACTTGGCGGGGAGGTCGAGTTCACCGTTTGTTGACGGTGGTGCGCGAAATCTCGAGCTGAATCGCGATCCTCGCTTTCGGGACACCTTCTGCGGCCAACCGTCGGCTCAGGGCTCAGTCCTCCAAAGTGATCACACTCCAATCGTTGAGTGTCCAGCTTTCGAGCGCCGTCGACATTTAGCGACAAGCGACACCCACGCATCAGTCATTGAAGCGGCAGGCTAGACCGGGTGTCCGCCGACTGGCGTTGACTCTTCGCCCCTGTTCGTGCCGAATCCGTGCACATGCTGCGGAGGCTGATCCAGCCCACGAGTCGACCGATGCCAAGTTAGGTCACGTACGCGAGACAGCGCACGTTCTTCGTGGGGCATGGAGATCTCGCTGTCGTCGCCCCTGAGGATGAAGGCGCCTCTGCGATGGTTTTGATCTCAGGCGCGCCCGGGGGTGCGACGGGGCAGCGAAGAAGACGATCGTCACGGCACGGTTGGCTAATACGTGGGACTCAACTTCCCGTTCGTCGCAACATCTCGACTTAGCGTGGGCGAGACTTCGCGCGAACCGCAGAACACTACCCCGGTCCAGGTTCCACATGCCGCATCCCAACTGGTTGTGTCGCCTTGAAATGTCGCCCTATAGTGGCTATATGGGTGACACGGCGACGATCAGGGTGCCAAGGGAGACTCGTGATCTGTTGGCTGAGCAGGCGCGGGTGCGCGGTGTGTCGATCTCTTCGATGTTGACAGAGATAGCTCGGCGGGAGAGGCGGGAGGCGATCTTTCGTGCTGAGCGGGACGCGGTCCGGCGTGATGCGCAGATTGCGGCAGCGAGTGTCGAAGAGCAGGAGTGGGAAGCGACGCTGACTGATGGCATCGACTGAGCCGCGACGGGGCGAGTTGTGGCTTGTGTCGCTGGGCGCGGCGCGCCAGGGAGAGCCCGGTAAGAACCGGCCGGTCATCGTCTTATCCGTTGACGAGATCAATGCCGGTGTGCCGGATGAGCTACTGGTTGTGGTGCCGGTGTCAAGTTCGCGCTCCGCGTCGCCGCTCAGGCCGGACGTGTCCACCGGTGAGGGTGTGGAGCGTGCGAGCGTGGCCGTGCCCAGGGGAGTGCGGGCGGTAGCACGAAGCCGGTTCTTGCAACGGCTCGGCTCGGCTAGGCCTGAGACGATGGTGAGCATTGAGGTAGCCCTTGGCATGATCCTCGGCATCGAACCCGCACATGGTGATGTTCCCGAGGGCGACTAGCTGTCTAGATCGCGAAACGGGCAAGGCGCAGGCGGGCGTCGGAGTTTACGTGGTCTCCTACGGTCGAGCAATCTGTCAGGCTCGTAGCGTCTTGGGGAATCCTGTCCAGCGGAGTTCGTGCCTGAGGTGGCTCATGTCGTTGAACATGCTGATGCTTGGTGGCACGCTCGGGCGGTATTCGATGACGGTCAGCGCTGCGTTGGCGCTGCTGAGTCCGAGCCAGCGCACAGGCGGGGCGTCGAGGGCGTCGCGGATCAGCCAGGCGATGGGGTAGGCGTGCGTGATGAGCACTTCGTGCAGGTCTTCATCGCCTTCTGGTGCGAGGGCGAAGCGGGTTGTGAGGCTTTGCGCGATCTTGTGGCCCGCGGCGGCTTCCTCGGGGCCGTAGCCGTCGAAGAATGGCGCCCATGACGGCGGAGTCTCCTCTGGTGTCGGCACATAGGGTACGTGGTCGATGAGTTCAGGAGCCTCGGCTACGGGGGCGCTTCCGCCCAGGAACAGATCGAGTTCGCGGGCGCTATCCGCGGCTCGTGGGAGCGGGGAGTGCCAGACCGCGGCGATAGGCAGATGCGTCAGGCGTTTACCCAGGAGCCGGGTCTGCTCGCGGCCGGTATTGGTGAGGTTGCCGAGGGCGTCGGCGTCGCCGTGGCGTGCGACATAGAGGTATCTGGTTGCCATGGCAGTGTCAGGAGCGCCTATAAGTTCGGTCGCCCCCGTTCTCCTTTCGCGGGGTGTGCTCGGTCGGGGTCAAAGAAGGGTGACGGTTCCGGCTGTCCCGTCGAGGGTGACCTTGTCTCCGTTCTGGATGCGGGTCGTCGCGTGCGTGACGCCGAGCACGGCGGGGACGCCGTACTCTCGGGCGACGATCGCGGCGTGTGAGAGCGCCCCGCCGGTCTCGGTGACGACACCGGCAGCGATGGTGAACAGCGGTGTCCAGCCCGGGTCGGTGTAGGGGCAGATCACGACGTCACCCCGCTGGACTGTGGGGAAGTCCGAGGGCCCGCGCACGACGCGAGCGGTCGCGGTTACGTTCCCGTGCGATCCAGGCCTTCCGGTCAACGTCTGGGCGGGAACGGTCGAATAGCGTGCGTGGGTTGCGGGCAGAGCGGCGGTGATGGGGCGCGTTTGCAGGATCCACACGGTGCCGTCCGCGACCGCCCATTCGACGTCCTGCGGGCCCTCGAGGAACGTCGCGATCCGGATTCCGAGCTTTGCGAGCGTCGCCACAGTGTCGTCGTCTAATGTTCGCGTGGTCTGCATCTCGGCCGCGACGGTGCTGGTGATGACACCGCCGCGCATGTTCAGGTCAGTGCGGGTCTCTTTGCCGGCGACCGTGCAGGTGATGGCCCCGTCCGCGGCGACCTCGTAGGCGTCGGGGGTGACGGTTCCGCCAACGATAGCGAGGCCGAGGCCCCAGGATGCTTCGATCCGGGTCGGGTCGCCTGCCTGCTGGGGCGTGAACATCACGCCCGACACATTGGCTTCGATCACACGCTGCACGAGCACGGCCATGCTGTGGGCGGAGTACAAGGCGCTGCTGCCGCCTGTTCGGTGCCAGTAATCGACGACTCTGGCAGTGTGGGCAGATGCCCGGCAGGCGGCGATCGCTTCGCACACGTCGTCTACTCCTCGTGCGCCGACGATGCTCTCGTACTGGCCCGCCGCTGATGCGTGCGCCGTGTCCTCGTTCGCCGCTGACGAGCGCACCGCCACGACTGGATCGCCCAGCCGTTCAAGCTCATGCGCGATTGCCGTGCGAAGCGCCGGCCCAATCTTGGGATGAGTGTCCTGATCGCGGCCGACGGGCACGACGAAGCCATCGGGCACCGGCAGGCCGTAGCGCAGCAGTAGGCCCAGCGTTGCAGCCTTGCCTCCGCCATTCGAAGGCGTCGCGTCGGAGAGCGCCGTCAGCATCACACCACCACTTCAACAAAAGATTGACAACATTATGTTGATGCTAGCAGGATGGGTGGCATGGATCGCAAGCACGACTTCACGCCAGCCGACAGCGCGGACCAGGCGCAGTTTCAACGCGAGCATGACGCCCAAGACCGGCTCCTGAATCTGGGAGCTGATCAGCTCGAGCCGCGTCCGTGGCGCCCCGACCCGGCCCCGCCGACAGCGGTCGATCTGACGCAGTACGCGCTCTGGCGCTCAGCAGACCTCACTCCGGACGATCTCTTGGGCGCACTGGCGCTGCTCCCGGCGGCGCGGGCAGAGGTCGAAGGTGTGGAGATCGGGCTGCTCTTCGCCGCACGAAGTGAGGGGCTGACCTGGGCGCAAATCGCCGAAGCGATGGGTTTCCGCTCCCCGCAGGCCTGTCAGCAGTATGTGAACCGTCTCAGCGGCAGACAGGACAAGCGGACGTGACGCATCAGTCAACGCCGGAATTGCTCATCCTGCACGCGGTACGACTCCTCGGCTTCGCCGACAGCACCGCGGTCGCTGAGCGCGCCGGAACGAACCACGACGAGATCCTGCGGGTGATGCGCGACGCGGAACGGGCGGGCTGGGTGCAGCATGTCGCGTTCGCCGACCTCGACGGCTGGTCACTGACCGACGCGGGCAAGGCGGAGAACGAACGCCAACTCGCCGCCGAGCGTAAGGACGCCGACCGGCAGCACACGATCGAAACCGTCTATCAGGACTTTCTCCCGCTCAACGGCCGTCTGCTGCGCGCCGTCACAGACTGGCAGATCAAGCCAACCATGGCAGACAAGTTCGCGCCGAACGATCACACCGACAACGCATGGGATCAGCACGTCCTCGACGAGCTCGCGGCACTCGGCACGGAACTCACACCCCTGTCCGAGCGCCTTTCAAATGTTCTGGCGAGATTCAACGGATACGCGACCCGCTACGACTCCGCGTTGCAGAAGGCCAGCAGCGGGCAGCACGACTGGATCGACAAGACCGATCTGGACTCATGCCATCGGGTCTGGTTCCAGCTCCACGAAGACCTGATCGCCACACTCGGCATCGATCGACGACATGAGGGGTGACGACGCTCTTGCCGCAAAGGAAGAACGCTGGCAGGACGGTAGTTGCTACTCGAGCCGGTATTGGCTCACAGTCTGACCGCAGTGCGCAACCGGCGGGCGACGTCGTCGTTCCGACTTGCGGGCTGAACGACTGCGTATCCCCGGTTCCCGCGGTCGATATCGGCGCGTAAGCGGCATGTGTTTACACGCCGGCGGGACGTCGGCGATGCTGAGGGCGTGGAGTATGTGTCCAGAGTGCCGCGACCGCCGCTGGACGGGCTGATCGACGACCTTTACTACCTGGAGGGTGCGCCGCCGTACGCCCGGCTGACCCTGCCGCCGCCGGCGGCGTTGCTCATCGTCAACCTCGGGGCGCCGTTTCGCATCCGCGCCGGCACCGACATCGAGCCGGGCGGGTACGCCGACGGCTGCGTGGTCACCATGCCCACCCGCGCGTGGGAGTTCGGCTACCCACTGCGGACCCGGTCCGTCGGCGTGCACTTCAAGCCGTGGGGGCTGGCGCCGTTCCTGCCGATGCCCGCGGTCGAGCTGTGTGACCGGCCGGTGACGGTAGAGCAGGTTTGGGGCCGGCCCGCCATTGCTGAGCTGCGAGACCGGCTGGACACGGCGGACGGACCGCACGAGATGCTGACGCTGCTCGAGGAGGAGCTGATGCGGCGGCTTCGCGAGACCGCCGGCCTGGGGCTGGTCCGCCATACGAGCAGCGTCATCGCGGCGACCGGCGGGGCGGTGGCGATCGGCGACCTGAGGGTGGCAGCCGGTGTCAGTAGCACTCATCTGGCACAGCGATTCAAGGAGCTCATCGGCGTCACGCCGAAGCGGCTGGCCCGCACCTACCGCTTCGCCGCCACCGTGTTCGCGATCAACCCGGCCGAACCGATCGACTGGGGCGACCTCGCCGGTCGCGCAGGCTACTTCGACCAGGCCCACTTCGGCCACGAGTTCCGGGCGTTCACCGGGCTCACGCCGACCCGGTACGTCGAAGTCCGGCGGCGGTTCCTGCGTGAGCATCCCGGCCACGTGCTGGACAGCTGGCCGCTGCCGGCCGATTGATTTCTTACAAGAACCACAGCTCACGACACGCTAATTTGGGGGCACCCAAAGCAGAGGAGATCCCCGTGGGCAAGGTGGTCATGTACGCCTCGGTGTCGGTGGACGGCTTCGTCGCCGACGAGAACGATCAGCCCGGACCGCTGTTCGATTGGCTGTCCAGCGGTGACGTGCCGTTGGACGAGAGCGGAGCGCTAAAGGTGTCGCAGACGTCCTACGACTACACCCGGGCGTACTGGGACCAGATCGGGGCGACCGTCGTCGGCCGCCACGTCTTCGACATGACGGACGGCTGGGACGGCAAGCCCCCGAGCGGGATCGATCACGTGGTGGTCGTGACGCACCGGCCGATGCCCGAGGGCTGGGACCCCGAGGCGCCGTTTCACTTCGTCGACGGTGTCGAGGCAGCCGTGGCCAAGGCGCAAGAGCTTGCGGGGGAGCGCATCGTCGAGGTCGCCGCTGGCGACGTCGGTGGCCAGGCGCTTGCCGCAGGCCTGGTCGACGAGGTGCGCATGGACGTCGTACCCGTCGTATTCGGGTCCGGCAAGCGCTACTTCGGGTCGGTCCACGCGCAGCACCTGTTGGAGGATCCCGACGTCGTGATTCAGGGCAACCGGGTGCTTCACCTGCGCTATCGGGTGCGCCGTTGACCGCTCTCTGGCCGAACCGTCATCCCTGACGAGCGCACACCTGGCACTCATTTGCCATCACCGCCCTGGCCGATGGAGTTGCACCCCGGGCAAGGTGCGCCCCGGGAACGCTTCAGTGCCCAACTCGGCGAGGAAGAGCCGACTGGTGTCCGCGGCGGGCTGTTCAGCGCCGGTAGAGAACGCGCGTGAGGTACACCTTGCGGTCGAGCGGATTGTTGTCCGTGCGGGGCCGCGTTGGGACCTTGCCTCGGATTGGCTGGTACCGGTCGAAGCGGGATTCCACGACACCTTCGCCTCGGGTGAGCCCAGCGAGTTGCTGCCGCAGCCCGTGCAAGGCCGCAGCTGGGATATCGCCTTTCAACACGCACGACGGACCTCGCATTTCTGGTGTCTCTGGGACGGCGCGGAGCCGGGCCACGGCCGGTAACACAGCCCCGAGGGTGTCTGGCGGCGTCTCCAGGCGGAAGTGGTGGATCGGCTCACACACGTGGGTGCGAGCCCGGGCCAGGGCGCTCATCAGGACCAGCGGGGTGAGCTTGCGGAAGTCCGCGGCCGTGCTGTCCGGTCCTCGCACGGACGGTGGGCCGTCCGCGACGCTGTAGCCGCATCTGATCATCGTGACCACGCAGTCCGTCACCTGCCAGCCAAAGAGTCCTTCACGCAGGCTCTGGCGGACGTACTGCTCCATCATCTCGGTGAAGCCACCGACATTCTTGTAGATGTGGGCTGGCACCGTACGTGGGTCGACGCTCAGCCGGAACTCGATTCCGGAACCGTGCGGCGCCGGCTCTACCCGCAGGCCGATGGTGGCGCGGAACGGATTCGAGTCCTCCTGAAGCAGCTCGGCTGCCTCACCGGTGCCGATCGGTCGCTCGATACAGAGCGTCGTCGACTCACGGAAATCGACGCCGATGCCATAGTCGTCGGCGAGTGTCGCCTCGATGACCTCCTTCTGCACCTCGCCATACAGGGAGACATAGAGCTCCTGGCGGTTGTCGTCCTGCCGCAGGCTGATGAGCGGATCTTGCTCGGCGAGCTGGGTGAGCGCCACGTAGAGTGCCGTCTTATCGGTGCGATGTCGGGGGACGACGGCCGTCTCCAGCGTTGGCGGCGCGAAGTGGTGGTCGCCGAGCGTTCCGCGGGCAACGCCGACCTGGTCGCCTACCTGGATATCGGCCAGTCCCCAGAGTTTGCCGATTTGCCCTGCGGCGACGGCCGGAGCCGAAACCGCCTGACCGTGTTCGAAAACGCTGACCGCGGTGACCTTCTCTTCGCCGCTTCGCCCGAACCGCAGCGAGTCGCGGACCCGCACCAATCCGGAGAACATCCGCACGTAGGCGACCTTCTCGCCAGCCGGGCTACGCTCCACCTTGAACACGGTGCCGGACACCGGGCCGTTCACGTCGATCGGCGCGTTCGGCAGCAGTTCCCGGACCCCTGCGATGAGCGCCTCCGTGCCGGCGCCGTTGATGGCCGAGCCGAAGAACACCGGGTGCACCAACGCACGCCCGGTCTGCGCTGCCAGCGCTTTCCGGAGCCGGCGGTGCGAGACCCGTTCCTCGACGTACGCCGCGAGCAGCGCGTCGTCGTGATCCGTGAGCAGCTCGGCCAGGTGGGCGCTGAACCCAGCATTGTCGGCGGCGTGTGGCACGAAGGTGGCATGACGGGTGCCAAGCCCGCGAGCGGTTCCCATCGGGATGGCCGCTGGGGTGAGTTTCTCGGCGATCTCAGCGACTAGGCCGTCGTACCGCGCGCCACGCCGGTCGATCTTGTTGACGAACAAGACGGTGGGGATGCGCAGCCGCTGCAGCGTTCGCATAAGAACACGCGTCTGCGCCTGCACGCCCTCCACCGCCGAGATGACCAGGATGGTGGCGTCCAGCACGCTCAGTACCCGCTCGACCTCGGCGATGAAATCCGGATGACCAGGCGTGTCGATCAGGTTGACCGTGAGGTCATCGATAGCGAAGGACACGACCGCAGACTTGATGGTGATGCCGCGCAGCCGTTCCAATGCGAGAGAGTCGGTCTGGGTGCTGCCGTCATCGACGCTGCCGATCTCGTCGATGACGCCGGCGGCGTAGAGCAGCCGCTCGGTCAGAGTTGTTTTACCGGCGTCTACATGCGCCAGGATTCCCAAGTTCAATGTGCCCACGAAGCGTCATGTCCCTTACGTCGTCAGTGGTCTGCTGAATGGACATGAACGCTGCTCGCATCATTCGTCTCCTTGCTTGGGTACCTGAGCACTTGGTGGGAGTGAAGCAAAGTCCACGGCGAACAGCAACGGAATTAGCCGCAGGTCGCGCGGGTAACAGACGCCCGACGATGTCTCGCACCGGGGAGCCGCCCGATTCGATTGGCACTGTGACACCGGGAAAGCGCGCCATCGTATAATCTCGCGAGTTGTGCGCCGATCTCGAGTGATCCTCCTGACAGTTGCCGCCGCCGTCGTTCTCAGTCTCGTCCTCGTCGTCGTGAGTCAACGGATGCTCGTCGCCGGTCGGGAGGTGGCCTGGTCGGTCGATTTGGATGACCGGCTGGAACTGGTCGACGTCGACGATGATCGGGTACTCATCCACGACCGCCTCGGCGCTGTGGTGCTAGATCGCGAGTCCGGAGAGGTGCTCCAGCGTGTCGACTACTCGGTTGGCAGGGAGCCGACGGCGTTGCTCGTCCCCGACGGCGTCGTCAGCTATGGCCGTGGTGTGCAGCGCTCGCGACCACACGCGGCAGCGTTGGCGTTCCATGCCCAGCCCGATACTCCGGTCGCGGGGAACAGCGCCGCCGAAGCCACCTGGACCGTTCCGTCCGACGATGACGTGACGACGCTCCGGATTCTTGGCCTCGATGTCGACGCAGGGGTGCTCGCGTACTACGAATCCGTGCCTGGTTACAGCCGGGTGCGTGGAATCGACCTCGGTGCGGGTTCCGAGGTCTGGGAGGAGCCCGTCGATGCGGTGCTGGTTCCTTCGCTGCCGTTGCGCGGCGGACGGGGTTCCGATCCCGTTCCCACGGCGCGCTTCGTGATGCCTGTATCTCATGACGACGGGGAATCGCCCGCGGATGAGGAGTTCTCGCTACGGAGCACGGAAAGCGGTGAGGAGCTCGGCCGATTCCCTGGTTCCACCGGGTGGGTGACGGATCGGATGATCGTGGAGGAGTTCAGGGATGGGGCGTGCGGCGTCGGAGCTTGGTTGGACGGGGTTCCGCTCGAGTTCCGAGCTGTCGATACTGAGGAATGTGTCATCCTGGCGGTCGCTGAGCCGGACACGGTGTTCATCCTTGACAAGGAGATCGGCTCGACGTCGACGCGCCTTCACCGATGGAATCTCACCGACGACTCGGTCGCCATGCTCATCGACGATGTCGACATGTCCGGACGTCATGCCCGGGACCGATGGGCCGGGAGGGTCAGCGCGGCGTTCACGCTGAACCGTCACGACGAGGCTGTTGTGGTGCTCGACAGCACCTCGGCCGAAGAACTGGTGCGCTGGCCGGTCGAGTCTCCGTGGTCTATCGAAGCAGGCCCGGACGCCGTGCTGGTCACGACCGCCTTGCCGGGTTGGCGTGCTCTGCTTGGCGGCGCGAAAGGTGCCGAGCCGCGGTATCTCCAGGTACGCGATCCCCGCACTGGCGACACCAGCGGGCGGCTGGTGCTGGACCGCGCGCCGTGGTCCGCACATGTCCTCGACGGCCGCAGTGCGATCGTCATTGCCGAGGGCACAGTGACGATGCTTCGGATCTAGCCGGAGGCTGCGGCTCTTGGACGTCAGCCGTGTAGAGACTGACAGGCGTCGTAGCCTGAACGAGCCATCTCCCACCTCTGCGGAGAATGCAGCCTGCGCTACCACAGGTCCGATGCGGATGCGCTCGGTTCTGACGAGTTCGGGTACCTGTTCTTTCTCCGGACCTATTCAGCGGCGACCTCGGCCTGTCCTTCCAAGGTTCCTACGGGCTGGCTGGCGCCATGATCGTTGGCTTTTAACCCCCGTATACGGTGGTCAAAAGCCAATGATCATGGCGAACGAGGAGGTCACGCTGCGCATCACGAACTCCGCCTTGGTGGACGGTTCAGGCCGTGCCGTCGTCGGTCAGGGGCCGTGTGCTGGCGATGTCGTATTCGGTGACCGAGGCTGACAAAATTGCGCTGCTCTGGTCTTCGCTGGGGCCACTGTTGCGGAAACTCTCGACTGCGGTCTGCGACTCCCAGCGCTCGAAGATGTTGACGCGGTCAGAGTCGAGCAGGTCGGCGGTGATGGCGAAGTCGAGACAGCCATCGGTCTGGCGGGCTTGTTCGACGATGCTCACACAGCCGGCGAGGTAGGAGTCTCGCTGCTGGGGATTGACCGTGATGTGTCCAGCGACGATGACCATAGGACGCTCCTCATTCGTGTCTTCGTGTCGGGCCAGTCTGCAGCCATTGTCAGAGATAGACACCACGAGAACTCAAAACTCATCGGCCTCGATCAGCTTGACTGATAGCGAACACCGGCCGGTCTCGGCCCCGACGGAGCCACTCAGCGAACGCGAGTAAGTCGCACATGATCAAGGTCGATTTGGGGCTTCACTTGGCGCGAGACGTCCTCGGTCTGGTTTACGGGACCGGGAACCTCGCTGGCTCCGCCGATACCGTCCCTGATGGGTCCACGGCAGTCACCGAGTGATCGCCGTCGCGAGGAAGTCGTGGATGAGTGCGGCGACCTCGTCGAGGTTGGATTCGAGGAGAAAGTGCCCGCCGGGCAGCAGTTCGATCCGAGCATCCGGCAGGTCCCGGGCGAATGCCTTGGCGCCGGCAGGCCCGAAGATCTCATCATTCTCGCCCCAGACGGCCAGCAGGGGCACCTGGGATGAACGCAAGTACTCGTGCATCCGAGGGTACAGCGGTGGGTTGGTGGCGTAGTCGCGGAAGAGCTGAAGCTGAACCAGGTCGTTGCCCGGCCGGGAGATGAGTGCGAAGTCGTGTTCCCAGGTGCCTGGATCGACGAGCGTGGGATCGAGGACGCCGTGTAGGTACTGCCACTTGATAGCTTCACGCGTCAGAGCGACACGGACAGCGGATTCGGTCTGCGCGTTCTGCTCCTTCGCATAGGCCCACACGTCGGCCCAAAAGCCTTCGACGAAGCCTTCGGGGTATGCGTTGCCGTTCTGGCTGATGATCGCGGTAATCGCTGACGGGTTGTCCAGCGCGAGCCGCCAGCCGATTGGAGCGCCGTAGTCCTGCACGTAGATCGCATACTTGGTGATATCCAGGTCCGACAGCAGGGTGGCAGTAATTTCCGTCAGCGCGTCGAAGCTGTAGTCGAATTCTTCGACACTGGGCGCGTCGGACAGCCCGAACCCCAGGTGGTCTGGCGCCACGACGTGGTATTCGTCAGCCAGCAGCGGGATGAGTGTACGGAACATATGCGAGCTGGTCGGATAGCCATGAAGTAGCACGACGGTCGGCGAGTCGCGAGGACCGGCCTCACGGTAGAAGATCCTGTGTCCGCCGACGTGAGCGAACCGGTGGTGAATGGCAACCATAGGTCTAACCCTCTCAATTGGCTTTGTTTGGTTAGATCCCTCAAGGGAAGCACGGGGATGCTAACCTGTCAAGAAGGATTAAGGAGGTTAGTCTTGGATCTGGTGGTGCGCGAGGACGAAGACCTGCTGGTGGATCTGCTCAACACGACACCCGTGGTCGACGGTCAGCGCATTGACGAGCTTGCGGACCCCGCCAAGGCGCGGAGTTGGGCGGCAGCCCACGGCGGCGCCGGCACCGCCGGCGAGACGGCGAAGCTCCGGAGCGCTCGCGATGCGATCCAGGACGTCATCAGCGGGAAATCGCCAGCACAGACGCTTGCCGCGCAGCTTGAACGGGTCACGCTGGGGCCACGGCTGCGCGACGGTGTCCTCGGTTGGGAGCTGCAGGTATCCGCCGAGGAAATGCTCGCGGCACGAGCGCTGCTTGCCTGGGCTGGGATCAAGGAACGCGCGCCCGGTCGCCTTCGGCCGTGTGCGAACCCCGAATGCTGCCGCTTCCTGCTCGACCGCAGCAACGCGAACAGGGCTCAATGGTGCTCGATGGCGTTATGCGGCAACCGGCTCAAGGCTCGCCGCCACTACCAACGCACACGAGCCACGGGCACGACGTAGGGTCCGGCGCACGTTGCCGATGGGTTGATGGCGTTGCGCTGCTCGGACCATATGACGTGGAGGCGCTGCCGGGCTGGAGTGGCTAGCCTCGAACCGTGAACACATGGGCCCACGAGCACGGTGTGGTTGAGCTGCCCGACGGTCGACGACTCCGTGGCGCGGGAACGCGCAAGCCTCGCGGTGACATGCCGGCACCGGACTTCGCGGTTTACCTGCTCGGCCGCGACCCGGAGGCGGAACCGTGGCTATATCGCTGGGTCCGGTGGCGCGACTTCCGGTTGCCCGACTCGACGGACGCCGCGGTGGCAGCGTTGCGTGAGGCATATGAGCGGGCCGCCGAGCAGCGCGTCGAAATCGCGTGTGGCGGCGGCATCGGCCGCACCGGGGCTGCTCTCGCTCTTCTGGCTACGATGAGCGGCGTCGCGCCGGAGAGAGCGGTGGGCTGGGTTCGCGCGCACTACCATCGTCGCGCCGTCGAGACCCGCAGGCAACGACGCTGGGTTGAGGCGACGGCGGCGTCGCTGCGGACCGAGAGCGGTTGAATCCGCTTGCCGTCAGCAGGCGCAGGCTGGCCAAGGTGTGCCCGTTGCTCAGTGGTGGTCTCGACGGTGCGCCCGCGGCCCAATGCGACGTCGATTTTGTGGCGGGACCTGCGGTAGGGAACCGCAAGGCCGCCAAATTGACCGATTGACCATTTCAAGTCAATTGGTCAGAATTGAAGCATGAGTGATGCAACTGAATGGCACGTGCGAGAGCTTGTAGTGAAGCGTTCGGGTTGTCCGGTCCACGCCTCGGTGCGTGGTTCGGAGTCGGCGCCGTTGGTGGTGTTGAGCCACGGGGCAGCAATGGACCACCGGATGTTCGACCCCCAACTTGCGCCGCTCCTCGACGCGGGTTACCGGGTGATGACGGTGGATTTGCGTGGACATGGGAAGTCGAAGCCTGTCGGCGAGGTCCCCTTTATGGTCACGGACCTGGCCGACGACGTGCTCGCGCTGGTTGATCAGCTCGGCGTAGACCGGTTCGTCATCATCGGCCAGTCCATGGGGGGCTACGTCGCGCAGGACCTGGTCCTCCGGTACCCGGATCGGATTGTTGCCCTCGGCATCATCGGCTCAACGTGCATAACAGCGCCTTTGACGCGATTGGAGATGTTCTCCTTGCGTACCTCTCCGTTGTGGTTTCGGTTGTGGCCCTGGGGAAACCTGCGCCGGACTGTGGCCAAGGCAACCGCGGTCACCGACGAGGCGCGTGCCTACGCCTACGATGCCGTGAGCGCGCTGAGAAAGCAGGAGTTCATTGCCGTCTGGAATGCCGTCGCCCTGGCGGTGCAGCCCCGACCCGGTTACCGAATCGAGCACCCGCTGCTGCTGACCCACGGCGACCAGGACAGGACCGGCAACATCCGTCGCTCCGCGCCTGCCTGGGCCGAACGGGATCCGCGGGCACGGTACAAGGTCATCGCGAACGCTGGGCACAACGCCAATCAGGACAACCCAGAGTTCTTCAATCGGATCTTGTTGGAGTTCCTGTCCGAGTTCGTTTCTACCGGGAGGGCGGCGCAGTGAGTGCACGGGATCCGCAGCGGCGCGACAAGCTGCTCGACGCCGCCATCGCGCTCATCCTCCGCTCCGGTGTCCGGCGTGCCTCGATCGATGAGATCGCCCGCGCCGCCGGGGTGTCGAAAGGGGCGGTCTACCTGGAGTTCTCCAGCAGGGATGCGCTTGTCGACACTGTCGTGCGGCGTGAGTACCGTCGATATCTCGCCGACGCGCTCACCCGGGTCGAAGCCGACCCGGAAGGTGGGCGTCTGTCGGGCATCTACCGCCACTCGATCGCTGCGTTGCTTGATCGGCCGTTCCTGCGCGCTATGTACGAAGACAATGGTCAAATCGTTGCCGGACTGCTTCGGGGTGCCGAGCGCTACCGTCCGCGCGTGTTGCTCGGTGCGCAGTTCCTGAGTGAACTGGCCGATGCCGGATTGCTGCGCAGTGACGTCGATCCTGCTGTCGTCAGCCACCTGCTGAGTGTGCTTGTTGTCGGCCCGCTGCTGGCCGAGCCGGTGTTGCGTGATGATGCGGCGCCGTCGTTGGAGACGACGTTCGGGCTCCTGGCTGATCTTGTGGTTTCAGGGCTGGAACCTGATGAACGCCGCGACCCGGCACCCGGTGTGAGGGCGTTCCGGGAGCTGGTCGAGGGGATTGACCAGGAACTAGCTGATGATTCTCCGCCCGGCTGAGAGTGTCTCGTCTGATGCAGCACGTGCCGTCGCCATGGACGCTGGCGGATCGAACTCGCGGCCGGCGTCGTTGCTGCTGGCAGCCAGCCGCGTCGCCGCATAGCTGACCTGATGATCGCCGCCTCGGCCATCTCCGAAGATCGCCCGCTTTACACCACCTATCCCGCCGACTTCACGGTCCCGACGATCTCGTCATTGTCGTGACTGTGACCACACCGGCAGGAACCAAGACGACATGAGCAGCCCGCGAGTACCCGCCAAGGTCCGTGGTCCGTTGGAACAGCACAACCGGCAGGGCTCGCGGCTACCCGGGCAGCAGCTCCCCGGTTTCGTCTTGGAACGTTCCGGTAGGCCCGTGCGGGCCGAGGGTCGCGAGGCGGACGACGATCGTGGCGCTCTCTTCCGGTGGCCGTCCGATTCCGAAGGCTGCGGTCATGTCTGTGGCGGTGGTGCCGGGTTCGAGGGCGTTGAACTTGATGTCCGGGTGGGCTTTGGCGTACTGGACCGTCAGCATCGTGGCTGCTGACTTCGACGCGGAATACAGCGCAGGCGGCAGGTGGAATTCGGGTCGGTCGGCGTTGTTGACCGCCCAGAAGCTGTCAACCCTGAATGACCAGGTGGGCTGATCAGGGTTGAACGCGCAGCCGCATCACCCAGCGCCACTTGGCCATCTTCCGGTCTCGCTCGGAGCCGAACCTCTTCGAAAAGGCTGGTTGGTTCGGCATGGAGATAGGGTATGCCTCGACTAGTCCGCCACCGGCTTCTTTTCATTGATCCGGCCACCAAAGGGCATGAGCGCTGCGAATAGCCATGAAGCCCGCCAGGTGCGAGGTGCCAACCAAGATCGAGGACCGCCGAATTTTGGAGAAGCGGTGGGTTACTCGGCCAGCGGGCCGAAGTATTGCCGTTTTGTCTTCTCGAGCTCGGCTTCGTTCAGCAGGTCGACGAGCTTCTTCTCCTCGTAGCGGAAATGAGTCTCCATGACGGCTTCGATACCGTCGAGATGCTGCAGTTGCTCTTCGGTGCCGACTCCGCTCTCAACGGCGGCCGCTAGGCCACCCAAGAGATGTTCGATCATGTTGTGATCGCTAGTGAGCTGTGCGACCACCGGTACGAGATCCGGCCGCATCGCCAGCAACTCGGGAAACAATACGGCGTCTTCCCCGCGGTGGTGCCCGGACAGTGCTGCGCAGAAGCCTCGGCAATACAGCAGGAGGTTGCGGGCGGCGTGATCACTCAGTTCCTCGGCTTCGCCAGCGTCCTCGACGGCGGCACGGGCAACGTCCAGCGCATTGCGGAGTTGAGTGTGGATCCGGGTGAGCTCATCGCCCCAAGCGACGAGACGGTCATGATCGGAGATACTGGCGTGGCCGGATGTGTTGTGCGCGGAGATGATGGGTGTCCTTGTGGTCCGACGCCTCCATGCCTGACGCAACCCGCCACCGGCACGCGACGCTATCCGGGAGTATAACGAGGGCTCGACCGTCGACGCAGGGGTCTAACCCCGTGACGAGCCCGTCCAGATCGGGCAGCTGATCCTCGACCGGGAACGGCTGAGGATCGGCGGGACCGACGGCTTGATGCTCCTCGTGTACCTCCCGGAGCCCGGATCCAGCGACGCGGAGAAGCTCGCTCTGCTGGCTTACGCGGACCTGGCTGCCTCCGGCACGAAACAACAACTGCCGCAGCCCAGCGGATAAGACGAATGCCCGGTCAGCTGCGATCCGGATGCGGTGCTCGGGCGGCGGCACGGATCGGTGGGACGATTCCCAGGTGTCCGGCCCGCCCGCTCCCGAGACCCGGGAAGATCTCGCCTGGACGCGGCCACGTGCGCTGCGTCCGACACTGCCAACCCCCACCTCCCCGTTGATCATGGGCACGTGCCGCCTATCCGGCGTCGAGAAGGCGGCAGCTGCCCGTGATCGACGGGGGCAGGGAAGTCAGAGTAGTGGTGGCACCAGAACCTCGAGAGACAGAGCATCAGACGGGAACTGAAAGTGTGGGCGTTCTGGTATTTGCTCTTCATCGAAGATCGTTCGGTGGGGGATCTGTGTTTCGTCACGCGGGGTGATCGCGTGGGCACCCCTCGATGATCAACTGGCAGTTGTCCACGACACCGGACACGCTGACTTCACGTCCCAAGAATCGGGTGAGGTCGGCGGTGGGCCCTGCCGGTAGCAGGCCGACACTCATCGATGCGGAAACGATGGTGCCCCTCGATGCAAATGCTGGCACCGTTGGTGATCGCATAGAAGACCCCGTCGATTTGGCTGATCAAGCTATCAACCTGTCCTGATTGTCCGTCATCGACGACAAGGGACGACCAGCACGGTCGGCCAGGCTCCCGCCCGCTGCTCTGTGTCACCAGCTACATAGTAGGGACACGGCCGTGTGGAGTGATTCGTGCAGCGGACCAGTGGACGCGGGTTTCGGTCAGCGTGCTCTGGTGGATTCGTGGATGAGTTTCATCGCGCTCTCCGTCAACCGCCCCCTCCTGTTGATCATGGGCATGTGACACCAATTCGGCGTCGAGCAGGTGGCATCTGCCCATGATCAACGGGGGCAGGGTGGCTTGCAAGCGGCGGCCTCGCCGGGGCAGGGAGCCGGCGGCGCGGCCTCGGCGCCCAGCGGCTGTGACCTCGGTATGCAGGACATTGCCGGGCGCCCGGCCTGGGCTGACGGGGCCATCCCGGCGCGGTTACGTCAGGGCATCAACGATCGCTTCGGTCGCCTCGACGATCAGCTCGTCCTGGCGTTCGGCGTCCTCGGTGTCCCGACTGGTGAGAAGCGCGATCAGGATGGGATCGCGATCAGGCGGCCAGACGATCGCGATGCAGTTGCGGGTGCCGTAATGGGCGGCTCCGGTCCTGTCACCGACGGTCCAGTCGTCGGGTATGCCGGCCCGGATGAGGTCTTCTCCCGTGAGGTTCCCGACCATCCATTCAGTGAGGAGTTCGCGCTTGTCCTCGGGGAGGGCATCTTCCAGCGCGAACAGGCGAAGAGTGGTGGCGAGCGCACGCGGCGTGCTCGTGTCTCGTGTGTCTCCCGGAGTGGCCTCGCTCAACTCGGGCGCGTACCGGTCGACGCTGATGACGTCGTCGCCGGCGGCTTTCAGAGCCTCGCCCAGACCGCTTGGGCCCCCGAGGACGTCGAGGAGGAGATTCACCGCGGTGTTGTCGCCGTATCGGGTCGCGGCGTCACACAGCTCCCGGATCGTCATCCCGGTCTCGACGCGTTCGCTGGTGATCGGCGAATGTGCCTGCAAGTCGTCCGCGGAGAAGGTGATCAGCTCCTCTAGATCGTCGAAGGAGTGCTGATCGAGCACCACGGCGCAGAGCAGGATCTTGAAGGTCGAGGCGTACGCGAACCGCTCGTCGGCACGGTAGGTGATGTCCTGTCCGCTGCCGGTGTCCAGGACATACACGCCGAGTCGTGCGTCGTATGCGCTCTCCAGGTCCTCGAACCGCTCATCCAATCGCACATCGGCGGGCTCGTCGGTCGGCTCGATGGTTGGCAGTGCCGTGGACTCTGCGGCGGGGGTTGTGGCGGCCGGTGGTGTGGGGATTTCAGTGGCCGACGTGTCCTCGGTGGTGGAGCAGGCGGCGAGCGGAAGAAGGGTCGCTGCGGCCAGGACGGCGACGGCCGCAGGGCGGCGCAGGGCGGTGATGACGTTCATGGCTGCAGTGTTTCCGACACCTACCCATGCTGTCGAAGTCACTTTTGAAGAGATTGATGCAGAAAATGCATAAGCTGTGATCGTGGATGTTCTAGGCGCGTGCCAGGCGTTCGTCTACGTGAGCGAACGCGGCAGCTTCACTACAGGTGCCGCGGCGGCGCGGATGTCGCAACCGGTGGTCAGCCGCCGCATCGCCGCCCTTGAGCGGCACTTTGGCGGGACGCTGTTCGACCGGTCGTCGCGGCGGGCCACGCTGACGCCTTTCGGCCGGGCGATGCTGCCTTCGGCGAAGCGGCTGGTGCGGCTGGCGGAGGCGATGAACGACGCGGCGGTCCGGGCGAAGCTCAGCCCGCTCCGGCTGGCCGTGCCGGACACGTGCCCTCCACGCGATTTGGCTCAGCTGGCCGCCGAAGCCCGTACCCTGGAGATCTACCTCGACTTCCAAGCCGCCCCGCCCCAGGAGCGCCGGGACCTCGTGCGGTCTCTCGATGTGCGAGCCGCGCTGGTGGCGCTGCCCGCGGGAGACGGCCAGTGGACTGTTCCACTCGGTCTGGCCAGTGCGGTTGAACCGCAGGAACGGGCCGTCTATGTCGAAACCTTGCGGCCTGGCCGTGGAGACAGCGGATCGCCGCGAAGGATCTGGATCCAGCCGGAGGACGACGTTCCGCACATCCGGGACCGGATCATCCGGTTGCGCGATGCCGTGGGGCTGTGGCCTGTTCAGGTTGCCGTGGCCGGAGCGCCGACGACGGCGGTCGCGGAGGTACTCGCGTCCACGGACGTACTGCTCTGCTCGGCGAAGGAAGCCCGGGAGCTTGGGCTGCACTGGCGGCCGATGGGTGAGGTCGAGCCGATGCGGGGGTACGACGTTCTGGCCGAGCATCGCGACGACGCGCTGCGTCTCGGTTCGCACCTGGGAACCAGCATCGGACGCTGCCTAGGAGCGCCAGACAGCGAGGCGAGCACCAGATGAGCGTCGAACGTGTCGTCCGGCGTTTGCGTGACGACCTGGATGATGCCGGGCTGCGCGGGTCCTTCCTGGTGCGAGACGTGCACAACGGCGACGAGATCGGCATTGAGCCCGACATCGAGTATCCGATCGCCTCACTGGTCAAGCTCCCGCTGGCGCTCGCCACGCTGGATCGGATTCGTGCCGGTGAACTCGATGGCGGCGAGCCGGTACGGGTCGATCCTGGTGACATGATCGTGGCTGGCCCCACGGGCCTGAGCAGATTCCGGCACCCGGCCTACGTCGCGATTGACGATCTGCTGTACCTGAGCATGAGCATCAGCGACAACACCGCGACCGACATCCTGTTCGGCCTGACACCACCCGACGACGTCGCTGCGTCCATGCGCGCGTCCGGTTTCCACGGCATCAGCGTGCGCCATCCCATCCGCGACATCAGCGAGACCGTGGCGGCACAGCTTCAGCCTGCCGACGCCCATCTCGCCTACTCACTGGCAGCCGAAGCCGGAACCTCCGGGCGCGGGCATCGGATACCGCAACTCGACGTCACGGTGGCCAACTCCGGTACGGCGCGCGCGTTCGTCGACCTGCTCCAGGCGTTGTGGAAGCCGTCCGGCCTGGACCCTTGGACCGCCGAGCGAGTTCGTGCGCTGATGGCCGGCAATGTGTTCAGGCAACGGCTAGCCCCGGATTTCAGCTCTGACGCCACGAAGTGGTCATCGAGAACCGGGTCCCTGCTCAACCTGCGGCACGAGGTAGGGGTAGTGGAGCACGCCGACGGGCAGGTGTTCGCGGTGGCTGCCCTGACCGAATCCAGGGTGCCCGCGTTCATCCAACCGGCCGCGGAAGCCGTCATGGGCCGGGTTGCCCGGACACTACGTGACCAGGTGCGGGTGATGTAGATGACGACACGACCCGTGGCCGGCCCGGGCGAAAGGTTCGGTACTTCGGCGTGTGCCGTGGCAGTCACTCACCCGCTCGGGCGAGTGAGAGCACCTCATCCAGTGATTCGATGTCTGCCCAGCCGGCGGTGGTTCCGCGCAGGCCGATCGGTTCGGCGCCATCGCACGCGGTCATCAGACCTTCAAGCGCGGCGACAAACCCGCGATCATCGTCGGTGGCGTTGGCAAAGACCACCACCGGGATGCCGGCGACAGCGACCTCCCGGAATTCGGCAGCGCTGATGTCGGTGGGGTTGTAGTCGACAGCAACGGACACACGATCGTCCACGGCGATCGTGTCGGCGCCGACGGCAACGTCGGCGACCTCGATCTCGAACGAGACGTAGCCAACGCCGTCCTCGTCGTCCGGTTCAGTGGACCCATCGGCGGTTTCGCCGGTCAACAGCCCTGCGAAGACGACGTCGTTCTCGCTGGCAAGGTCACGTGGGGAGCCGGACGGTTGATAGTCGTACATGATCCCGACGTCGGTGATCCGATCCGCGAACGCGGTGATCTCGGCACAGGACAGTGCCGTGGTGGTCGCGGTCACGTCGGCCTCCGGTGAACTGTTGGCCCCCGGGGAACCGTCGGCCTCCGCTGAACCGCAGGACGCCGCTAGCAAACCGATGAAAGAGACGATCAGAGCCGCCCGGGTAGTCGTCATGTATGGACTCCGTTCGAGGAAGCCAGGCCGATACCCGGCACTGATCGGACGCCGGCCGGTAGCGTCTGGTTCCGGATGTAGCCCGTTCGGGGTTTCTGGACCAGCCGGCTCCAGATAAGATCATTTGGCCGAATGTGGGTGATCAGCATGCCGGGTGCCGTCGTTCGTTGGCTTGGACGCCAGGCTCTGCCGAGCGATGCCGCGGTAGGCCAGCGCCGTTCGCATATGGCGGCGACCGTGCTCGGTGGATTGCTTCGACTGGCCGGAAAAGAGCCCGGTGCGCACCTCATCCAAACCGTCACCCTGGTCATGTGTGCTGCGCGCGACCCTCGAGTCTGCGCCACCACACGGCAGGCGCTGGAGCGGAAGTGTGCCGACCAGCGGGTCTTCCGGACGATGCTGGGTGCGTTCACGAAGGCAGGCAACATCGGTCTGCGTGGTGGCCGGTGCGCTCCGTTCTCGGTGGCGGCCCCGGACTTTCTGTTCGCGCCGGTGGCCGAGAGCACATACGTGCCGCGGGTTCGCCTGGTCAGCCATCTCGCGACGGAACCACGGTGGCCGGCGCCACCGTCGACCGCACACCAGGACGTCGCCGGGTGCCAGATCGTGCTCAAGGCCGGCTATCTGCCGTCCGAAGACACAGTCGCCTTCCTCTATCTCACGGGCCAGTGGGACCGTTACGACGAAGCTGACCCCCGACGGATCACAGATGCGCGCATGGTGCGCCGAACATGCGCGTGATTACGGATACACCTTCCGGCCACGGGTGGAGCTCATCGCTCGGCGTCACCGTCGTCCCAACCCGTGTCCGCCGCTGCCGGATGTTGCGGTATCCGCTACTGGCAGGCGCTCCCGCGTGGACGGCGGCGGAAGCGCCTCGACGTCGGATTTCGACGACGGAAGCCCGGATTCCGCTCAGGGCGGCGCGAGCTCGGGGCCGACGTTCGATGGCGGTGGCTGGGGATAGTGCGTCGTATCGATGGCTGGCGGGCCGGTGCGTCGCTGGAGCCCCTCTCGCGACAGAAAGCCTTGACGCCGTCGATGTCGACGTGGCGGTGCGTGACGACGCCATCCGGAAGCAGCGGGCGGGCAGGGAATTGTGTGGACGCGAGCGGTTGAGAGGTGCACGATGTCGCGGTGAGCTCTGACACGAGGCGGAACCGGGTTGCTTGGGAACTTGCGTCACGGAAGTACGTCGACGAACACCAGAAACTCTTGGACGAAGCCAGAACCGGGACCTCATTGCACGCCTGTGAACGGGAGCTGTTGCGTCCGCTGCTGGCATCGTCGCCCACCGTCGTACACCTACAGAGTGGACACGGCTTGGACGACATCGCCCTCGTCGCCGAAGGAGCGCGGTCGGTGGTCGGTGTCGACTTCAGCGAGGTGGCAACCTCCGCCGCGCAACGCCGGGCGGATGAGTTGGCGATCCCGTGCCGCTACGTGACGGGGGAGTTGCCAGGCGCACCACTGCGGGACGAGTGTGCCGAACTCGTCTATACCGGCAAGGGGGCCTTGATCTGGCTGGCGGATCTCAGGGCTTGGGCCCGAGACGTCGCTCGCTTGCTGCGACCGTCAGGGCACTTGTTCGTGTACGAAGCCCACCCGATGGTGCCGTTATGGACCTGGGACGAGGACAAGCCGCGAATCCGCGCCGATCGCGGCTACTTCGAACGTTGCCACGTCAACGACACGTTCCCCGCTCACGGAGCAGTGGAGTGGCAGGCGACGCTCGGCGGCATCGTGAACGCCGTGGTCGCTGCCGGTCTAGAGGTGCGACACGTGGAGGAGTATGCCGAGCCGTTCTGGCGTCCCGAGGGAACCTTCGCGGCCGCCTGGAGCGGTCGGTTGCCGAACTCCTTCTCGCTCGTCGCGCGGAAGAGTTGAACATCGCGCTCGGGTGACCGGGGCGTCATTCGATGGTGTCGAGGAAGGCGCGGGCGGCTGCGCTGGGATTGAAGTCGCTCCAGGCCAGGTACTCGGCGCGGGATGGACCGTCGGTGATCGGGATGGCGACGAGTGCGGGGTCGGTGGGAGCGTACCTGGACGGCAACAGGGTGACGGCGAGGTTGTGCCGGACGAGTCCGACCATCAGGTCGGCCGCCATCGCTTCGAACGCCACGTCTCGATGGACGCCCGCTGTCGTGAAGGCGAGATCACTCTGGGCGCGTCCTGGGGTCCCGGCGGGGAAGTCGGCGAACTTCTCCTGCGCGAGATCCTGAAGTTGTAGCTGGCTGTTTTCCGCGAGGGGATGTTCTCGGCTGAGCACGGCGACGTGCCGGTCGGTGACGAGTAACCGCGACGCGACTCCGCGCGGGTGGCGATTCTCCGGCAGGCCGAGCAGGCATACGTCGATGCTCCCTTCGGCCAAGGCTGCTTCCAGCGCGTCGCTGCCGGCGACGCGTAGCGCTATCCGGACGGCGGGGTGCAGGCGCCGGAACACACCCAGGGCCGCTGGCACATCGACGGCCGTCACGGTGGGGATCACCCCGACACTCAGCTGCCCGCGTAACTGGCCGGTGGCAGCCGCGGCATCCGCTGCCGCGCGTTCCGCGGCCTCGAGGCTCGCCCGCGCCGCGGGCAGGAACGCTTCGCCGGCTGCGGTGAGCTCCACCCGGCGGCTGGTCCGGGCGAACAACGCCACGCCCAGTTCCTTCTCCAACGCTTTGATCTGGTGGCTGAGCGCCGACTGCACAACGAAGCACCGGGCCGCCGCGCGGGTGAAGTTGGCCTCCTCCGCCACGGCGACGACGTACCGCAGTTGCCGTAACTCCATACATCTATCATCTCCATAGATAGTTAGCATGACAAGTATGTGTTGGACTCATCGATGGTGGTGGCCGCACGATTGATCCATGACGATCACAGCTGCGGCGACACCTCTGGCACCTCCTCAGGCAACCTCTTCCGGCACCGCCCCCAGGCAGTCAGGGCTGACAGCACTGACCGCCATCGCTCCGGCTGTGTGGGGCACCACATACATCGTCACGACCGAGCTGCTGCCCGCCGGTCATCCGATGTTCGCCGGGTTGATGCGGGCACTTCCCGCCGGCATCCTGGCGCTGCTCATCGCGCGGGCCCTGCCGCGAGGCGAGTGGTGGTGGAAGATCGCGGTGTTGGGCACGCTGAACATCGGGCTGTTCTTCCCCCTCCTGTTCCTCGCCGCGGAGCGACTGCCCGGTGGCGCGGCCGCGACCTTGGGGGCGACCCAGCCGATCCTCGTCGCCTTTCTCGTCGTCATGGTCCTCGGTGAACGGTTCTCCAGATGGCGGGTGAGTTGGGGCGTCGTGGGTGTGATCGGTGTCGGTATGGTGGTGCTCGGCCCCGGTGCCGCGCTCGACCCGATCGGCGTACTCGCTGGGCTCGCCGGTGCCGCATCAATGGGCACCGGCGTCGTCCTCACCAAACGGTGGGGACGCCCCGAAGGTGTCAGCGCTCTTACCCTCGCCGGCTGGCAGCTCACGGCGGGAGGCTTGGTTCTGCTCATCCCCACCCTTCACTTCGAGGGAATCCCCGCCAGCATCGACGGGGCCGCCATCGGCGGTTACGTGTGGCTCGGGCTGACCGGAGGTCTCATCGCCTACACTCTCTGGTTCGCTGGCATCCGCCGCCTTCAGGTGACCGCCACCGCGCTACTTGGGTTGCTGTCCCCGCTCGTCGCTGCCACCCTCGGCGCTTTGCTCCTCGGTGAGACTCTCACCGCCATCCAGCTCGGCGGATTCGTCCTGGCTCTCGCGGCCATGCTTGCCGGGCAAATTACTCCCCGCTCCAAGAAAGGACACCGAATCCCATGAGAATCTCCGTATTCGGAGCAACCGGAATGGCTGGAAACGCGATCGTCGGGGAGGCCCTGGCCCGTGGCCACGCAGTTACCGGAATCTCCCGCAAACCCGACGAGGCAGCAGCGCATGAACGTCTCACCGTTGTCAGTCTCGACGTGACCAGCCACGACGCTCTCGATCCGGTACTCACCGATTCCGACGCGGCGGTCCTGACGATCCGCTTGCCCGCGGGACATGAACACCTCCTGGCCCCCACGACCACCAGATTCCTCGATGCCGCCGCACGAACCGGAACCCGTGTCCTGGTGATCGGGGGCGCCGGCCCGCTGCGCTCACCAAGCCGTGCCGGCCTCCTCGTCGTTGACGATCCCGCCTACGTGCCCTCCGAGTGGAAGGCTGTTGCCGGAGCAAGTCTCGCGCAGCTGCAGGCCTGCACCCAGCACCACTACCGCGACTGGGTCTACCTGAGCCCGCCCGCCGTCTTGGAGAGAGGGCCACGTTCGGGCACGTACCGGCGCGGGACCACGCAGCTACTGACTGATGCCACGGGTGACTCGCGAATCACGGCGGACGACCTGGCCATCGCGGTCACTGACGAGATCGAAGCCCCCGGAAGTGACCGGCATTTCACCGTCGCGCACGAGGGGTGATCCGAGGTGAGCGGCTGTGCCGGACTGGTTGCCCGGCGTCGGATGTTCGGAATGACGAGGTGCCATGCGCGCGGGCGCCGCTGCGCGAATATTTGTGTTGCGGCGCCGGCCTCGCCGCTTTAGCGTCTCGTCTCCTCGGGGCGACTCCCAGCTGGGTTAGCGGACCCCGGCGGCCTTGAGTGTGCGGGCGAGCCGCGCAGTCTCGTCGAGGAGCAGTTCACTGACCCGGGAGATCTCGTCCTCCCCGGCGGCATCCAGCGGCAGCGAGCAGCTGATCGCGTCGGTTGCGGGGATGCGGTAGCCGACGGTGGCGCTTACACAGGCGACGCCCGGTGTGTTCTCCTCACGTTCGAAGGCGAAGCCTCGTTCCCGGGTGCGTTCGAGGTCTTCCTCAAGGAGCCGGTGGTCCACGATCGTGTTCGGCATGAGGCTTACTAGCTCACCGTCGCCGAGGGTGGAACGTCGTTCCTCTGCGGTCAGGTCGGCAAGCAGCGCCTTGCCCAGCGCGGTGGCGTGTGCGGGAAGCCGGCGCCCGACGCGCGACGTGGCCCGGCGGGACTGGGTCGTCTCGCGAGTGGCGAGATAGAGCACGTTTGCGCCGTCCAGGCGGGCGTAGTGCGTCGTGTAGCCGCTCCTGTCGCGCACGCGTTCGAGGGCGAGGACGGCGTGGGGGAGCGCCGGGTCCCGGTCGAGGTACGAGGTCCCGACGATGAGCGCACGTGAGCCGATGCTCACCGTGCCGCTATCGGGGCTGATCTCCAGCCAGCCCATCGCCGAGATCGTGTGAAGCAACTGGTGCAGGCTCGATCGCGGGTAGCCGGTCCGGCGGTGGAGTTCAGCCACGGAGAGCGGCCCCGGCGCGGCCGAGACGATCTCGAGGACTAGCAGCGCTCGTTCCGCGGACTTGACCGTGCGGAACTGCTCGGTCCCGGCCTCGGCTTCTCGATCCGTCGTCGTCACCAGATCCCTCCCATCGGATGATCGTCGTCGGCGAACGCCCCACCGACGAGGCCGTTGTCATCCCCGGCGCCGCCGGCGAACCCGTAGGCATCGGCTTCGAAACGGTCGGCGTAGCGTTCGGCGTCGTCACGCGGCTCCCAACCGAGCACCGGATCGACGGTCACGGGCAGCCAGCGCCGGGTGTTGGCTGACATTGCCCACACCACACGGTGTCCGGGCTCCTCCAGTTGTGCCGCCGCCTCGATCAGGGAGATGAAGTCCGGGAAGGACAGCCAGCTCGCGAGCTGGCGCGGCCCGCTGGGCTCGGCCTGGACCGTGCCAATACGCGCGGAGACGACGCAGAGACCGTGCCGGTCGGCGTAGAGGGAACCGAGCGCCTCGCTAGCGATCTTGCCAACGCCGTAATAGGTGTCCGGCCGCGGCCCGGACCTTGTGCTCAGCTCCTTGATCGGCCAGAAGCCGAAGCCATGGGTGGAGCTGGCGAGGAGGACGCGTCGTACGCCCGCGCGCACGGCGGCGTCGAGTACGGCGCGGGTGCCGTCGATGTTGATGGCAAGGATGTCCGACCAGGGACGTTCCCGGCTGAAGCCGCCGAGATGGACGACGACGTCGGCACCGCGGACCGCCTCGCCGAGAACGTCTTCGTCGAGCAGGTCGGCGGTGACCACCCGCTCGGACGACGGATCGGGGTCAGGGACCGGAGCGAGATCGTGCAGCACGAGGCGATGCCCGCGCTGCCGGAGCAGCGGACGGATCCCCGTGGCCGCGCTGCCCGCGGCGCCGGT
Organism: Phytoactinopolyspora mesophila; assembly: GCF_010122465.1. NCBI lineage: Bacteria > Bacillati > Actinomycetota > Actinomycetes > Jiangellales > Jiangellaceae > Phytoactinopolyspora > Phytoactinopolyspora mesophila. The sequence goes on along the minus strand of NZ_WLZY01000001.1, from coordinate 1,229,416 downwards.
AATGAGGATCGTGTTCGTCAATCTGCCTGTTTCCTCACCACGTCGTGGACGACGAAGTTGACACTATTTGGCACAGACCTTAGCATAGCGAATCCTGTTCATAGGCGTGTACATGGTTCACATATGCGAATGGAGATTCGATGAAGAATGCGCCATGCCCAAACCGCCGCGCCGCCGTCGCCGTCCTCGCAGCGGGAGTGTTGATCGCGCTGAGCGCCTGCTCGGGCGACGACGAGTCGTCGGCGGAGGACGCCACGCTCGAGGTCTGGACCCGAAGCAACGCCGAGGCGGCCGCGTCCTACCAGCTCGTCTTCGACGCCTTCACCGAGGAGACGGGCATTGAGATCGACTACCAGCCCGTCCAGGAGTTCGACACCCAACTTCAGGCTCGAGCCGGCCAAGGGGACCTACCCGATGTCCTCATCAACGACGCCTCCTCGCTCGGCAACTACGTCGCCCAGGGCTTCGTCCTGCCGATCGACCGCGAAAGCATCGAGGGCCACGACGAGATCAGCGACGAGACGTGGGAACAGAACCTCGGCACCGACGGCGCCTACTACGGTGTCCCGTGGTCGCGGCAGGCCAACATCACGTTCATCCGCAAGGACTGGCGGGAGGAGCTCGGCTACGACGTCCCCACCACCTGGGAAGAGCTCTCCGCCCTCGCTGAGGCCTTCGCGACGGAGGACCCGAATGGCAGCGGCGAGGACGACACCTACGGCATGGTCGTCCCCGGCTCGGCGCAGGCCGGCTACATCGCCCGCTGGGGCAATTCCTACCTCTGGCAGGCCGGGGCCGAGATCCTCGAGGACAACGGCGACGGGACCTTCACCTCGGCGATCAATTCGCCTGAGGCCGCCGAGGCGATGGGCTGGATCCGGGATCAGTTCTGCACACCCGGCATCGTCGTGCCTGGATCGGTGAACCTCACGACGGCCGAGACGCCGTTCTTCGGTGAAGGCACCGCGGGCATCTATCTCACCGGGCCTTACAACATCAGCACCTTCGACCTTGCGGTCGGCCAGGAAAACGTGGAGATCATTCCGATGCCTGCCGGCCCTGCCTCCAGCACGACCTTCGCCGAGGGCGAGACCATCTACTTCGGTGCGAGTTCGGAGAAGGAGGACCTGCAGAAGCAACTCGCCGAATTCCTCATCAGCCCGGATGCGCAGGAGATCGCCATGCAGGTCGTTGAGACCGACTCCGGCATGACCACCCAGCCGGTAGTGCGCCTGCCCGTCAACCAGAACGTCGACATCGTCGAAGTCACGGGCGACGAGCGCTGGGGCATCGTGCAGGACTCGTACATCGCCGACTCGAAGCCCTTCCCCTGGTCTATCGACTTCCTGCCGTTCCGCCAGATCCTGGCCGACGGCATGAACGCGATGGCGTCCGATTGCAACAGCGACATCGAGGCGGGCCTCGCCGCGATCGACGAGCAGTTCCAGGCACAGTTGGAGAGCCAGGACCTGTCGTGACCACCCCCGCCACCGACGCGGCCGGCACCCGGCCTGTCTCGGAGCCTCTGCGCTCCGTGCCGGGCCGGCCCGGCCGAGGCCGCCGGCCCCGCTGGGGCGGGCGGCGCGCGCTCATCCCGTGGCTGTTCCTTGTGCCCGGGCTCATCCTCGCCCTCACGTTCAAGTTCATCCCGATGATCGAGGGCTTCCGGATGAGCGTCTTCGAGGTACGCCCGTTCCTCGGGGACATATTCGTCGGCTTCGACAACTACGCCGCGGTGCTCGGTGACTCCCGATTCCAGGACGCCTTCCGCCACACCATATTCCTGGCCGTCGTGCAGACCACCGGGGCGCTTGTCCTCGGAGCGCTGCTCGCGCTCCTGCTCGAGGGGCAGACCCGCCGGCTATGGCTCGTTCGCACCGGGGTGTTCCTCCCCGTTGTCACGGCGATCGCCGTCGTAGGCGAGATCTGGCGCATCCTCTACTTCCCGACCGAAGCAGGCTTCATCAACTCGGTGCTCACGACGCTCGGGTTGCCGGCCCAGCAATTCCTCAGCGATCCGAACACCGCGTTGTGGTGGGTGGCCGTCGTCGGCATCTGGACCGCCGCGCCCTATAACATGGTGATCATCCTGGCGGGACTCACCGGCGTCAACCGCGAACTCTACGAATCGGCCGCGGTGGACGGTGCGAACACCCTGCAGCGCCTGCGCTCCATCGTGCTGCCCGCGCTGCGCCCCGCGGTGTCCGTCGTGCTCACCCTCGCGGCCATCCGCAGCCTGCGGATGTTTACCGAGATCTATGTCCTCACCGGTGGCGGCCCAGCTGGCAGCACCGAGGTGTGGATGACGCGCGTGTACTCGCTCGGCTTCAACTCCAACGACCTGGGCGTGGCGTCGGCGGCATCGGTGCTGCTGCTCATCACCACCCTCGCGCTCACCATCGGGGTCCGGGTCCTCACCAGCCGGAAGGAGTCGCGATGACCGCCGACGTCGATCGCCCGCGCAGGCCCAGCGCCGCCGCGACCCAGTTCGACAGTGCCCTGGGCTGGAAACCCGGTTTCCGCGTCTCCAACGTCGTGCGCACGATCCTCGCGGTGCTCGCCCTGGCCATCTTCGCTGTACCCTTCGTCACGATCATCTCCGGCGCCTTCGACGCTCGTGTCGACTCGACCAGCCTCAGCATCTGGCCGGCCGAGCCCTCGCTCGATCCGTTCCGGGTCGCGACCGACAAGGGCATCTGGCGCTACTTCCTCAACTCTTTCGTCATCGTCGGCGTCGGTCTGATGATTCAGATCGTGGTCTCAGTGCTTGCCGCCTACGCGCTCGCGCGGCACCGATTCCGTGGCCAGAGCGTCGTCCTCATGCTCTTCCTGCTCACGATGATGCTGCCGGAGGAGGTCATCGCGATCCCGCTGTCCCAGGTGATCGGAGACCTGCCACTCATCGGCATCAGCCTGCGCGGCACGCCCTGGGGTGTCATCCTGCCGGTGGCCGTGTGGGGCTTCTCGATCCTGATCATGAGCGAATTCATGAAGGAGATTCCCCGCGAGATCGAGGAGGCGGCACGACTCGACGGCGTCGGCGAGCTGCGCATGCTCTGGGGTGTCATCCTGCCGCTGTCGCGTCCTGTGCTCGGCGTCATCACGATCTTCGGTTTCATGATGATCTGGGACCAGTACCTGCTGCCGCTCATCGCCGCGGACAGTCCCAATGACTACACACTCACGGTGGCGCTCAGTATCCTCCGCGTCGACGCGCAGGTAGGTACCGGTGTGCTCCTCGTCGGCGCGTTGCTGGCGCTGCTACCGAGCCTCCTCGTGTACTTGCTCATGCAGCGGAGTCTCATCCGCGGTATCACCTCCGGTGCGACGAAAGGCTGACCGTGATCATCCGCGACCTTGTCATCACCCCGATCGCCTTTCGCGATCCGCCGCTGCTCAATGCCGACGGGGTGCACGAGCCGCTGGCTCTGCGCACCGTTGTCCGCCTCGTCGTCGACGGCGGCCTCATCGGGCTCGGGGAGGGCAGCGGCGGCCGTCGTATGCTCGGCTTACTCGAGTCTGTGCGCACGGCCGTCATCGGCCGCAGCGTCTTCGACACCAGCGCGATCGAGCAGGCGGTCAGCGAGGCACTGGGCGGTGACGCGGGGCCGGTCTCCCGACGCGACCGGCGCACCGTGTTCTCACCGATCGAGGTCGCCTGCCTGGACGCCCAGGGGCACCTGATGGAGCGCCCCGTCGTCGAGCTGCTCGGCGGTCGGGTCCGCGACGCGGTGCCCTACAGCGCGTACCTGTTCTACAAATGGGCGGCCCATCCGGACCCAACGACCGGGAAACCCGGCGTGGCCGATGAGTGGGGCGAGGCGCTCGACCCCGACGGCATCGTGAAGCAGGCGCACCTGCTCATCGAGCGCTACGGCTTCGGCTCCATCAAGCTCAAGGCTGGCGTCTTCCCGCCCGACCAGGAGATCGCCGCCGTGCGTGCCCTCGCCGAAGCATTCCCCGAGCACCCGCTGCGCATCGATCCCAACGGAGCGTGGACGCACGAGACCGCGGTCCGAGTCGCCCGCGAGCTCGGGCCGGCACTCGAGTATTTCGAGGACCCGGTGCTCACCATCCCTGGAATGTCCGCGGTGGCCGCCGAGATCGATCTGCCGCTCGCCACCAACATGTGCGTCGTCGCCTTCGAGCACATCCCAGAGGCGGTGCGCACCGATGCCGTGCAGATCGTCCTCTCCGACCACCACTACTGGGGTGGACTACGCCGGACCCGCGAGCTCGGCGCGATCTGCGAGACCTTCGGCATCGGCGTCTCCATGCACTCCAACTCCCACTTGGGGATCTCGCTCGCCGCGATGACGCACGTCGCCGCGGCGACGCCGGCGTTGGCTTACGCGTGCGACACGCACTACCCGTGGAACCGCGGCGACGACGTCGTCCGACCCGGCGGGCTCGAGATCGTGGACGGCAGCATCACCGTCCCGCATGCTCCTGGCCTCGGCGTAGAGCTCGACGAGACGGCACTCGAGCGCCAGCACCAGGTCTTCCTCGACTCGGGCCGCGCTGAACGCGACGACACCGGATACATGCGCCGATTCCAGCCCGATTACGACCCCATACTGCCGAGGTTCTGATATGACGTCTGCCATCACCCGCCCGACCTTCGCCGCCACCGATTCCACCGCTCCCGCCTCAGCCGGGCTGCCCGAGCTCAGCGGCGTGCTGTTCTTCCCGGTCACCTGCTTCGACGACGGCGATCGCATCGACGAGGAGGCGCTCACCCGGCACATCGACGGGGGTGCGGGCGCGGGTGCCGGCGCGGTCTTTGTCGCGTGTGGGACCGGCGAGTTCCACGCCCTATCCGTCGAGGAGCACCGCCGCGTGGTGGAAATTGGCGTTGCCGTCACCGCCTCCCGGGTGCCCGTCGTCGCCGGGGTCGGGGGACCGCTCGGGCACGCCCTGCAGTGTGTGCGCCAGGCGGAGGAAGCCGGCGCCGACGCGCTGCTCGTGTTGCCGCCCTACCTTGTGCAGGGGCCGCCGTCTGGAACGGAGCGCTACATCACGGCGATCGCTGACGCCAGCTCGCTACCGGTGATCGCCTATCACCGCGGTCCGTCCCGCCTCACTCTCGACTCAGTGCGGCGTCTCATCGATATCCCGAACCTCGCGGGCATCAAGGACGGCGTCGGCGACGTCGCCGTCATGCAGCAGTTCGTGAACGAGGCCCGCTCGCGTCGTCCGGAGATGCTCTTCTTCAACGGCTTGCTCACGGCGGAGGCGAGCCAGGCGGCGTACCGCGCGATCGGCGTGCCGATGTATTCCTCCGCGGCCTTCGCGATGGCGCCTGACATCGCGACCGCGTTCTACGGTGCGTACCATCGCGGCGACGATGACGCGCAGCGGCGGCTGCTCGACGGCTTCTACACCCCGCTCGTCCAGCTTCGCGACGAGGTGCCCGGCTTCGCCGTCGCCCTCATCAAGGCCGGGGTGGTGCTCGGTGGCACCGCCGCAGGATCCGTGCGCCCGCCGTTGGTCGATCCGAGTCCGGAGCAACGCGAGCGGCTTGCCGCCCTGCTCGACGACGGCCGGCGCCTGGCCGCGGAGCTGGCCGAATGAGCATGCTCGGCATCGATGTCGAGAATTGAGCTTCGTGGCCTGGCGTAACGTTTCAAGCGCCGCCAGGGCCCCGAAACGTTACGTGAGGCCACGAAGCTGCCTGGGGAGATCAACCGAAGGAATGTCACGACTGCTGTCGAGGCGGCATCACTGGCGACTGGTGTCGGTCAGACGTTGCCGGAGGCCGGTCGCACGTACCGCTCGGCGTCCGAGCGCGGCGCGCACGGCGTCCTCGTTACCCACGACCCGGACTTGGTCCTCGGCGCGGGTGATCGCTGTGTAGAAGAGTTCGCGGGTGAGTAGCCGGGACTCTTCGCCGGGCATTAGCACGGTGACCTCGGTGGCCTGGCTGCCCTGGGCTTTGTGGATGGTCATGGCGTGCAGCGTCTGGACGTTGCCGAGCCGGGCAGGGGAGAAGTCGAGCCGGCCGCGGGAGCTGTTGATGTCGAAGCTTCAACTCGCTTGGAACATAGAGGCGGCCCGATGCACGGCCTTCCGGTCAGGGGAAGCGGCCGGCGAGGACGCAGAACTCGTTCCCCTCCGGGTCGGCCAGAACGACCCAGCTTTCGTCGCCCTGGCCGACGTCGACGCGCCGGGCACCTAGTTCGAGGAGGCGACGGACCTCGTCCTCTTGATTCCTGTCGGTGGGGTTGACGTCGAGGTGGAGCCTGTTCTTGATGGTTTTGCCCTCGGGCACGTGCGCGAATGTCAACGTCGGTGGCACCGGGCCGGGCCGGTGTTTGCCTTCAGGCGCCAAAGGCGAGCCGATAATGACAAGTCCCTCGTCTTCGTCTTGCACCTCGTAGTCAAGCACCGAGCACCAGAACCGGGCGAGGCTGTGGGGGTCGGCACAGTCGATCGCGAGCTCGGTGAACTTACTGGCCATGTGCGGACCTCCAGATCGAGTAGGGATTCGGCCGAAGACAAGCCCCGTGTCGCGGCGTGTGGTTCTAGCTTGCTGTACCCGGACCGGTCGCCAGGCAGGGGGTGCCAGGGGAGCGTGACGTCCGATTGGGCTCGGTTCGGCACTTCGAGCGCGACCGGGTGCGCTTGGGTCCGGTCCTCGACACTAGGGTGCTGTGATGGGGCTCGGTCTTGCGTCCAGGGAACCCGTGGATGAGGACTGGGTGTCTCCAGCGCGCCGCGACACCAGAAGCCCGCTGCGTTTCCTGTTCTGGCTTGCCCGATCACAGGCACGCCGCGTAGCGGCGGGTGCTGTCCTGGGCAGTTGCTGGATGGTCAGCCTGGCCGTGCCTCCGTGGGTGCTGGCGCGTGCGGTGGACGATGGTCTGGTCGCTGGAGACATGGCAGCCCTGGTCTTGTGGTCTGTCGTCCTTGTGGGCATAGGCATGATCATTGCCGTCTTGGCGATCTCGCGCCACCGCATGATGACACGAGCGCGTATGGACGCCTCGTTTCGTACCGTGCGCGCGGTGGTCCGGCACACCGCCCGGCTGGGCTCTACATTCTCCCGGCGGGTCGGCACCGGCGAAGTAGCGACGATCGGTGTCACCGACGTCCAGGTTGTGGCACAGTCGATGACCGTCACCGGACCGGGTATCGGCGCGGTCGTGGCTTACGCGCTGGTCGCCGTCGTGTTGTTCACGATCTCGCCGTCGCTGGCTGTGGTGGTGCTCGCCGGCGTGCCCTTGGTGGCGGGCGTCATCGCTCCGCTGCTGCGGCGGATCGAACGGGCCGGTGGGGATTACCGCGTACACCAAGGCCAGCTGACCACGCGCCTGGTGGACATCGTGGGCGGGCTGCGGGTGCTCAACGGTCTCGGGGGCAAGGAGTTCGTGTCCGAGCGCTTCGGGCAGCAGTCGCGGGTGCTGGTGCGGCGCGGGTACCGTGTCAGCGGCCCCACCAGCTGGGTGAGTGCGCTGGCGAGCGGCCTGCCTGCGCTGTTTGTCGCTGTGGTGTTGTGGCTGGCGGCGAGGATGGCCGCGCGAGGCGAGATCACCATCGGAGACCTGGTCGCGGTGTATGGCTATGTCGCCGTGCTGTTCGTGCCGGTGTCGGCTCTGATCGAGGGTGGTGGTGACATCGCTCGTGCCCGTGTCGCGGGCAGGCGCATCGTCGACCTCCTCAACGTGCGCCCCCACGATGACGACGGCGATGCGGTCGGCCCCTGGGCCGGTGGTGAACCGCTCGCCGATTCGACGTCGGGCGTGGTGGTCCGTCCCGGGCTGTTCACGGCTCTGGTGAGCGGGCGACCGGACGAGACAGCCGGGGTTGTGGAGCGGTTGGGCGGGTCGGCGCGCGGCGACGCGACGGCGGATGGGGTACACGGTGCCGTGGTCGCAGCCGAGCGGTCATGGAAGCGGCTGGTTGTTGCCGACAACGACGCCGAGTTGTTCGCGGGCACGGTGCGGGAGATCGTCGCGGGCCGGTATGAGCCGGACGACGACCGCATCCGCGAGGCTGTGCGGACTGCCGTCGCTGAAGATGTCGTGGAGGCGTTGCCAGAGGGGCTGGATACCACAGTCGCCTCCGGCGGCACCACCCTGTCAGGTGGTCAGCGGCAGCGGCTGCGGCTGGCTCGCGTGGTCTACGCCCAACCGGAGGTGCTGCTGGCGGTGGAACCCACCTCTGCGGTCGACGCGCATACCGAGGCCGCCGCGGTCGATCGATTGCAGACGGCCCGCAGCGGTCTGACCACGGTGGTCACAACCACCTCGCCGCTGATTCTCAGTCAGGCCGACGAGGTGATCTTCTTGGTCGACGGTCACGTGGCGGGTGCCGGTACCCACGAGGAATTGGTCCGAGAGAGCGCCGCATACCGGGACCTGGTATCGCGTGTGCAGAGCGGACAGGTGAGCTCGTGAGCGCGGCTCTTCCCGTGGCGCGGACGGCCGGAGTCCGGTCCGCGGCATGGGGTGATCTGCGCGCTGACCGCGGTGCGGTGGCCGGTCTGATCATGCTCAACAGCCTGGCCTCCGCAGCGGGACTGGTGGGGCCGTGGCTGCTCGGCCGGATCGTCGACACGGTCCGGGATGGTTCCGGCGACGTGCTCGGCACCGTGGACCGGCTGGCGCTTGGCGTCCTGGTGTTTACCATCGCTCAGACGGTGCTGACCCGGTGGGCGCTCGGCGTTGGTTACCGGTTCGGTGAGCGCACTGCGGCGCGCGTCCGTGAGCGGTTCCTGTCTCGCACATTGGCACTGCCTCCGTCGGTCGCGGAGCACGTTCCGGCGGGCGAAATGATCGCCCGCGGCAGCACTGACGTCTCGGTCGTCGCCATGACATTGCGCCTGGCGGTGCCCGAGGTCGTCGTGGCCATTGTCCAGGCCCTGTTCATCATCGTCGCGGTACTCGTATTGGATCCGCTGCTGGGGCTGTGCGGATTGGCATGCCTGCTCGGTGTGGGCGTCGCGTTGCGCTGGTATCTCCGGCGGGCCCGTCCGGCCTACCTGGCCCAGGCCGCCGCCGGTGCACAACTGGCCGACGTCGTCACCAGCACCGCGAAGGGCGCCCGCACCGTCGAGATGCTCGGGCTGGAGCGCCGGCGGGCGGAGGCCGCGGAGGCCGCCATCGCCGACGTCCGGGCTGCCCGGCTGCGGACGCTGCGGCTACGGACCGTGTTGTTCCCGTCGTTCGACATCTCGGTTGCGCTGCCCCCTGCCGGTGTGCTCCTGGTAGGTGGCGCGCTTCACGCGAACGGGCTGGTCAGCATCGGCGTGGTGGTGACCGCGACGGTGTACCTGCGGCAGCTGGCCGGCCCGTTGGACACGCTGACCTTGTGGGTCGAGCAATTGCAGGGCGCGGCGGTGTCCTACGCGCGGGTCGAAGGTCTTGCCAAGGTTCCGCGCGAAGAGTCCCGGGCCGCAGCGGTGCCTGAGGGCGACCGTATCGAGGTGCGCGGCGTCCACTACTCCTACGACGGTGAGCGGGACGTCTTGCGTGGCGTGGACCTGGTGGTACGGCCGGGGGAGCGGCTGGCCGTCATCGGAACGTCCGGGGCGGGGAAGTCCACCCTGGCGCGGCTGATGGCGGGGCTGGACCGGCCGGATTCCGGATCGGTGACAGTCGGCGGCGCTTCGGTGGCGGACCTGTCGCCGGACCTGCTCCGCGAACACGTGGTGCTCGTGACCCAGGAACATCATGTCTTCGGTGGCACGGTACGGGACAACCTGCGCTTGGTAAGACCGGAGGCGAGCGATGAGGAGCTGCGTGGTGTGCTCGCGGCTGTGGGCGCGTCCTGGATCGATGACGTGCCGCACGGTCTGGATGCCGGGGTTGGTGCTGAGATCAGCCTTGATGGCGCGCGTGCCCAGCAAGTTGCGTTGGCGCGGGTTGTGCTGGCCGGCCCGCATACGGTGATCTTGGACGAGGCGACGGCGCTGCTTGATCCGCGGACAGCGAGGGATGCCGAGCGATCTCTGGCCGCGGTACTGCGCGGCCGCACCGTCATCGCCATCGCGCATCGCCTGCAGACCGCCCACGACGCGGATCGGATCGCCGTGCTGGAGGCAGGCGAACTGGTCGAGCTGGGTACCCACGACGAACTCGTCGGGTCAGGCGGCCACTATGCCAAGCTGTGGCGCGCCTGGCACACCGGACACGACGGCTATGACCCCAGTGCATCTCGCGTCTGAGCCGCGTCGGTCGGGTAGTGAGAATCAGGAGCCGGTGTCGTGGAGGAGCCGGCGTACCTCCTGGACGTCCGGCAGGGGCCACGAGACATCTTCGGTGGCCGGCGCCGGCTCGGTGGCGGCATCGGCGGGGTCGATGAGCCGCCGCAGACCGGCGCGCATGAGTGCGCCATCGATGGAGGCCACGCCGCTGAGCGCCAGTACCGAAATCCCTTGGTCCAGTGCGGCCATCAGCTGTGCGACAGCCTCGACCGGGAGGGGGTCGCCGTCCGTGCGGCCCGATGCCGCGACACGTTCGTAGGCGTCGATCAGCACCTGGACCCGGGCGCGGAGCGAGTGGATGAGGGTTTCGTCTCGAGCGGCGGTTGCGACGAACTCCAGTGTCGCCAGCCCCAGGCCGCGCACCATCTCGGCCGCTTCTTGGTCGGGGGTGACGCCCGGTTCGGGCTTACACGTGTCCGTGGTCTCGACAACCGCGAACGGGTCCCACGCATCACCGCGCAGCACCTGAAGGTTGTCGTCCATCACCGCGAGGAACAGTTCCGCCTTGCCCTCGAAGTTCGAGTAGACCGCACCTTTGGAGAATCCGGCCTCGTTGGCGATCCCCTCGAGGTTCGCACCGTGGTAGCCGTCACGGGCAAATGCCACTCGGGCAGCCAGGATGAGCGCATCACGAGTCTCTTGCTTGCGCTCGGCTCGGCTCGGCCGCGCCCGGGGCGGAGCCGTCGAGTGGTGTCGGTCCATGACTGCATCCTAATTGACGTACCGTCGGCATCGCGATACCTTCAGTATCGAAATACCAACGGTATCTGAAATGGACGCGAGGATCGCTATGGGTGGCGCAGTGCTGGAGGTCGAAGGGGTCACGCGGCGGTTTGGTTCGGTCGTCGCGAACGACGAGGTCGGCCTACGCGTCAGGCCGGGGGAGGTGGTTGGGCTGCTGGGACACAACGGCGCTGGCAAGACCACGCTGGTCTCCCAGGTTGTGGGGCTGCTGCGGCCAAACGGCGGTTCGATCCGGGTGGCAGGTGTGGACGTGATCGCCGATCCCGCGACGGCACGCCGTTGCGTCGCACTACAACCCCAGGCACAAGCACCGCTGGACGGTCTGACGCCCAGAGCGGCGATCGAGATCGCCGGCCGGCTGCGTGGCTTGTCCAAGGGGAAAGCGCGGGCTGCCGCGCACGCCTTGGCCGACGAGCTGGACATCCGCGAGTGGTTCGACCGGCGGGCTACGCCTGATGGCGGCGGACTGTCCGGCGGCGTGCGCCGTCTGACCGCATTCGCGATGGCCGCGGTCGCGCCGGTGCCGCTCGTCATCCTCGATGAGCCGACCAACGACGTCGATGCGGCCCGGCGCCGACGGCTGTGGGAGACCGTCCGCCGGCTCGGCGACGACGGCGCGGGGGTGCTGCTTGTCACCCACAATGTCGTGGAGGCCGAGCGGGTGGTGGACGAACTCGTGGTGCTCGACCGAGGCAGGGTCGTCGTGGCCGGTTCGCCGAGCCGGCTCCGCGGCACAAGCGACGACTACCTGCGCCTCGAGCTGTCGCTGCATCCGGATGGCGACGACCCGTCCGAGTCGTCGATCGACGTGCCGATCCCGATTACTCGCCGGGTCCGGGCCGGCCGGCGGGTTCTGCTGACCCTGAGCGCGGCCGACGCCGAGGCCGCCGTCGCCTGGGCCACCACGCTTCGCACGCACGAACGCATCGAGGGCTACGCACTGGCCCCCGTCACACTCGAGGACGCCTACCTCGCCGCCACTGCCGACGCGGCCGCCATCACGGAGGAAGCTACCGATGCCTGAGCCGACCACCGTCGCACGCCGAGCACGGGTCAGCGCCGGCGTTCCCGCGCGAACCGGCATGTTGACGATCTACGGGGCGCTGTTGCGCTGGACGATGGCGCAGACCGGCGCGGTGCTGCCGCTGGTAGTCGTCGTTCAGGCGCTGCTTGCCGCCGGCATCATCGTCGGCTTCGGGTTCCTCATTCCCGGCATCGACACCCCCACCGCGCAGTTCCTGTCGACGGGGGCGCCAACCGTGCTGGTGATGATCATCGGCCTGGTCATGGTGCCTCAGGGGGTGGCACAAGCGCGTACCAGCGGCACATTCACTTATCTGCGTGCGCTGCCGGTGCCACGTCCGCTTCTGTTGCTGGCCGATCTCACGGTGTGGCTGGTGGTCGCCTTGCCGGGGGTTGTCGTCGCGGTGGTTGTGGCGCAGTTGCGGTACAACTTCAGCTATTCCTTCGACTGGCCCCTGCTGGTGGCCGCGTCCGCGCTGACCGCGGTGATGGCCACTGCTGTCGGCTACGCGATCGCGGTGCTGCTGCCCCCATTGCTGGCACAGCTCACCACCCAGGTGCTGGTCTTCTTCGTGCTGTTGTTCTCACCGATCACCTTCCCGGTGGGCCAGCTGCCCGCGTGGTTCCAGTCGCTGCACGACGTGCTTCCCTTCCGGCCCGCGGGGGATCTGCTCCGCGCCGGCCTGCTGTCGGACAGCTACAGCGCCAGCTGGCAGGATCTCGTCGTGCTGCTGGCCTGGTGCGCGATCGGGCTGGTGATCAGCGTCCGCGCGCTGGTTCGCCGGGGCTGACAACCGGTCGCGCGAGGCTGGACTCGCGATGCAGTGTTCTCGGCCAGAGCTTAGACTCCTTTGGTGCCCGGAGCCTTGACTGCAAGTGCCGCACCGTTTCGCCGCCGCCGCGTCTTACGTGCGGCGGCGCTGGCCGTCTGCGTTGCCTTCTTCGGCGCACCGGCCGCAATCGCGGCCAGTGTCGACGAAGAACCAGTGCACGCCGCCACCGTCGAGGAGATCATCGAGCATTTGCGCGACGACCCCATCCTGGTTCAGCCATCCATGGGTATGGGTGACTCCTTGCTCGCCCATGACGTGCTCAGCGAGGCGGCGGCGGGCGCCGACATCCCGGTCTACGTGGTGCTGGCGCACCTGCCCGACGAGGTGGGACCGACGGAGCAGCCTGCCGAGCAGGTGGCGATCCTCCTCCGTGAAGAGCTGGGCGACGGTATCTTCCACGTGGACTTCCTAGAGTCGCCTTCGGCATATACAGGCATCTGGGGTGCTCCGGACGACTTTGACCTGCGCAATACCTACATGGCGTTGCGAGAGGCCGAAGCCCGCGGACCGGGTGAGTATCCACGAGCATCGGCGCTCTTCGAAGCGGTCCTTGTGGTGCGAGCGGCCGCGACGGCTGGTGCGGAGCCGGCACCGTCAGTGGTTGACGAGTACGCGAGCCAGCCATGGGCGTTCATCCCGGACTTCACCAAGCCAGTCGCCGACGCCAAGGCCGACCGCTGGGTGGCCACCTTGTCCACGGCTTCGGGTGTGTTGGTTGCCGGGCTCATCGTCACGACGGGTATAGCGCGGGCCAAGCCGCTGCGAGCCAAGGCGGGAGCCCAGGCTCGCCGACCTGCCTACGAGGCAGTGCCGGAGGGCATGCCCATGCGGGCGAGGAAACGCCTCGATAAAGCGCGGCGACGTTTCGACGCGCTGTCAGGCACAGAGCTGACCTCGGAGGCGGGTGAGCTGGCGGCCACCGCGATCCAAGCTGCTGAACGTGTCCTGGACACGGGCGACGAGCTCGATTCCGTGGGTGCTTACGTGCTCGCTTTGACGGCAGAGCGTGAGGTGGACCGGGTCAGGGAACCTGAGCGCCAGGTTTTCCGGCCATGTCTCATCAATCCCCTGCATGGCGAGGCGCGCGACACCGTCCGGGTGGACGGGTCGTCGATCGACGCGCCGGTCTGCTCAGCGTGCGGCCGGCGGCAGGGGGCGTTCCTGTCGGTGCGGAAACGTGTTCGTGGGTGGGAACCCTATGTCGATACCTCTACCGTATGGGCGCGGACCGGCTACGGCGCCCTGGTGGGCGATCTCGCCGAACAGGTTCTCGCGGATCGGAGCGCGCGCCGATGAACAAGAAGATCGTCATAGGCCTGTTGCTCACCGTGGTGTGCGCAGCTGCTGGTGGCTCGGCCGCCTGGTCGATCACCTCATCGGGTGTGCCCGACGAGACATACACAACCGAGCGCGCCCGCATGGCCGCAGACGGCCTGGGCGAGTCCCACGTCTACGTCGATCCCGCTTCTGAGGAGGCTTTCACCGCCGAGGAGCTGGCCCGGATTGACGAGGCGGCGGCAGCCGCTGACCCGCAGGTGTTCGTGGTGGTCTGGCCGGAGAGCCGGCAAGCCGGTTACCGGTCCGGACGCGACGTGCTGCGGCAGATCGGTCTGCGACTCGACCGCCCCGGTGTATACCTCCAGGTCAGTCCCGAAAGTGGCGGACTGGACAGTGCGGACGTGGGCATCGACGCCGAACGCTTCTCCGTCTCCGACTCCCCGGACGAGCAATGGTCCAGCAGCCGGGAGACCAGCCGGCTGCTCGAGAAGATCGCGGAGAACGACGGACGGGACTACGAGCTGGGGGAGAGCACCCACAGCAGCGACTGGGAAGGCACCGCAGGCGTGATCGCCGCGGGCCTGCTGATCGGCGTTTTCGGCGGCGGGCTCGTCGGCGCGATGGGTCTGACCGGCTGGTTCATCGTGCGGCGACGGAGGGCGGCAGCGTGACCGAGACGGAGTCCTACCAGCCCGACCCGGAGGAGATCGCGGCCGACCTCGCCGACGACGGCGTGCACGTGGACTCTTCGCTGGCCGATGTCTTCACCGACGAGCAACTCGGCGAGATCACGGCTCTGGTGGCCGGCGCGGATCCCCGGGTCTTCGTCGTCGCGGTACCCCTGGAACATGGTGCGGATGTGTCGGCGAACCAACTCGTCACGCTGGTCAACCGCCAGCTCCAGGAGGACGGAACCTTCTTCGTCTCCCGCGGATCGCTGGATTACGGCTGGTCCGTGACCACCACGAGCTACGGCGGGCGTCCTGGCCCAGATGACTTTCTCGCCACGAGTGTGGCCCAAGACCGTTACCCCAGTGACCTCGGGCTGCAAATGCGGGAGGCGGTCGAGATCTTCACCGGCGGTGACGCCGAGACCATCTACGACGAGCACTTCCCGGAGCGGGCCGAAACGGGCAGCGTGCAGAGCACGGACGGTGAGCCCGCTCAGATCCTGGGTATGGACCCGGCCGTGGCCATCGGTGTGGCGACGGGGATCGCCGCGATGGTCGTCCTCGCCGTCCTGAGCCGCCGCCGAGCCCGTCGCAAGGGCGTCCGGCTGAAGCGGCGGGCATTGCAGCGGATCTCGTCAGCCCAGACCCAGGAGTGGCGGCGGCGGGCCGAGGCCGAGTGCACGGCGCTGGGTGAGCGCATCCGCGAGCTGGAGATCGAGGAGAGCTCCGACAACGACGCATGGGGCGCCGCGCTCAACCACTACCAGGCGGCCACAGCCGTCCTGGACCGGTCCGACGACGCCGCCGACTCGATCGGCGCCATGGTGCTTGCCCGCCGCGGCGACGAAGCCCTCGACCACGCCGTGGCCGGCAATCCATGGAAACCGACGGTGGTCTGCTTCTTCAACCCATTGCACGGCCCGGCCGACGCGCGTGCGCCCTGGACCACGACGGCCGGCACCCGCGAGGTGCCGTGTTGCCGCTCCTGCCGCCGCCACATCGGCCGGCGCCGCGAACCCGAGATCCTCGATCTGCCCACCGAGGACACAGTGGTGCACTACATGGACTCCGGCGCCGAGCCGTGGGCCTCCACCGGCTTCGGGGCGCTGACCCCGGACCTGCTGGACCAGCTCCGGCAGCACTGAAACATGGTGTACAGCCGATGAAGTCGGCCCCGGTATCCGACTGAGGGGTTCGTGGCCTCACGTAACCACCGTAAGAGGTGGTTACGTGAGGCCACGAAGCTCTGTGTCCTCACCGGTCAACCGTTGCCGGAGACCGGTGGCGCGCAGCGCCTGGCGCCCGAGTGCCACGCGCACGGCGTCTTCGCTACCGACAATCCGGACACGATCTTCGGCGCGGGTGATCGCTGTGTAGAAGAGTTCACGGGTGAGCAGCCGGGACTCTTCGCCGGGCATTAGCACGGTGACCTCGGTGGCCTGGCTGCCCTGGGCTTTGTGGATGGTCATGGCGTGCAGCGTCTGGACGTTGCCGAGCCGGGCAGGGGAGAAGTCGAGCCGGCCGCGGGAGCTGTTGATGTGGACCCGCAGTGTTCCGTCGGATCGCCGTACGGTGACGCCGACGTCGCCGTTGTAGATGCCCAGGCCGTAGTCGTTTGCGGTCACCAGCACCGGGCGGCCGACGTACCAGGTGTCCCAGAGTGGATCGTCGGTCTCCTCGGTGATCCACCGCTCCACGGTCCGGTTCCAGCGTTCGACGCCCCACGGTCCGTCGCGGTGCGCGCAGAGCAGCCGGTGGTTCTCGAGGGCCGCGAGCGCGTGGTCGGCGTCGCCGGCTTCGGCCGCTTCCCGGATCGCTAGCACACCGGGCAGCAACGCCGCCCGCAATGTCTCCCGCGGGTCGTCTTCCTCGACGAAGTGCACCCGCTCGCCGCCGTCCCGGAGGAGTGTGAGGACGTCAGCCGGCCGGTTCTCGCGCACCGCGGAGGCCAGGACGCCGATTTCGCTGCCGAACCGGTGGGAGGTGCGCAACTCGGCCGCGTTCACGTGCCCGCCGGCGACGAGCCCGTCGACGAGGTCGGCGAGTACGGCTCCGGCCTCGACGGAGGCCAGCTGGTAGGGGTCGCCGACCAGGATCAGCCGGGTTTGCGGCCGCACCGCTTCCAGCAGCCGGGCCATCATGGTCAGCGAGACCATCGAGGTTTCGTCGACGACGACGACGTCGTGCGGCAACCGGTTGTCGCGGTTGTGGCGGAACCGTGTCGACGAGTCGGGCCGGCGGCCGAGCAGCATGTGCAGCGTCCGGGCGTTGAAGCCGCCCAGTCTGCTCGTGTCCTGCGGGGAGAACCGATCGGACATCATCTCGTGCCGGACCGCTTGCTCCAGCCGGGCAGCGGCCTTTCCGGTCGGAGCGGCCAGGGCGACCCGGAGCCGCCGGTCACCGGCCTTCTCCGCCTGCTCGGCGAGCAGAGCCAGCAGCCCCGCGACGGTCGTGGTTTTGCCGGTGCCCGGCCCGCCGCTCAAGACCGTTGTCCATTGCCGCACGGCGGTGTCCGCGGCAGCCCGTTGCTCGTCGTACGACGCGTCCGGAAAGAGCCTGTGCAGAGCGGCGTGTAGGGCGGCCTCGTCGGCGATCACGGGGGGCGGCTGGCCGGCTCGGGCGCGCAGGTCTCGCTCGACCTGCTTCTCCTCTTGCCAGTACCGATCCAGATACAGCCGGGTGTCTTCGAGGCGGAGTGGATGCGGAGGCCCGAGCAGCGGGCTGGCGTTGAGCGCCGCGAGCCAGCCGTCCTGGTCAGGCCAGGGCAGGCCAGCGCCGTCGTCGCCGGCCTCGTCGCGCACCGCGGTGAGGTCGAGACAGACCGAGCCGGACCGCGCCGCCCGCACCACCAGGGCGCACGCCAGGGCCACGGACTCGTCGGTCTCGCCCAGCATGGCTGTGAGCCGAGACGCGACGTGCACATCGGCGGCGTGCAGCACTCCCGCGTCATTGAAGGCGCGCAGACTGCCGGAAGCGGCGAGCGCCAGCGAGCTGTCATACTCCTCCATCATCGTCGTCATGCGCCGCTCCCGTCGAGCAGGTGGGACAGCGCCAGGACGAGTGCCGGCGGCAGCGGCCAGCTGAAGACCCCGGCAGGGTGAGCGTCGGTGAGGGGAGTCTCCGGACCGCACATGCCCCGCAGGTACAGGTAGATCACGCCGCCGAGGTGTTGCTCCGGGTCGTAGTCCGGCAACCGCCAGCGCAGGTATCGGTGCAGCACCACCGAATACAGCATGGCCTGCAGCGGATAGTCCGAGTGCAGCATGGCCGACGCCAGCTGAGGATGGTCGTAGTTCGCGGACGTGTCGGGCTGCTCGGGGTCGCCGAGCCGGTTGGTCTTGTAGTCGACGACGACGAAACGGTCCGTGTCACCGTGCGGGACACGGAGCACCACGTCGATCGAGCCGGAGAGATACCCGCGCATCGTCTCCCGTCCCAGCAGCGGTTGCTCGAGCCGGTCGGCATAGGGGAGCAGCGGGTCGTCCGCGGCCAGATGGGCGCGCATCACCGGGGCGACATCGCCCAGGCGTAGGTCGGCCTTGATGGCGTCGTCGCCGCCGGCCAGGGGGATCTCGAAGTCGAGTTCGCAGAGCCGGTCGCGCAGCCCCACATCACCGAGGGTCAGTCCGGGCACCAGCGGCCCGAGCGGGGTGCCGTGCAGCGGAAGCAACGCCTCCGCCAGCGCGGCTGGAGCCACCTCGACCGGCCAGAACGGCAGGTGTTCACCGACCCGGTCGGCAAGCTCGGCGTGCATGTCTTCAGCGTGCGGATCGGCCACCTCCAGCACGGCATGGACCAGCGACCCGAACGTCGCACCGGCCGGCATTCCGTCCATCGGTGATGGCAACGCCTCCGCCGCGGCGGTTGCCGGTGCTGGCAGCGGATCGACGGCCTCGTCCTCCAGCGCACTCTCCTCCGGCTCGCTGGCCACCCCACCAGACTGGTGGTCGGCGGCGCGGACCAGCGCGGAGTACGACGTCCGACGCCAGGCCAGGTCGACGTCGCGGGTGAACGACGCGACCGCCAGTCCGCCGGGCAGCTCCTCGCGAGCGGGTTCGATGTGGTCTGCCACCACCGACTCCTCGACGACCGGGCCACCGGCCTGCTGCCAACGCCGCAGCCAAGCCAGCACGTCGTTGTCGCTGGGCGCTTTGTCCAGGTTGTTCGGCACCACCGGGTCGCCCTGCTTGCGGCCGCGCAGCAGGCGGGAGATCCCCCCGTTGACCTCGTCCCACGATGGTGCCCACCAGGCCACCACCTGGGACTGGGCGCGGGTCAGCGCGACATAGGTGAGCCGGATGTCGTCACCAGCAACCTCCGCTCGCCAGCGAGTCTTGTTCGCGCTGTAGCCTGCACCCTGTTTTCCGCCGATGTCGAGGCTGCGCACCCCGTTCTCGTGGAAGAGCAGTAGTTCGTCGTCGTAGATGTGCCGGTTGAAGCCGAACGGCAGATAGACCAGCGGATACTGCATACCCTTGCTCACCCACACGGTCATGATCTGCACCGCTGCCGCGTCGCTGTCGAGGCGGCGGGTCCGCTCGGCTGAGCGTCCCTGACCGGCGCACTCCTCGCGAAGCCAGGCGAGCAACGCCGGGAGGCCGAACCGCTCCCGGTGGGCGGTCTCGTGCAACAACTGGGCGAGGTGCGCCAGATCGGTCATGTCGCGCTCGCCGCCGCGCCAGGCCAGCACCCGCTGCGCCAGACCACTGAGTTGCGCGGCTTCGAACACCGCTGCCACGCCTCGGGCGCGCAAGTGATCCGCCCACGCGCGCAGGGTCTGCCCGATCCGGTCGGTCAGTTCGTCGCCGCCGGCATGGAGGCTGGCTGCGGTCTCTCCGAAGAACATCGTGGTCGCCGCGGCCCGCACCAGGCCGGAGCGATGTGGTTGGTCGAACGCTTCAAGCAGGCACAACCAGTCCTGCGCGGCCCGCGACGAGAAGATGTCGAGGTCACCGGAGTAGACGGCGGGAATCCCGGCCGCGGTCAATGCCTCCCGGCAGGCTCGTGCGTCTTTGTGTGCCTCGACGATCACCGCCACGTCACCCGCGCGGACCTGCCGCCCGCCATAGGCCGCTCCGGAGGAGAGCAGCCGGCCGACGTCGGCGGCGAGGTCGCGGGAGATGTGCTCGCGTAGCGTGTCGATGCCGATCGTCCTGCCGGCGGCCGTGCCGAGTTGGTCGCGCCGCACGACCCGGAGCCGGAACGGCGCGTCCGACGGGGCACCGGCCAGGCGGCTGCCCTGATGACGTGCGGCCACCTCGCGAACGACGATGTCCTCGTGGCCGAGCTGGGCGCCGCCCAGCACCACCTGCAGGCTGTCGACGAGCGGCTGGTCGCTTCGCCAGTTCGTGTCCAAGGTGCGCCGTTCGCCCGCGGTGACCGCCGCCGTCAGGTACGTCGCGATATCGCCGCCGCGGAACGCGTAGATGGCCTGCTTCGGATCACCGATGAGGACCAGTGTGCTGTGGCCGTTGAACGCTGCGTCGATGACCTTCCACTGCACCGGGTCGGTGTCCTGGAACTCGTCGACCATCACCACCGCCCAGCGTCGCCGCATCCGGTGCCTGGCAGGGGCGCCGGGGTCTTCGAGCGCGGCGGCGAGCCGGGTGAGTAGATCGTCGTACCCGAGAATGCCGAGCCGTCGCTTCCGGCGATCTAGTTCGTCCAGCACGGCTTTGGCGAACTCGACGCGGACACCCTCGGGCGAGCCTTCGGCGTATACCTCGGGGACCAGCCGGGTGTGCGGGTTGCCGACCACCTTCGTGGCGATCGCCAGCGCGTCGGCACGAGTGAGCTTCGGCTGCTCCGCGGAGTTGCCGAAGCGCCGAAGGTAGAGGTCGTCGACCACCTCGGTCACGAGGTCCCCGAGATCGTCGACGAGCGTGACCCCGGCGTCAGTGTCGCCGGCGACACCCAGGGAGCGGAGCACCAGCTGGCAGAACTGGTGGGTTGTCACGATGGTGGCCGCGTCGAAGTTGGCCAGCGCGTCGCGTAGCCGACCATGCCGCTCGGAGACCTCATCAGCATCACCGCGAGCAAGGTAGCTCAGCAAGTCACTGTCCTGCGGTTGGCCAGGGACAGCCAGCGCCTGCTCGGCTTCGACGAGCTGAGAGCGCACTCGATCTCGAAGCTCCTGGCTGGCCGCTCGGCCGAAGGTGATCAGCAGCATCTCGTCGAGCCGGGCCTCGCCTTCGGCGACGTAGCGGGTCACCAGCCCGGCCAGGGCGTAGGTCTTGCCAGTCCCGGCGCTGGCTTCGAGCACGGTGGTGCCGGTGGGCAGCGGCCCGAACAGGTCGAATGGCTCCATCACGGCGCCTGCCGCTCGTGGTGAAGCATCGGTCCCCAGACTCGGGCGGCGTAGGCGCCGAGCCGGGTGGTCTCGCCGGGCTGCATTTCGTCGGCACTGGCCGGTTTCAGTAGTGCGTCGAGTGAAGCGTTGGAGCCCCAGACCCGGACATGGGCGGGATCGGCGTTCTCGCCGTCGTAGTTGCGTGGCTGCCACCGGTTCATTGCGGCCCGGAGCTGGTCGGTGTTCGTCCGCCTGGCTTCGTACCACGCGAACGAGGTCTTGAGCGGCAGCGGCAACGGCTCGCGGCGGCCGGCGTCGTACACCGCCACCAGGTCGGCGAGCAGATCACGTGCATCTGGCCCTACCGGCCCGAACAGCCTGGTGGCCGGCTCGGTACCCTGCGGGCGGCGGCCGATGACCAGACCCGTCCAGTTGTGGTCGTCGTCATTGGCGCTCAACGCGAGTAGTTGCACCCAGGTGGCGAGCAGGTGCTTGGCGCCGAGACGGGAGTAGCTCACCGATATGAGCCGGCGTGCGTAGACACTCGGGACGGTTCCGGTGAGACGGCGGCCGGCGCCGAGGTCGACGTCCACATCGAAAGCCTCAGGCTGGGCCTGCCGGTGGGTCAGCGCAACGATGGCGAGCTTCTTCGCCTCGTCACGGATCTCCATGCCGGTGCGCCAGCCGAGCCGGCCGGGAGGCAGCGCGCCCCGCCGCCACTCTGCCTGCAGAGCCTGGTCAGGCGGGGTGCCGCCGAGCATGTCGAGGAGCATCCGGTCGCCCACGGACCACTTCTCGAGGTTGTCGATCTCGACCGGCATCGCGTCGGAGACACCCTCGACCTCCCACGGCAGGGTGACGTCGAGCGCCCGGAAGAATCCCTTGACCGGATCCCGGAAGAACGACAGCAACTCTGCCAAGGTGACGTCGTCGTCGCCGGAGGGCGGCAGCGGCTCCGGCAGGAACTCGGGGCGAGCCGGGCGCGTACCCGCCGCAGACCGGGCGGCGACCAGTGTGGTCGGGTCGAACGTGAAAGGTCCGGGGGTGCCGAGGCGGCCGGGCTCGAGATTCTTGCGGTCGAAAGGTTGCAACGGGTGCTTGACGAGAACAGCCTCGCGGACGTCGGCCTCGGTGGCGTGGTCGAGTGCGTCCAGCAGCTCGCCCACCGGTACAGCGGGCGGCCGCTGCTGGCCTGTGTACTCGTTGGCCCCGGTGTAGGTGATCACCAATGACTCGGTGGCGGCGAGGATGGCGTCGAGCATGAGCTGGCGGTCTTCGGCCCGCACATCCCGCTCGCCGGTGATCGGGCACCTGGCCAGGACGTCGTCGCCGTCGTCCAGGCCGAACCGGGGGAACACTCCGTCGTCGAGCCCGAGCAGGCACACCACCCGGTGCGGCACCGAACGCATCGGCACCATCGTGCAGACCGTCAATGTGCCGGTGCGGAAGTTGGCGCGGGTCGGCCGGCCGGCGAGGCGAGTAGAAAGCAGTGCCCGGACATCTGGCAACCGCAGCGGGGTGGCGGCCAGCGTGCCGGCGGCGGCGCCGACACCGGTGAACTCACGACGGACCTCGCCGGTCTGCCATGCCTCGTCCCTACCGACCCGGGTCAGCCGCTCGATCCCGTCGCGAAGCGCATCGAGCCACTCGGAGAGCGGGCGCGTGCCGTCGAGACTCTCGGCCACAGCCCGAAGTCGGTCGAGGTACTCCGCGAACCGGCCGGCCAGCTCGATGCGGGCGCTACCAACATCGTCAAGTGGCAGAGCGGTGCCGATCCACGCCCGGGCGTCGGCGGACATCGCCACCCCCGTGAGTACCCGGTCGAGGCCGAAGCGCCACGTGTTCTGCAGGTAGTCGGTGAGGCCGAACGTGTCCCGGTGGTCCTGATCGAATGCCCACCGGGCGCCCGAATCGCGAACCCAGGCAGTGATGGTTGTGAGGTCGTCGTCGGTGAAGGCGAACCGGCGCCGGACCGGCTTGGCCTGGGCGAGATCAAGCACCTGACTCGCCGTGGCCCGGCCACCGGCCAGGTCGAGCAATTGCGCCGCGACGCCGAGCAACGGGTTGGTCTGGGTGAGCGCCCGGTCGGCCAGCCGCACGCGGAGCCGGTGGGCGGGGTGGCCGTCCTCGCCGAGGTCGGCCAGACCGAAACCGGCGGTGATCAACGGCGCATAGGTCTCGATGTCGGGACACATCACGATGATGTCGCGTGGCTCCAGCGTCGGGTCGGCCGCGAGCATCCCCAACAGGACCTCACGCAGAACGTCGACCTGCCGGGCCGGGCCGTGACAGGCGTGTACCTGCACGCTGCGGTCGCCGTTGGCGAGGCGCCGCCCACCAGGGGAAATGGTGTTGCCGCGGATGTCGTTCTGCAGCCAGCCCAGCAGTGTGCCGGGTGCTGCGGGCATTGGAATGTGCGTGTCGGAGGCCTGGACGGCGGCGAGTGTCAACTGCAGCTCGCGGCTGTCCCGGCCGAGCGTGGCCAGCAGTGGATGGCTGGCTTGTTGGTAGCTCGTATCAGCGACTCGGTCGGCCGGCGCACAGCGGGCCTCGGCCAGGCGATCCCACAGCGCGCCGCTGGGGTGCGGCAGCCACAGGTGCACGTCGCGATGCTCGGCGAGTGCGGCGAGGAGTTCGACTTCCGTGACCGGCAGCCGGGTGTGCCCGAACAACGAGAGTCGGTCCGGCAGGTCGAACGCTTCGGGCTGGTCACGCAGTTGCGTGAGAGTGGCGGCGTGGCGAACATGGGGTGGGGGTGCGCCGAGCCGCTCGACCATCCGCCGCCAGAGTTCGGGCTGCCAGGCCAGATCGTCGTCGACCGCGCCGCCGCGACCATCGGTGTCACGACCGTCGAACCAGTCGGCCAGCAGGTGCGGGCGCTGCACCGAATAGGCGGCGAAGAGCCTGGCCAGCCGCGCCGCCACGGCGTATCGGCGACCCCGCCTCAGTTCGGCCTCGACACCGGCGTCGAAATGCCCGAGGTGCCGGGCGACCGGCTCGCACCACGGCTCGTCGAGGGAGTCGTCCAACGCCGCCAGCAGCGGCCAGGTCATCGCCTCCGCGGCCCAGGGGTCGTCCTCGGTAAGGCCCAGCAGTACGGCGACCAGTGACCGCGGGGACGTGAACCGGATCCCGGCGCACACCCCGTCCCCGTGCCCCGGAGCGGCCCCCAACCGGTGCGCGAGCCGTTGAGAAAGCCAGCGTTCGACACCCTTCGCGGGCACCACCACCAGCTCGCCGGCGAACGGGTCAGCGAGGCGCGTGGCGAGTAGGTCACCCAGCCCGTCAGCCAGCACATCAGTGCGCTCGGCGCGGTGGATGTGCAAGGTCACCAGCCCAGGATGCCACGTCGGTCGGGCACATCGAGACGGCGCTTCATTGATTGGTCACTAGGGTTCGTGGCCTGGCGTAACGCTTGCTGCCGCTGTACGGTGACGCAGGCCGCCCCGGAGCCGCGCACCGACTTCAATACCGCCAGGCCGCCCAGAACGCCAGAAGATGCCGCTAAACCCACCTGGCGGTATTGAAGTCGGTGCCAGAGGTCCCGGTGGGGTCAGGCCGTCGTGGCTGCCACCTGGCCGGCGCTTGCCGTGGTTGTGGAGAAGGTGGCGAGGTAGGCCTCGGCATCCAGGGCGGCGGCGGCGCCGGAGCCGGCGGCGGTGATCGCCTGGCGGTAGTGCGGGTCGACCACGTCTCCAGCGGCGAATACGCCCTCGACCGACGTCCGTGACGAGCGACCTTGCACCGCGATGGTGCCGTCGGATGTGAGGTCGAGCTTGCCGTGGACCAGGTGGGTCCGCGGGTCGTGACCGATGGCCACGAACAGGCCGTCGAGCTTTAGGTCGCGGCGCTCGCCTGTGGCGGTGTCGCGCAGCGCCACCCCAGTGACCATGTCGTCGCCGTGAATGGCGGTGATCTCGCAGTTCCAGATGAAGGTGATCTTCGGATCGTCGAAGGCCCGCTGTTGCATGATGTGCGACGCGCGCAGGGTATCCCGGCGATGCACGACATAGACCCGATTGGCGAACCGGGTGAGGAAGGTCGCCTCCTCCATCGCCGAGTCGCCACCACCGATGACCGCGATCGTCTTGCCGCGGAAGAAGAAGCCGTCACAGGTGGCGCACCAGGACACGCCGTGCCCGGACAGGCGTTCCTCCTCGGGAAGGCCGAGCTTGCGGTAGGCCGAACCGGTCGCGACGATCACCGTCGCGCACTCGTGGACGACTCCGTTACCGAGCCGCACGCGTTTGACGCGTGACTCGAGGTCGAGTTCGACGACGTCTTCGACGTCGACCTCAGTGCCGAAGCGCTCGGCCTGTGCCTGGAACCGCATCATCAGGTCAGGCCCGAGGATGCCTTCCGGGAAGCCCGGAAAGTTCTCGACCTCGGTCGTGTTCATCAACTCGCCGCCGACCTCTACCGAGCTCGCGACGAGCAGTGGCTGAAGGCCGGCTCGGGATGCGTAGATCGCGGCGGTGAACGCGGCCGGTCCCGAACCGACGATGACCATGTTGCGCAACGGTTGCTCCTCGTTCTCGCGACGACGGCTTCGCAGCCGGATGCCGATGCTGGACATTTCCCTTGACTATCACCCGGCACTCACGCCCGGGACCTGCCTTTCCACCGGACGGGAACCTCATCCGGACGGGATCGGAGCGGGCCTGGGCAATCCGGCCTTCCGGCGGGTGAAAGTCCTCTCGGTCACGTGCAGACGACGTGTTTTGCTGCTCAGAGGACACACATAAGGACCGGTACAACGAGGAGACCGAGTGAGATGAGAGGGCGACAGACGGTTCCCGCTCCCACAGGTGCGGGCGAGCAACCGGCGGGAGGCTCGCGATGACACAGGCCAGCGGCGGCAGTGCTGCCGTGGACGAGGCACTACGGAAGTTCCGCGAGATGATGGCCAGCGACGGCTATCTGCTGACGTGGTCGAAGACCGATGGCGACGGTGTTGTCGTGCGGATCGAGGCCGGCGAGGGTGCCTGCGCCGATTGCCTCGTCCCGCAGCCGGTCATGGAAGCGATCATGTCCGAGGCGCTGGCCTCGACCCCTTACCGGCTCGATCATGTGGTGCTGCCCGCCAGCGAGAAGTGACCGGCGCGGCAAGGAGATGACCGGCCCGACAGGGCCGGCGGTAGCGCGCGGTCGTGGCGATGCGTGCTTTTCCGCGAGACGGAAGCACGCATGCGCCCGGCTCCGGGCGCGCTTCATAGTTTGTGCTCGACACATCGGAGGTTGATCATGGTAGACGGAATAATCGACCCGACCGCGCGAGCTCGCGACCGGGTCACCGCGGAACGTGGTACGCCGCCCGTCGTCTCGAGCCTGGACGGACTGCGCGTCGGACTACTGGAGAACACCAAACGCAACGCGGATCGGATTCTCGACGCGGTCGGCGCGGCGCTCGACGAAGCGCATGGGGGCGTCGAGCTGGTGCGGCGAACGAAGACGCAGTTCGCGATGCCGCTTGACGAGGAACTGCTCGCCGACTTGAAGAACGCCTGTGACGTCGTGGTCGTCGGAGTCGGAGACTGCGGCTCGTGCAGCGCGGCGGCCGTGGCGGACGGGATCGCCCTGGAGCGTGCCGGCCTGCCGGCAGCCGTCATCTGCACCGATGCCTTCGAGACGACCTCCCGGGCGATGGCTGAGTTGCAGGGTGACGCGGACTACGGATTCCTCCTGACCCAGCACCCGGTCGCCAACCTCACCAACGAGCAGATCGAGCGCCGCGCCGGTGAGCTGGCTCCTGAGGTGGCGGCGCGGCTACTCGGCCACCTCCCGTCGGGCACGCTCACGGCGACGAACGACCACTAGCGCGTCAAATTCTGACTGAGGCGCCGTTTTCCGTGACGTGGAAGGCCGCATTGAGTTCAGCCCGTGAGTGTGGCGACGATCAATTCGGCGTAACGCCATGATCCAGCGTCGACTATTCCGGTAGTTGCCGGTCAATAGGAGAGGCTCGCCTCGCGCGGACGGGATGGTGGTATTCCTGCCGTCGATGAAGATGCGGAGGAGTTGTGGAATGGTGCTATCTCGGGCTTGTGGCTCGATATCGAGCCGGGTCAGCGGGGTGCGATGAAGCCGATCTTCGTCCATTACGGGAGGCTTCTGGCTTCTTCGTTGCTGCTCTTTGTCGTGGTCATCACGGTACTGTTCTTGTTACTCGAGATCGCACCAGGTGATCCAGTCCAGAGCCTCATCGGCGACAACCCGGTCTCGGATGAGTTCCGGGCACAAGTGGTGGCCACATTCGGGCTCGACCGGCCGGTGTGGGAACGGTATTTCATCTACCTCGGCAATGTCTTCACCGGGAATCTGGGGTATTCGTTCGGTTCATCTATGACGGTGGCCGAGCTGATCATGAGCCGGATTTGGAACACCCTGGCTTTGGCCATTCCCGCATTCGTGCTCTCCACGGCCGGCGGCATCCTTCTCGGAGCGATCGCCGCGCGTACTCGGTCGCGGTGGCTGGACGGCACCATCTCAGCCGGGGCAGTGGCGTTCTTCTCCATACCGAATTTCTGGCTCGGAATGCTCCTGATCATGGTGTTCTCGATGAATCTCGGCTGGCTACCGACCCAGGGAAACAGTCCCTATGGGGAAAGCGGGATTGCCATTGAATATCTGATCCTGCCGGTTTTCACGATGGCGACGAGTGAGCTGGCCTACAAGGCGCGGATCATGCGTTCATCGATGATCGAATCGCTCGGGCAGGACTACATCGACACCGCCCGCTCGAAAGGACTGCCGGGTAACCGGGTGATGTGGCGTCATGCGCTGCCGAACGGCCTGCTGCCCATGGTCACGGTCAGTGGTTACAGCCTCGGGTTCGCCCTGGCGGGCTCCGTTGTGGTCGAGCGGGTTTTCGGCTGGCCGGGAATGGGTCTGCTGCTTCTGGATGCCATCCAGCGCAACAACAATCAGGTCGTGCTCGGAGTGGTCATCATGATCACCGTCGTGATCCTGATCGTGAACATCCTGACCGACGTGGTCTACGGCATCGTCGATCCGCGGCTTCGGACGAGGTTCGCGCAGCCAGCGAGGAGCGACTCGTGACCGTCCTGCAGGGCAAGAAGAGAAGGAAGAGAGACGCCGGTACGGGTGCGCCGCGGGGCACCCGCGTGGACCCGCCGCCAGGCATGAGCATGAGGGTGCCACCCGGGCAGCGGGAGTCGGTCTGGAAATCGTACATACGAAAGCCGGGCACAATCGTCTTCCTGACGCTGCTGGTGATCATGACCTTGATCTCGTTCGTCGGGCCGATCTTCGCCGGCAGTCCGATCTCGGTCAGCCATCCGACTCTGGCGCCGCCGAGCTCGGAATACCCGATGGGCACCGACCAGCTCGGGCGTGACTACCTCGCTTGGGTGCTGCGCGGCGGACAGGTGTCGTTGCTGGTGGGGTTCACCGTCGCGATCCTGTGTATGACGTTGGGGTTGATCGTCGGCGGGCTGGCCGGCTTCTATGGCAAGTTCGCCGACACGTTGCTGGTGAAGGTCGCGGAGTTCTTCCAGGTCCTCCCGGGCATCATTCTCGCGTTGGTCGCCGCGGCGTTGCTGGGGGCCAATGTGTGGATCATCGTGGCGATCCTGTCGCTGACCTTGTGGCCGGCGGTGGCGAGAATCGTGCGTGCCGAGACGATGCGCATCGCGCAGCTCGGCTATGTCGAGTCGGCGAGGGCGGCGGGCTTCAAGAGTCTCCGGATTCTGTGGTCCGACGTCATCCCCAACGCCATGCCTCCGGTGATCGTCGCGACGACCATGACGGTGGGCCGCGCGATCCTGGTCGAGTCGGCCCTGGCCTTCCTCGGGATCGGCGATGCGAACCGGCCGAGCTGGGGCGCGTTGCTGAATTCGGCGCAGTCGTACATGCAGTCCGGTTGGTGGCTCGCGTTGTTCCCCGGCCTGTGCA
Source organism: Phytoactinopolyspora mesophila (assembly GCF_010122465.1). Taxonomy (NCBI): domain Bacteria; kingdom Bacillati; phylum Actinomycetota; class Actinomycetes; order Jiangellales; family Jiangellaceae; genus Phytoactinopolyspora; species Phytoactinopolyspora mesophila. The sequence goes on along the minus strand of NZ_WLZY01000001.1, from coordinate 1,200,457 downwards.
TATTCACCGTCGTCCTCGCGGTGAACATGCTCGGCGACTCGTTGAACGATTCGCTCAACCCGTCGATCGGCAAGGTGAAGCGATGAGTGAGCTGCTGAGGGTCACGAATCTGGCGGTGCGCCTTCCCACCGGCGTGCGCGGCGAGATCGAAGCGGTCAAGGATGTGAGCTTGAGTGTCCGGCGGGGCGAGCGCGTCGGGATCGTGGGTGAGTCCGGATCCGGGAAGTCGGTGACGGGACGCTCGATCGCGGGTCTTCTGCCGGCCAGTCCTCGGGTCAAGGTCACCGGATCGATCGAATTCGATGGGCAGGAGCTGGTCGGTGCCGGTCCCAGAGCGTGGCAGAAGATCCGTGCCTCGAAGGTCGGAATGATCTTCCAAGATCCGTTGACCTTCTTGAACCCGGTGATGAGGATCGGGCGCCAGGTCGAGGAGTCGATTCCCGCTGGGCGCGCCCGGAGCCGGGAGGTGAACGCGGAGGTCCTGGAGTTCCTCTCGCTCGCCGGACTCGACAACGTGGCTGGTCTGGCTCAGCGTTTCCCGCACGAACTGAGCGGTGGAATGCGCCAGCGCGTCCTCATCGCGATCGCGATCGCCAAACGCCCGGAGCTGATCGTCGCCGACGAGCCCACGACGGCCCTGGACGCCACCGTCCAGCAACGGGTTCTGCGCACCCTGGACGAGACGGTCTCCGAACTCGGGACGTCGCTGATCCTGATCTCTCACGATCTGGCCGTGGTGGCCAGCATGACGGACCGGATCTATGTGATGTACGGCGGACGGGTCGTCGAGTCCGGACCGACCACGGACGTGCTGAACAGCCCTCAGCATCCCTACACCCAAGTACTGCTTCGCAGCGTGCGCAGCCTGACCGACGACGGCGTGGAGCTGTACTCCATCCCGCCCTCGTTCCGGGCTTGGCTCGAAGACCAGCCATCGGCGTCCGCGTTCGACGAGGAAGCCGCCTGGCCGGTGAACGCGACCTCGGGGAAGGGAGGAAGCCCGGATGCTGCTTGAGATGAAACACGCCTCGAAAACCTTCCGCGCATCGCGCGGCTCCGGTCCCGTCCATGCGGTCAAGGATGCGACGTTGCAGGCCCGGCCGGGGGAGTTCGTCGCGATCGTGGGCGAGAGCGGGAGTGGTAAGAGCACGCTCGCGCGGATGTTGCTCGGGCTGATCCCGGCGAGCTCCGGCGGGATAGAGCTCGACGGCGTGCTCCTCGCCGGAATGAGCCGGTCGGAGTTGAGGCATTATCGGCGAAGCGTGCAGGCGGTGTTGCAGGACCCTGCCGGATCGCTCAACCCGCGAAAGACGGTTCGCCGCGCGATCGGGGAGATCGTGCGGCTGCACCGGATCGCCAGCGGGCGCGCGGCCGTCGATGAGAAGGTCATGCAGGTGCTGCGCCTGGTCGGGTTCGACCAGGCTGAGACCGTCCTGGACCGTTACCCACACGAGGTCAGCGGAGGCCAGCGCCAGCGCGTGCTCATCGCCCGGGCCATCGTGCTCGATCCGAAGATCATCGTCGCCGACGAGGCGGTCTCAGCCCTGGACGCCTCGGTCAAAGCGGGGGTGTTGCGCTTGATGAACGACCTCAAGGAGAGGCTGGGCATCGGGTACGTCTTCATCACTCACGATCTACCGGTGGTGAAGAAGGTAGCGGACTACGTCTACGTCATGAAGTCGGGCGAGATCGTCGAAGAAGGCACCAAAGAGAAGATCTTCTCCGACCCTGATCACCCGTACACCAAGACCTTGCTGGCGGCTTCCCCGGTCTTGGAGGTGATCGACCAGCGCTGAGCCAACGGCGCCGAGCTGCTGTGTACCGAATCGGTTGTGTTCTCTGATCCCTTGGGGAGTGAAGACTCGATGTTGAGTGCTAGGAAGCGATTGATGGCGATTGCCTCGTCCGCGGCCGTCGCCCTGTGCGCGTGTGGGCAGAGCGACGACGGAAGCGGGGCCGGCGAGAACGGGGTCGGCGCAAACGGCAACGGCGGATCCGGTGCCGAGCGGGTGTACGTCGAGGCGATCGGCGATGACCCTACTTCGTTGAACCCTCAGTTCGCCGGAGGGCCGATCCCGCTACGGTTCGGGTTCACGATCCTGGGTTCTCTGCTCGAGGTCACCGACGAATACGAGATCATTCCTGGGCTGGCCCGTGAGTGGGAGTTCGCCGACGACAACTCGACGGTAACGTTCTACCTGGAACAAGGGGTTCAGTGGCACGACGGAGAGGCCTTCACCGCCGAGGATGTGGCGTTCAACTTCGAGGAGATCATGCCGCTGCAGACCTTCGGCGGTCCGCTCACGGCGACGATCGATTCGATCGAGACCCCCGATGAGCACACCGTCGTGTTGCACCTGAACACGCAGTACGGGCCGTTGCTGGAGGCCCTGTCCCAGCAGGCGCTTGTTCCCAAGCACATCTACGAGGGCACCGACTACGTCACCAATCCGGCGAACATGGCACCGATCGGGACCGGCCCGATGATGTTCGAGTCCTACAACCCGGGTGATGAGGTCGTGCTGGTGCGCAACCCGAACTGGTGGCGTGGCGAGACGCAGGTCGACCGTGCGATCTACCCGGTGATGAGTGACGTCAATACCCGGACCCTTTCGCTGCTGTCAGGTGAACTCGACGTGGCGGTGGTAGATCCCGCACAGCAGGACGAGGTAGCAGCTCATCCCGATCTGAAGCTGATGGAGCGGGGCGCGTTCCGGCAGCTGATCGGGATGACGTTCAACGGGCTCCTTCCCGAGTTGGAGGATCCGGAGGTCCGGGCGCTGGTGTTCGCCGCGATCGACAGGGAGGCGGTGACCCGCCTCGGACTCAGTGGCCTGGGGGAGCCGGCCGAGTCCTTCTACCCGGACACGCTCGCATGGGCGCAGCACCCAGGCATCAACTTCTCCGCCGACTTCCCGCGTGACATCGACGCGATCAACGCGGGTCTCGACGCGGCGGGATATCCGGTCCAGGGGAACGGTTCCCGCTTCTCGCTGGACGTGCGCTTCATCTCGGCGCATTCCGAGGCCGCGGCCGTCGCGGAGATCGTCCAGGCCTCGCTGGCCGAGGTGAACATCGACGTGAACCTCGTCGGCTCCGCGGAGCCGGTGTGGATGGAGAAGGTGTTCGAGGAGAGCGACTTCGGGATGTTCATCCTGCGAACGACGGTCGGCGCGGACCCCAGCATCGGCCTGACCCGGTGGGTGACCTGCAACCCGGACCGGGTTCCGCTGAACAACGGCTCGGGTGTGTGCGACGAGGAGCTCGACGCCGCTGCCGGCGCCGCACTGAACACGCTCGACCGCGAGGAGCGGGCGACGCATTTTCACACCGTTCAGGAGCGACTCAAGGAGCTGACCTTCTGGGCGCCGCTGGCCTGGACCAACGGGTCGAACCACACGGTGAACACAAGTCGATGGGCCAACCTCGACGACGGTTCGGGACAGACCAACAACACTCCGTGGGCGAGCCTGGAATGGGTCGGTGAGTGATCTGGGCCACCTGCGCGCGTTTCGTCCTTCCTGGTCAGAACCGTTTCCACGTCACGGAAAGGGAGCGGCGGGAGATCACCGGCGTCGCGCATAGTGTTCCGTGACGCATGGGAGGGACGGTCATGAGAAACGCAATCATCAACACTTCAGAATCCGCGCGGATCGCCGGAACAGCCATGGGTGAGGCCGCGTGAGCAATCGGACGGCAGTAGAGCTCGACCCGGTCGCGGCCCGCCACGTCACCGAGTACACCTATGAGCAGGGCTGGTCCGACGGGCTGCCGTTGGTCGCCGCTACCGAGAAGTCGGTCCAGGAGTTTCTCGCGACCACGAGCCGTGACGAGAACGAGGTCATCGCCAGGTTGCCTCAGCTCGGCCGGGAGGCGGTGATCCGCGACGTTGCCACGCACGCGGTCATGGCGGGCTGCAAACCCGAGTATTTCCCGCTGGTCCTCACGCTGTGGGATGCGCTCTCGGCTGAACGGTCGGTGCTCGGCGGCGGCTGGCAGTCGACCTCCGGCCCGGCGCCGTTCGTCATCGTCAATGGCCCGATCCGGGGTGAACTCGGCATCAATTCCACCGGTGGCGTGCTCGGCCCGGGGTTCCGGCCGAATGCCACCATCCCGCGGGCCATCGGCCTGACCGTTCGCAACAGCTTCGGCGTCGTGCCGCACGCCCTGGAGCAGGCCACCCAGGGCCTGCCCGGCAGGTGGACCATGCTGATCGGCGAGGACGAGGAGCACAGCCCTTGGGAGCCGCTGTCGGTCGAGGGCGGCCTGGCGGCCGGCGAGAACGCGCTGAGCACCATGCTGGTGCGCACCTGCGAGTTCGTCGACAACCGGCATTTCCATGATCCAGAGGAGGTGTTGCGTGACTTCGTCGACACCATCTCCCGGTCAGGATCGTGGATCTTCCGGCACGCCGCGGCCGCGATCGTGATGAATCCGGATCATGCCCGGATCTTCGCCGAGGCGGGGATGTCCAAGCAGGACGTGCGGGAATGGATTGTTGCCCGGGCTGGGAAGACGGAGGCCCAGCTCGCAGCGGTCGGCAAGAGTTTGAGCCACCTGCCCGACGGCCCGTTCGATCCCGGCCATTTTCACCCCCTGTTCGCCGACGCCAGCCCCGCCAACCTGCCGATCATCGTCGCCGGATCACCCAACGCGGCGATGTCGATGGTGGTCCGGATCTTCTCCACCTGGGCAGGGAAGTCCCTGCCCATCCGGTGACCCGCCGGGATCTCCGCACCTCGCCCAACCCAGCAACGAAGCTCATTGGAGTACCGCATGACGTCGCAGGAGACATGGCCGCTTCCCATCGAGGATCCGATCGCCTCCGGGGATCAGAAATGGCTGGCGGGCAAGGTGGCCGTCGTGGCCGGCGGTGGCCTGAGCGGTCCGCTCGGTAACGTCGGCTTCGGCATCGCCTGGTTGTATGCCCGTGGCGGTGCCTCGGTGGCGGTGCTCGACCGCGACCGGGAGGCCGGCCAGCGCACGGTGGACGCCATCCGCGGTCAGGGTGGTGACGCCGAGACCTTTGACGTCGACATCACCGACGACGCGTCGGTCGCCCGGGCCATCGCTGAGGTGGTGCAGCGCTTCGGGAACATCGACGTCGTCGCCACCACCATCGGCGGCGGCGGCATCAGCCCCATCCTCGAAGCTCCGCTCGACGAGTGGTACTCCGCGATCGACGTCAACTGCACCTCGGCCTTGCTGCTCATGCGCAACGCGTACAAACACATGAACCGGGGCGGCAGCATCGTCACCGTTTCTTCAGGCGCCGCCGAGGGCCGCGGGCCAGGCCTGCCGTACAGCGTCGCGAAAACCGCGCTGGAGAAGCTCAGCGTCGGTGCGGCCAGTTCGCTCGCCCCGCACGGCATCCGGGTCAACTGTGTGCGGGTCGGGATGATCTGGGGCGCCTTTGCCGCGCGGGGCATGGACGAGGAGATGCGCGAGCTGCGCCGGAAGAACGTCGCCTTGCAGACCGAAGGCACCCCGTGGGACATCGCCTCGGCCGCCTACTTCCTCTCGACTGACCAGGCCCGGTGGATCTCTGGTCAGGTGCTGTCGGTGGACGGTGGTGGTTTCGCCGCGGTCCGTAACAGCGGCGCGGCCGGGTCGCCACGGCATCGAGAATCCAGGTCTGAGGGCTGACGGTCCGCGACCCCGGGCAGAAATCTCAGGAGTGAGGAGCAACAACGGATGACGGACAAGGTTTTCGACTCCCCAGCGGCGGCTGTGGCCGACATCCCCGACGGCGCCTCGGTCGCGATCTCCGGTTTCGGCATCTCGCATCGGTTTCCTTCCAGTCTGATCCTGGCCCTGCGTGATCACGGTGCGAAGGACCTGACGGTCTACTGCAACGGTCTGGGTTCGCCGGGCGCGCCGACGGCACAGTTGCTGGCGGAGAACGAGCAGATCTCCCACCTGGTGGCGAGCTTCTCATCCCGGCCGGGTAAACCCACGATCGCTGAGGAGCAGATCGTGGCGGGAACGATGGCGTTCGAGGTGGTGCCGCAGGGCATCCTGGTCGAGCGGATGCGGGCGGGGGGTGCGGGAATTCCCGGGTTCTACACCTCTGTGGGCGTCGGCACCGCCGTGGCCGAGGGCAAGGATGTGCGCTACTTCGACGGTGAGCCGCACATCCTCGAGCGGGGCATCACCACTGATTACGCGATCCTGCGTGGCTACCGCGCGGACCGCTACGGCAATGTCCAGTTCCGGGGCGGTAGCCGGAACTTCAATGACAGCTTCGCCAAAGCCGCCCGTACCGCGATCATCGAAGTCGAAGAGATCGTCGACGTCGGCGGCCTGCGACCCGAGGAGATCGACCTGCCCGGGATCTTCATCGCCCGAGTGGTCAAGACGACCACTCGGGTGGATGTCTCCGAGTTGCCGCAGCGCTCGGCCCGGCCGGCGGACTCCCGCAGAGAGTACGACGGCAAACCGGCGCTGTCCCGGCAGGAGATCGGCCGCCGGGCCGCGGCCTTGCTGGAGGACGGCGCGGTGATCAACCTGGGCGCTGGGCTGCCGAACGGCGTGGTCAACTACCTCGAGGGCAGAGGCGTCGTGCTCCACGCGGAGAACGGCATCCTCAACTACGGAAAGTTCATCGAACTCGAGGAGGCCGATCCGGACTTCCACGACGCCGGCGGGAACTTCATCGGCCTGCTGCCCGGTGTCAGCTTCTTCGACTCCGTGACATCGTTCGAGATCGCCCGCGGCAAACGCCTCGACGCGGTGATTCTCGGCGCCTATCAGGTCGGCAGCAACGGCGACCTCGCGAATTGGGCTCATCCGGGCCGGCCCGGAGGCGGCATCGGCGGCGCCATGGATCTCGCCGTCGGCGCCCGGTCGGTGATCGTGACCATGGAGCACGTGGACTCCAAGGGCCGGCCCAAGCTGGTCGAGCGCTGCGACTACCCGATCACCGCGGCAGGCTGTACCGACGTCGTCGTCACGGACCTCGCGTTGCTGCGCCGCGGCGACGACGGATTCGTCCTCGAAGAGATCGCCGACGGGTTCACCGTGGACGAAGTCGTCGCCCGCACGGGAATGCCCCTACAGGTGGCTGAGAATCCGCGCATCATTCAGGAGCAGTGGTGACAGTGGTGAAGCTGAACGACGACGTCGTCGCGATCGACGTCCACACACACGTCCTCTCCTCGGCGCGCAAATCAGCTGGGGAGGAGGCGAGACAGCATGACGAGGCCATGGCCAAGTACTTCAAGACGGACATGCCGCGCCCGACCGTGCACGACCTCGCCGGCTATTACCGCGAGCTGAAGATGATGTGTGTCGCCTTCACGGTGGACAACAGCTGGGCGACCGGTGAGCTGCCCGAGGTCAGCAACGACGAGTTGTGTGACCTCGCCGCCGAATACCCCGACGTGATCATCCCGTTCGGCGCCGTCGACCCGCACGCGGGCCGCAGGGCCGCCCGTGAAGTCCGCCGGCTCGCCGAGCACGGCGCGCGCGGCTTCAAATTTCACCCCAGCAGCCAGGCCTTCTACGCCAACGACCGGGACGTCTACCCGATCTACGAGGCCATCGAGGAGACCGGGACGATCGCGCTGTTTCACAGCGGCCACACCGGAGCCGGCGCCGGGCGGCCCGGCGGCGGAGGCATCCGGCTCAAATACGCCAACCCCATGTACGCCGACGACGTCGCCGTCGACTTCCCCGAACTACGGATCATCCTCGCGCATCCGTCGTTCCCGTGGCAGGACGAGGCGCTCTCGGTGGCGCTGCACAAGCCGCACGTGCACATCGACCTGTCCGGCTGGTCGCCGAAGTACTTTCCGCCGAACCTGGTCCAGTACGCCCGCACGCTGCTCAAGCACAAGATGCTCTTCGGGACCGACTATCCGGTCCTGACCCCCGAGCGGTGGATACGAGACTTCGAGAAGCTGGGCTTCGACGAGGACGTCACCCAGCTGATCATGCGGGACAACGCTGCGGGCCTGCTCGGACTGAGCTGATGCGCGACGAAGCGGCACGGGTGATCACCCTCGGCACCGGCGGCGGTCCGTCGTGGGTCCAAGGCACGGATCGGGCCGGCATCGCGACCGCAGTGGTCGTGGGTGATCGCACCTACCTGATCGACGCCGGCTCCGGCGTCGGAAAGCAGCTCATCGACGCGGGACTCACGCTGCCCAGCCTCCGGGCGATCTTCATCACGCACCTGCATTCCGATCATGTCGTCGACCTCGCTAGCCTGATGATCTTCGGAATGATGCGGATCCAGCGGCGAGACACTCCTATCCCGATCGTGGGGCCCGGTTCCCGAGGGTGTTTGCCCTGGCGCGACGCCGACGGGCTGCTCCCGGTGTCGCCCGGTCATCCGACGCCCGGAATCAGCGCCACCGTAGAGCACCTCCTGCATGCGTACGCCACCGACATCAACGACCGCCGCTACGACGCGAAGCGGCCGAGCCCATGGGAGCTATTCGAGGCCCAGGAGATCACCTTGCCCGCGACACTCGATTTCCATCCGAACCTCAACCCTTGTCCTGCCATGGAACCGATACAGGTCTTCGAGGACGACGCCGTGCGCGTAACGAGCATCTTGGTCAAGCACCCACCGCTGGCCCCGGCTTTCGCCTTTCGCCTCGACTGTGACGAAGGTTCGGTGGTCGTGTCCGGCGACACGGCACCGACCGACAACACGGTTCGTATCGCCGACGGCGCCGAGCTGTTGCTGCACGAGGCGCTCGACATGGATTGGGCCGAACGGATCTATGCCGCGTCTCCCACGGCTGAGCATCAGGCGGTGCTGGAGCACCATCGAGCGGCTCACACCACGCCCGCCCAGGCTGCTGCCATCGCCGAAAAAGCTGGTGTGCGCACCCTCGCGTTACATCATCTGGTGCCGCACAGCACACCTAGGCCGGCGTGGGAGCAGATGGCCGAATCCTTCTCGGGACGGGTCATGGCTCCAGACGATCTGGAAGTATGCGCCCTGACCCGACGACGGACCCTGCCTGTCGGCCGCCACGTTGGCTGAAGCGCAACATGTTCCCGGAAGGGTCGCGGAAGGCGCAGTCCCGGACGCCGAAGGGCTGATCGATCGGCTCTTGCATCACCTCGGCGCCCGTGGCCTCGATGTGCTCGAAGGTGGCATCGCAGTCGTCGGTCATGAAGACGAGCCGGCCGAGCAGGCCGTGGGCCGTGAGGTCCGCGATCGCTTGCCGGTCGGCCGCCGTGGCGCCCCGGTGCATGCCCGGTGGTTCGAGGATGATCCGCACGTCCGGCTGCGATGGCAGGCCGATGCTGGCCCACCGTACCCCCGCGAATTCGACGTCATCGTGCACCTTGAAGCCAAGAACGTCGCGGTAGAAGCGCAATGCCTCGTTCAGGTCGTGGACGGCGAGCGTGCAACAGGTGAGCCTGATATCCATTCTGGTCGGGTTTCCTTCCCGCAGGGCAGGTACGGGTGTTGGCCGGCGGCCGCGCCGGGGCGATGGGTAAGTGCGGAGCTTCAGAACGGTTCGGGTGTCTCGTCCTGTCCCGGGGACCGTTGCCGCGCCTTGTTGCCGAAGCTGAGAAAGACGATGTCGAGCTCGCGCAGCCGGTCCGGGTCGGCGTCGATGGCGATGCCGGTGATCTTCTCGTTGCTGATGGTGAAGGTGAAGACGGCCTTCGGGAGGCCCCGCTGCGCGTATACGGCCGCGGGAACGCCGTTGACCAGAGCGGGCCGGGCGGCCTGAGCTCGTCCGGCGAAGAACTCCGCCACCGCCTGGGCGCCGCGCACATCGCCGGTCACGGCGTCCGGGTCGAGCAGCGTGAGCAACGCGTCGAAGTCGGCATTCCGCGAGGCGGCCAGGAAAGCGGTGATGATCTCCCGCTTGCGGGATCGGGCGGCCTCGGACGCGGTCGCCGCGCCCTGCACCCGGCGCCGGGCCCTGCTGGCGAGCTGCCGGGCTGCCGCCGGGGAGCGGTCGATGATGCCGGCGATCTCGCCGAACGGCACGTCGAAGACGTCGTGCAGGACGAAAGCGAGCCGTTCGGCGGGGGTCAGTGTGTCCAGCACCACCATCAGGGCTGCCCCGACCGATTCGGCCAGCAGCGCCTCATCCTCGGGGCCGGCCGGGCCGTTCAGGCCGTTTAGGCTGTTCGGGTGGGAGCTCGCGTGCGGTGCGGCCGGCTCGGGCGGCAGCGTTCCTGCCGGCTCCTCACGCCGTGCCCGGCGTGCTTCCAGCATGTTCAGACAGACCCGGGCGACGACCGTGGTCAGCCAGCCGGCCGGGTTGTCCACCTGGTCGGTGTCGGCGCGGCTGACCCGTAGCCACGCCTCTTGCACCGCATCCTCGGCATCGCGCGGTGAGCGGAGCATCCGGTAGGCGACCGCGTGCAAGCGGTCATGATGCTCGGCGAAGCGTTCACTGAGCCAGTCGTGATCGATCATCTGTCACATTCCTCCGTCGCGGCCTGTCATACCAAATGACCGGCCAACCCGAGCCGGTGTGACATCGCGGGCTGGATGGATGACCGGCCCACGAGTTCGCCCAGCAAATCGACGCTACTAGGAGAAGACGTGTTATTGGACGTGAGCGCCATCATGCTCGGAGTCAAGGACGTGGAGCGCGCCAAGAAGTTCTATGCTGAAGGTCTGGGTTTCAAGATCGACAAGGACACTCGCAACTTCGTCTCGTTCAGCCTGGGCGGCGGATCCCTGCAGCTGGCCCTGTACGAATGGGACGCGGCGGCGCAGGATGCCGGCGTCCCCGCGGAGGGGTCGGGCTTCCGGGGTGCCTCGTTCCACCTGAACCCCGACTCCAGGGAACTGGTGGACGAGACCATCCGCAACGCGGTGGCCGCCGGTGGTTCTGTGGTCAAGGACGCGGCCGCCGCCCAGTGGGGCGGATACTACGGCTACTTCAGTGATCCAGACGGCTATCTGTGGAAGGTCACCACCTACGCCTCCTGATTCCGCACCGATCAGCAAGGAGAACGTCGTGAAGTTTCGCACCCTCGTCGAGCCGCCCGAGCCTATGCGGGGGCTAGAGGTTCCGCCCGAGGTGGTGGAAGCGCTCGGCGGGGGCGCGCGGCCGCCAGTGACGATCACGCTCAACGGCCATTCCTGGAAGAGCCGGATCGCGATCATGCGCGGGCGCCACCTGCTCGGCCTCAGCAACGCCAACCGGCAGGCAGCGGGTGTCGCGATCGGTGACGAGGTGGAGGTCGAACTCGAGCTCGACACCGAACCACGCGTCGTCGTCGAGCCTCCGGACTTCGCCAGCGCATTGGACGACGACCCAATCGCCCGTGCCGCATACGACAATCTTTCGTACAGCCGCAAGCGTGAGCATGTGCGCGCCATCGAGAGCGCGAAGAAGCCCGACACGCGCCGGCGGCGTATCGAGAAGGCTTTGGCCGCGCTCCAGGACGAGTGATACCGGCGGCTGCCGCATTCTCGGTGGCTGCCACTTCCGTGCCCCGGAAGGCTTCGTTGATCTCAACACGCGTGGTCGCGATCGTGGGTCTATGACCGTTGGAGTGACCGTTGTAGTCGGAAATCCGAAACCGATGTCGCGTACCCGCGAGATCGCGGAGCGTGTCGTCGACAAGGTCTTGCAGCCCGGCACGTATACGTGCACGGTGATCGACCTCGCCGACTATGCCGACGAGATATTCCGGTGGCCGTCGCAGCGGTTGGACGCATTGAACAACGCGGTGGCCGACAGCGATCTCGTCGTGGTCGCTTCCCCGACCTACAAGGCGGCCTACACGGGCTTGCTCAAGGCATTCCTCGATCGTTACTCCTCCAACGCGCTAGCCGGTGTGGTGGTGATCCCGGTGCACACCGGGGCGGATCTGTCGCACTCGATGGCGCCGACCGTCACCCTGGCGCCCCTCCTCATGGAGCTGGGCGCCGTGGTTCCCGGACGTGGCCTCTACATCCCCATTTCCGAGTGGGCACGGGGCGGCCAGGTTCTCGACGAGATGGTCGCGGAGTGTATCGACAGCATCACCCGTCTCGCTCGGCTGTCACCTGCATGCCGGCTTGCCGCCGAGTCGCCCGACGAGGTCGTTGAGGCATGAGGGGGAGACCAGTGGACGATACGACGGGTCGTTCGACGGAGTTCGATGTTCGCCGGTTCCGGAACACCCTGGCGAAGTATGCCTCGGGAGTCACCGTGATCAGCGGCTGGCACGGAGGCGAACCGGTCGGGTTCACATGTCAGTCCTTCTATAGCGTGTCGCTGGAACCTCCGCTCGTTTCCTTCAGCGTCACGACATCGTCGACGACGTATCCCCGGCTGCGGGCCAGCGGCCACTTCGCGGTCAACGTGCTTGCCGATGATCAGCGAGAGCTCTCGGACAAGTTCGCCCGGAGCGGCACGGACAAATGGTCGGGTGTGAGCTGGAGTCCCTCGCCACGCGGAATTCCCGTTATCGACGGCACCTTGACCTGGCTCGATTGCGAGATCTGGGACGAGCACAGAGCCGGCGATCATTTCATCGTTGTCGGGCACGTCGACGCGCTCGGTCCTCGAGAGTGGCCCGACCGGGATCCGTTGATCTTCTACGACAGCACCTATTGCCATCTCGAGGTCAGGAGTCGCACGCGGATGGCCCGGTCGAGTGCCGGATCGCGATCAACGTGTGGTTCCGCATGACGGAAGACTTGCTTGTCCAATGCGTCCGCGCCGCGGAAGATCCGAAAGAGACGCGCTGACGTGCCATTCGGTGTCCGGGTGTTTCTCGGGGACTATTCCCGATGAGGAGGAGCCTTCATGGTTCGCCAATCGAATCGCCAGCTTGCCCTGACGATGTTCATGGTGGGATTCGGCTACCACAACGACGCGTGGAGACACCCACGGAGCCGGTCGGGCGAGATCGGGACACTGGAACTCATCCGCGACATGTCGCAGGCAGCCGAGGCCGCCCGGCTGGACGCGATATTCTTCGCCGACAGCTTCAGCGCCGCAGGCCTGCGGCGTGGTGGTTTCCGGGGTGTCTCTGTCTACGAACCCATCTCGACCATAGGCGCGATGATCGGCCACACCGAGAAGATCGGCATGATCGGCACGCATTCGACGACGTGGGGCGAGCCGTACGCTGTGGCGCGGCAGTTCGCCGGACTCGATGTGTTGAGTGGTGGCCGGGTGGGCTGGAACGTCGTCACCTCGATCAACGGGAACGAGAATTTCGGACGGGAGCAGATGCCGCTGCCCGAGCTGCGTTACGCGCGTGCGACGGAGTTCGTCGAGGTCGTCAAGAAACTCTGGGACAGCTGGGACGCCGACGCCATCATCGACGACAAGCAGCGGGCACTCTGGATCGACAATGACCGTATCCGGGACATCAACCATGTGGGGGAGTACTTCCGCGTCCAAGGGCCGCTGGCCATCCCGCGCTCGCCCCAGGAACGGCCTGTGCTGGTTCAGGCTGGACAGTCACCCGCCGGCATCGAGCTGGGTTCGTCCATCGCTGATCTCGTCTACACCGTGCAGCCGGACAAGGCCAAGGCCATCGAGTTCTACGCGGACTACAAACAGAAGGTGAAGGCCAAGGGACGGGACCCGGAGAAGGTCAAGATCCTCCCCGGGATCATGCCGATCACCGGCCGCACGCAGGCCGAGGCCGACGAACTCGCCGATGAGTTGGCCAACTGCATCGACGAGAACAACGGACGGGCGATGATCCAGAGCCTGATCGACGCCGACGTCAGCGACCTCGACCTCAATGACAAGATTCCGCCGGACCGTTTCGTCGACGGTCCGCAACGGATGGAGCGTTGGTACCTGTTCCGTGAGCTCGCGGAGCGGATGAGCCTGTGGGAATTGATCGTCCACATTTCCCGTGCCGTGGGCCACCGGGTGATGATCAGCACCCCGGACAAGATCGCAGAGAGCATGATCGAGTGGTTCGAGGACGGCGCCTGCGACGGTTACAACTTCAACCCGCCCAGCGTGCCGGAAGGGATGGACAACATGTTGCGGCTGCTCGTCCCCGAGCTGCAGGAACGCGGCTACTTCCGGGACGAGTACGTCGGCGACACCTTCCGCGAACGCTCGGGATTGACACTGACGGAGCAGGACCTCAAGAACGAGCGCGCGACATATGTCATGTGACCGGTGCGGCTCACGCCCATCTCTTGAGCCGGAGGTTGCTGTCGTCGTCGAGGGACGTGGTCTCAAGGAGGAGCGATGGACAGCGGTTCTACCCACGAGTCACCCAAGCCAACGGCGGCGGGCCGGCTGCTCGCTCTGCTCGGCGCCTTCTCGGACGGCAATGGCGCGCTGAGATTGTCCGAGCTCAGCCGCCGCGCGGATCTCTCGCTCACCACCGCGCACCGTCTCGTCCAGGAACTGCTCGGCTGGGGCGGACTCGAGGTGGACCAGGACGGGCGGTACCGGCTCAGCGCGAAGTTCATCGAACTCGCCTCGGTATCGACACAGGGCCTGCGGCTACGTGAGACAGCACTTCCATACCTGGTGGACCTGCAGCGGCGCACCGGCCTGACGGTCCACCTCGCGGTGCGCAACGGGCTGAACGTGATGAATCTGGAGGCGCTGCGCCTGCATCCGAACTACGGCGGAGCGAACCGTATCGGCGGGAGCCTACGGCTGCACGTGGGCGCGACGGGCCTCGTGCTGCTCGCATACGCGCCGCCGGGATTCGTGGACCTGTACGTGCGCGAGCCGCTTCTGCGCTTCACCTCGCAGACCATCGGTGACGTTCCCACGCTGCTGAAGACTCTCGAGCAGACTCGGGCCGACGGCCACGTCATCGCGCGCAACACACCGGTCGGAGACAAAGGCATGATCGCGGCCCCGGTGATGAACGCCGAAGGCGGCATCGAGGCGGCCGTAGGGATGATCTGCAGCCTCGACCGGCACGACCCGGACCGTTATGTGGGGATTGTCCGGGCGATGGCCAGGCGTATCTCCCGGGCACTGGCCGCACGTGCTCCGCAACCCAGCGCTCGCACGCTTGCGTTCCGCAGCCGGCACGCAGCCGCGTCGTGACCAGTTAGAACCCGCGGAACCCGGTCCGCGGGTTCTTGCTTGCCCACGTGCGTGCCCCGCGGAATGCGAACCTTCCGCGAGATGGAAAGGGTATTGAGCTGCCCGACCGGCGTGGCGAGTATTGGCACCAAGTGCCAGCAACGGAGCTGCCTCACCCGCACGCTTGAGCCATCATCGAGGTACAGCTCCGAAGGCCTTGGCCAGCAGCGGGAGAAGGAGACACATGAGCACTACCGCGAGCATCGCCGAACCATCGACGCCCGACACGTCATCCACGAGGATGACCACCAAAGCCGTGGTGTGCCGCGAGCCGGGTAAGCCGTGGGAGGTCACCGAACTCGAGCTCGACCCGCCCAAGGCCAACGAGGTCCGGATCAAGATCTACGCCGCAGGACTGTGCCATTCCGACGACCACATCCAGAAGGGCGACGCGCCCATGCGGATGCCGGTGGTCGGAGGTCACGAGGGCGCGGGTGTCATCGACGCCGTCGGCCCGGGCGTGACGCGGGTGGAGATCGGCGACCACGTGGTCGCATCCTTCATCCCGGTCTGCGGCCGCTGCCGGTACTGCTCCTCCGGCCGGCAGAACCTCTGCGACGACGGAAAGAACGCCGGTATCGGGGTCCTGCAGGACGGCACCTTCCGTTTCCACAAGGACGGCGAGGACTACGGCGGGTTGTGTGTGCTCGGTACCTTCACCCGGTACTCGGTGGTCTCCGAGTCTTCTGTCATCAAGATTGCGAAGGACATCCCCTTCGAGGTCGCCTGTCTCGTCGGCTGTGGGGTGCCTACGGGGTGGGGCTCGGCTGTCAGAGCGGCAGGAGTCCGCGCCGGGCAGACCGTAGTGATCTTCGGCGCCGGCGGTGTCGGCTCCAACGCCGTGCAAGGTGCGGCGATGGCCGGTGCCGAACGGGTCGTCGTTGTGGACCCCGTCGGGTTCAAGCGCGAGATGGCTCCCACGTTCGGCGCGACCCACACCTTCGCGACGGCGGAGGAAGCCTTCGAATTCGTCCGCGGCGTCACGTGGGGCGAACTGGCCGACCACGCCATCATCACCGTGGGCGTACTGAACGACGAGGTGATTCACGACGCTATCAACATCGTCGGCAAGTCCGGTCAAGTCACTATCACCGCTGTCGGTCCCGGCATGATCAAGGAGAATCCGGGCCCGTTGATCGGCTTCCAGCGCCGCATCCAGGGCAACATCTACGGTGCCTGCAACCCGCTCACCGACGTACCTCGGCTGCTGAGCATGTACAAGTCGGGAAAGCTCAAACTCGACGAACTCGTCACCCGCACCTACACCCTCGACCAGGTCAACGAGGGTTACCAGGACATGCTCGACGGCAAGAACATCCGCGGCGTCGTACTCATCGATCACGAGTGAGTCCGAGCCAACACTGACCTTAAGGACACTTTCATGACCGTCACCTCCGGCACCCGCGGCACCGTAGACCCCGACATCCTCCTCGACGGCGTTCAGCTCATCGGCGGCGAGTGGGTCCCCTCCGCCACCGGCCGCACGATCGATGTCATCAATCCAGCCAATCAGCACGTCATCGCCCGGATTCCACGCAGCGATGAGAACGACGTCGAGCACGCCGTCCAAGCGGCCGAACGCGCCCTCCCCGCGTGGCGGGACATGAGCGCGACCGCTCGCGGCGAGCTGATCTTCAAATGGGCCGCCCTCATCGACGCCAAGGGCACCGAACTCGACAGCCTCGAGTCGCAAGAGGTCGGCCGGCCGAGCTGGGGCCCGCCAGGAATGGGGCGTCAGCTCCGATTCATCGCCGGACAGGCTGACAAGGTCCACGGCGTCTCGCTGCCCACTCACCACCCGGAGGCCGTCGGTTTCACGCTCCGCGAGCCCTACGGCGTCGTCGGGGCGGTCATTCCGTGGAATGCCCCAGGGCCGTTGTTCGCCGTCGAGGTCGGCGCCGCCATCGCCGCCGGCAACACCATCGTCATCAAACCTGCCGAGGACGCCCCGCTGACCCCGCTCGCGCTGGCCAAGCTCGCGCTCGAGGTGGGTATCCCGCCAGGTGTCATCAACGTCGTCACCGGGTACGGCGCCGAGGCCGGGGCGGCCATCCCGGCCCACCCCAAGGTCCGCCGGATGGCCTTCATCGGCTCCCCGGAGACCGGCCGGATCATCATGGCCGCCTGCGCGCAGAACCTCACCCCGCTCCATCTCGAGCTGGGCGGAAAGTCGCCCCAGGTCGTCTTCTCCGACGCCGACCTCGACGCCGCCGTCCGCGGAATGGCTTGGTCGATCACCCTGAACACCGGCCAGATCTGCGCCGCCGGCTCACGCGTGGTGGTCGAGCGCAGCATCCATCAGGAGGTGGTCGAGCGGCTGGCGAAACAGATGGAGGAGATCACCGTCGGGCCCTGGTACGAACAAGTCACCATGGGGCCGCTGGTGAACAAGAAGCAGCACGAGCGCGTGCTGGGTTACATCGACATCGGCAAGGAGAGCGGCGCCGAACTCGTCCTCGGCGGAGGTGTGCCCGCGGGTGACAAATTCGACGACGGCTTCTTCGTCGAACCCACCATCTTCGACAAGGTGGACCCGGACATGCGGATAGCCCGTGAAGAGATATTCGGGCCGGTCCTGTCGGTGATTCCGGTCGACGACGAGGCCGAGGCCTTCGAGGTCGCCAACGGCACCGACTACGGCCTGGTCGCCTCCATCTGGACCCGTGACGTGGGCCGGGCCGTCCGGGCCAGCCGTGCATTGCAGGCCGGCCAGGTCGGAGTGAACAGCGCCTTCGGCGCTGCCGCCATCGGCGCACCCTTCGGCGGCTACAAGAACTCCGGTTTTGGCCGCAACATGGGCGCCGATTCCGTACTCGAGTGGACACAGGTGAAGGCCGTGTCCATGAGCGAAGCCGGTTTGCCACGCCGCTAAGACAAGCCGCCAAGACAAGCCGCTAAGACGGGCCGCTGAGACGGGCCGCTGAGACAAGCCGCTAGGACGGGCCGCAACGAGAGCCAGAGAACGGAGACCTATGTCGTCGACGATCACCACCCGTGCGGCCATCGCCCGCGGTCCCCATATCGGTTGGGAGATCACCAAGCTGGAGCTCGATCCGCCCAAGGCCTTCGAGGTCCGGGTGAAGTTCCACGCCTCCGGGCTCTGCCACTCAGATCACCACATCACCGCCGGTGATGCCGGGGTGCGGTTCCCCATGGTGGGAGGCCACGAAGGGGCCGGCGTCGTCGAGTCCATCGGCGAACACGTCACCCGGGTCAAGCCCGGCGACCGCGTGGTCTGTTCGTATATCCCGGCCTGCGGCACCTGTCGCCCCTGCTCCGAGGGGCATCAGAATATGTGCGTCAAGGGGCTCAACGCGGGCAGCGGCATGTTCCTGGACGGGACATTCCGTTTCCACGCGGACGGTGAGGATTTCGGCGGGTTCTGTTCTCTCGGGACCTTCTCCGAGTACGCGGTGGTGTCCGAGTACGCCGTGGTGCCGCTGCCGGACTGGATCCCGTTCAAGATCGCTTCGATCGTCGGCTGCGGCGTGCCCACCGGCTGGGGGTCGGCGGTCTATGCCGCCGGCGTCCGCGCCGGGCAGACCGTCGTCGTCTTCGGCGCCGGTGGAGTCGGTAGCAACGCCGTCCAGGGTGCGGCGTATGCGGGTGCGCGCGATGTGATCGTCGTCGACCCGGTGGAGTTCAAACGCGAGAACGCACTCACGCTCGGCGCCACCCACGCCTTCGCGACCGCTTCCGAAGCCCACGACTTCGTGGTCTCCCACACCTGGGGCCAGCTCGCCGACCACGCCATCATGACCCCCGACGCGGTCACCGAAGAGATGGTCAATGCCGCCGTGCTGATGACCGGCAAAGGCGGCAAGGTGACCATCACCGCGGTTGGTCATGCCGGTGAAACCGCGGTGCACGTGCGCGCTGGTCTTCTCATCGGCTACCAGCGGCAGATCCGGGGCGCGCTGTTCGGTGACTGCAATCCGCTCGACGACATACCTCGTCTGCTGCGCCTGTATCAGGAGGGAGACCTCAAGCTCGACGAGCTCATCACCCGCACTTACACCCTTGACGAGGTCAACGACGCCTATCAAGACCTCATCGACGGCAAGAACATCCGCGGCGTGATCCTGCACGAACAAGCCTGAGCACGAACAAGCCTGAGCACGAACAAGCCTGAGTACGGCCAGCCGAGAGCGAGGACGACGTGGCACAGATGGTGCGAGCTGCGGTCCAGACCGGACCCCGCAAGATCGAGATGCAGGAGTTTCCCCGGCCCTCGATCGGCGACGACGACGGGCTGCTGCGCGTCGAGGCGAACGGGATCTGCGGAAGCGACGTCGAGATCTTCAACGGTCACATGGGGGAGCGCCCGCCGTTCATTCCGGGCCACGAGCCGATGGGCATCATCGAGGAGATCGGTGAGCAAGCGGCCGAGCGCTGGGGCGTACAGGAGGGTGACCGCGTCGCGCTCGAGGTGATCGTTCCCTGCCGCGCCTGCGCGGACTGCCTCACCGGCCGCTACCAGGCATGCCGCTTCCGCAAGTACGGGCACGGCGTGACCCCCATCGACGTCCTCCCCAGCATCTGGGGCGGGTTCGCCGAGCATCTCTACCTCTCGCCGACGACGGTCATGCACAAGATCGACAAGTCTCTGCCGGCCGAGATCGCGGCCATGTACAACCCGCTGGGCGCCGGCGTGCGCTGGGCCGTCGATCTAGGCGAGGTCGGCCTCGGTACGACCCTGCTCGTGCTCGGTGCCGGGCAGCGGGGGCTGGGTGCGGTCATCGCCGCCAAAGCCGCGGGCGCCGGCACGATCATCGTGACCGGGCTCGCCTCCGACGCCCACAAACTCGAGATCGCTCGTGAGCTGGGTGCCGATCACACGTTGATCGTGGATGGAGATGACGCCCAGGACGTCCCCGAGTCGGTCCGGGACATCACCAACGGGGAGATGGTCGATGTCGCCGTCGACCTCACGCCCATGGCGGCCGGCCCCATCACGGACGCGCTCAAATCGGTACGCCACGGTGGGCGTGTGGTGCTGGCCGGGCTGAAGGGGCACAAGGAGATCCCGCTGGTCACCGACCTCATCATCAATCGCGGCTTGGTGATCAAGGGTGCCTTCGGTGTCGACGCCGCGGCCAACAAGAAGGCGATCGAGCTGCTCGAGTCGGGCCGTTTCCCGCTGGAGAAGCTGCACACGCACACCTTCGGGCTCGACGACGTGGGCCTGGCCATCGACACACTCGCGGGCTCAGCCGGTGACGGCTCGGCCATCCACGTGTCCGTGCATCCGAACAACTGATCGGAGGAGCCTGAAGTGATCGTCGACGCTCACGCCCACCTGCTCCCCAAGGACTATCCGCAGGATGCTCCTGAGTGTTTCCCCCGGATGGAGTCCATCCAGGACAGCACCGACCGCCATCTCGTGTTCGGCCAGATGAAGTTCCGCGCCAAGGACGTCTTCTTCGAGGCCGAACGCCGCGTCGAAGCGATGGACGCATCCGGTGTCGACGCCGAGGTGGTCAGCCCCATGCCGCCGTTGCTCCGCTACGATCTGCCGGCGGCCGACGGGTTGTCGCTGGCGCGCCATGTGAACGAGTTCGCCGCGAAGCTGTGCTCACACGATCCGGAGCGACTGATCGGTCTGGGCATGGTGCCGATGCAGGATCCGGATACCGCCACCGCAGAGCTCGCCGCGATCATGGACGCCGGGCTCGCCGGAGTGGAGATCGCCTCCAACGTGCTGGACAGCTCCATCGGAGACGAGAAGTTTCTGCCGTTCTTCGCCGAGGCCGAGCGGCTCGGAGCCGCGATCCTCGTGCACGCGATGCCCGCACCGACGCACCGGTTGCCGGGGTCGGGCATGGGCACCTACGTCGTAGGAATCGAAGGGATGCTCGCCGCGGCCTCGCTCATCCTCGGCGGCACCGCGGCGGCCTGCCCCAACCTACGCATTTCGTTCAGCCACGCGGCTGGCGGGCTGGCGATGATACTGCCACGGGCCAACTACTTCTGGGGTGGCGCCTGGAACGAGGAACCCCGTGACCTCGAGCGCGCGGTGATGCCCGACGACGGCCCGTCGCCACTCGAGTACGCCCGCCGCTTCTATTACGACTCGATGGTCTTCGACCGCCGGACCATCCGGTATCTCATCGACCTGCTCGGCGCGGACCGGCTACTGGTCGGCTCGGACTTTCCCGCCATGCCCCGCGAGGAACCCGCGGCGAAGACTCTGCGATCGATGGGGTTGCCGCGAGACGAGTGGGAGAACATCGGCTGGCGCAACGCCTTCCGCTGGCTTGGCCGCGAGCCGCAGGGCTGAGACCACATGCCCAACACCACATGCCCAACACCACATGCCCAACACCACATGCCCAACACCACATGCCCAACACCACTATTGGCGCTACTTTCCAGCTCATTGAGGAGCAAGGATGAGAACTAATGGTAAAGGCCACCGGATAAGACAGTTGTTGCGCTTAGGCGCCCTCGTCACGGGGGTCGCGCTGATGGCTACCGCGTGTGGAGCCAACGGCTCCGGTTCGGGCGACGCGGGTGAGGCCAACGATCCGCCGTCCGGCGAAGCGCAGTCCGGTGGCGAGATCACCGTGATTCTGGACTCCGGCTTCGCCGGCGATTGGTCCACCGGGCTCGACTCTTCCACCAGCAACGGCGTAGGGGCGAACCTGCCGCAGAACAGCTCTATCTACGGCGGCCTGTTCACCCTCGAAGCCGACCCGGACGGCAGCAACGCCCAACTCGTGCCGAACCAAGCCGAAAGCTACGAATGGTCCGAGGACGGCCTGACCCTCACCATCACGCTGCGCGAGGGGATCGAATTCAGCGACGGGACCCCGTTGAACGCCGAGGCCGTGGTGTGGAGCTGGATCCGTTCCCTCAGCTCCGGGAGCACCAGCGCACCGACGATCAACCTGGACCTGGACCGAGAAACACCGGATCTGGACCAGGAGTTCATCGACAGCGTTTTCGACGCGCTTCCAGCGGACGTCGATGAAGACCTCATCATGGCTCGTCTCGGCGCTATCCAGGCAGTGGACGATCTGACCGTGGAGATGTACCTCTCTGTGCCCAACGGCTCGCTGGTCAACGGTCTACCCGCGGGGAACCTCAACCTCATCGGCTCGCCGACGGCCTACGCGGAGATGGGGGCGGAGGCCTTCAGCACCACCCCGGTGGGGGCCGGCCCATTCGTGGTCACGAGCAACACCCAGAATCAACGGCTCGAACTCGAGCGCAACGAGAACTACTTCAAGGACGGGCTGCCGTACCTGGACGCGATTACCTTCCAGTCGGTCGCGGGTGACCAGGTGGCCTACCAGACCGTGCAAGCCGGCCAGGGCGACGTCATCGAGGGCCTGAGTGACATCAACCTGATCGAGGAAGCCGACAACAACCCGAATCTCGAAATGCATCTCGGAGCTCCGACCTCGCCTTACGTCGTCCAGCTCAACACCCGGAACGGGCCGTTCGAGGACAAGCGAGCCCGCGAGGCCATCTACTACGCCACGGACTTCGAGTCCATCAACCAGGGTCTCTTCGGGGGAGCCGGTGAGATGAGCCAGTCCTTCACCGCATCCGGCGGACTGTTCCACCACCCGGAGGTTCCCGGTTACCGGGAGTACGACCCGGAGCGCGCGGCGGAGATCGTCGATGAGCTCGGCGGACTCCATGTCGATCTGATGACCACCGACCTGTCCACCGCACGCCGGGTCATGACCGCTCTGCAGACCCAGTGGCAGGAAGCCGGCATCGTGGTGGACATCCACTCCTATCCGCTCGGGGACATCATCACCAAGTTCCAGGCTGGTGAGTGGGAGGCCATCCTGCAGACCGCCGGGGCGTGGGATCCGTCGGTCGGAATCGGGGTGGCGGTTCGATTCGGTTCGACCTCACCCTTCAGCGGCACACCGCTGCCGGAAGGCGCGGAGTCTGCCCAGCAGGCTATCGACGAAGGGCTCCAAACGGAGTTGGACGTGCTGCTCGAAGCCGCGGTTCTGACCGTCGACGAGGCCGAACGGGAGGAGCACTACAGGGCGATCAGTCAATACATATCCGATGAGGCGTACGGACCCTTCGGCATGGCGTTCAGCCCGGCTCAGGTGATGCGGCAGGGAATACACGGACCCGGCCTGGATGAGCCCATCCCGGCGCTCGCGGTCAACCAGGGTGTTCTCTACGACCGGGTCTGGGTCGAGCAGCCGTGAATCGCACCACCGGGCCGCCGGTGGCGGAGAGGGACACCGGGGCAGAGAAGCGTGACGGCCCGCTGACTCAGATTGCCGGGTCGCCGATCCTGCGGCTGATCGCCCGCCGGTTGATGATCGTCGTCCCGCTGTTGTTCGTCGTCAGCGCGCTGGTATTTCTCCTGATGGAGGCGCTGCCGGGGGACCCCGCACGGATCCAGGCGGGGATGGATGCATCCGAGGAGCAGGTCGAGGCCGTCCGTACCCAGATGGGCCTCGACCGCCCTGGTTACGTGCGTTATCTCTCCTGGCTCGGTGGAGCGCTCTCCGGGGATCTGGGGCACTCGATCATCAGTGATCGGGAGGTGACGACCCTGCTCGGTGAACGTCTCCCGGTCACCTTGCAGATGGCCGGGATGGCGTTCGTGTTGTCGATCGTCATCGCCCTGCCGCTTGCGCTGGCCGCGGCCCGCCGGCCCGGTGGCCTGGTCGACCGGGTCGTCATGTTCTGCTCGATGACCCTGCTGGCCGTGCCCAACTTCGTGATGGCACTGCTGCTCGTGCTGGTATTCGCGGTGACTCTGGGGATGCTCCCAGCCATCGGGTATGTGCCGCTCTCGGGCGGGCTCTGGCCCAACATGCGCTCGATGATCCTGCCCGTGCTCTCGCTGGCGGTGCCGATGGCGTGTTTCTACGCGCGCTTCCTCCGGGGGGACCTGGTCGAGCAGTTGAATGCTGCCGCCTACATCGACACCGCGCGCTCCAAGGGAGCCGGACGCTGGCGGATCTTGTGGCTGCATGCCTTCCGGAACTCAAGCTTCGGTCTGCTGACGCTGATCGGCCTGAACATCGGCGCGCTGGTCGGTGGCACGGTCATCATCGAGCGCATCTTCGCCATGCCCGGCATGGGCACGCTGATGCTCGAAGGGGTGATGTCCTCCGACGTCGCCGTCGTGCAGACCTGCGTGTTCATCTTCGCCGCCACCGCTGTCTTCGCCAACTTGTTCGTCGACGTCATGTACGCCGTTCTCGACCCGAGGGTTCGTTATGGCAGTCACTAGTCCTCCCGGACCAGCGGCGTTGTCGCCGTCGCCGCTCGCGGCCCGTGCCACGCGCTGGTCGTCGTTCCGGCGTCGCCTCACCATCTGGATCTCCGGCAGCGTGGTCACACTGCTGCTGCTCGTGTGCTTCCTGGGCCCGTTCGTGTTGCCTCTTGCGTCGCCCGTCGGTGGCAGCGTGCTCGAGAGCGCACTGCCGCCAGGCAGTCCAGGGCATGTGCTGGGTACTGACGTCAACGGCAACGACGTGCTCTCCCGTCTCATCCACGGTGGCCGTTCGTCGCTGCTGGTCGGCATCGTCGTCAACATCATCGGGCTGACGATCGGCGGGACGGCCGGAGCGATCTCCGCCTACCTCGGCGGCAAAGCCGATGCGATCATCATGCGCGCCTTGGACGTGCTCATCGCCTTCCCGTCCCTGGTCCTGGTGATCGTGCTCGCTCAGATTCTCGGGCCGTCGCTTCCCAACACGATCCTCGCGTTGAGCGCCTTCAGTATTCCGGCGGTGGCCCGGATCTCGCGCGCCGCCACCATGAAGGTGATGAGCATGCCTTATCTCCAGGCGGCTGAGCTCAGCGGAAGCCCGTGGTGGCGCATCCTGTTCCGGCACGTGGTCCCCAACATCGTCCCGCAGCTGACCACCTTCGCGATGCTCGGCATGGCGATCGTGGTGGTGACTGAAGGTGCCCTCAGCTTCCTTGGTCTCGGAATCCCGGCACCACGACCCAGCTGGGGAAACATGATCTTCGACGCCCAGCAGTCGCTGTCCGCCACGCCCATGCTGGTGCTCTGGCCGAGCCTTGCGCTGCTGGTGACGGTGCTGTCGTTCAACCTGCTGGGGGAGAGTATCCGAGACGAGGTGACGGGTCGATGAGGAACGCAGCGCGAACGGGAACGATGAGCGGCGACGCGGGGAGTATTCCGGACGCCACTGCCGAAGCGCCGGCCATGGCGGGCGGCGGGTCCCAGCCGATCCTCAACGTCGAGGATCTCCGGGTCACGTTCTCCCGCCATGGCCGGGTAGTCCACGCGGTGAACGGATTGAACTACCACGTCTATCCCGGACGGACCCTCGCGATCATCGGCGAGTCCGGATCCGGGAAATCGGTGAGTGTCCGAGCCTTGATGGGACTACTGCCGCCCAGCGCCCACATCGAAGGATCGGCCCGGCTCGACGGCACCGAGCTGGTGGGGCTGGACGAGAAGTCCTGGCGGGCGGTGCGTGGTCAGCAGATCGCCATGGTCTTCCAGGACCCTGCCAGCTCGCTGAACCCCACGATGAGCATTGGCGCCCAGCTCATCGAGGCGATCCGCATGCACTCGCCGATCAAACGCGGCGAGGCAGCGGAGAAGGCGATCGAGCTGCTCAAGCTCGTGCGGATGCCGTCGCCGGAGAAACGGGTCAAGCAGTATCCACACCAGCTCTCCGGTGGCATGCGGCAACGGGTGGTCATCGCCATCGCGTTGTCGTCGGACCCGAAGCTCCTGATCGCGGATGAGGCGACCACCGCGTTGGACGTCACGACGCAGGCCCAGATCATGGAGCTGCTCGCCGACATCCAGGAGCGGCTCGGCATGGCCGTCATCATGATCAGCCACGACTTGGGACTGGCCGCCTGCTATGCCCACAAGGTACTCGTCATGTACGCCGGTAAAGCCGTCGAGTACGCACAGACCAGGACGCTGTTCAGCAACGTCCGGATGCCGTACACCAAGGCGCTTCTGGACGCGATCCCGCAGCTGACCACCCCCGCGCATGCCCAGCTCACCGTCGTCGGCGGGCATCCGCCCGACTTGGCCTCGCTGCCCGAGGGTTGTTCCTTCCGGCCTCGTTGCCCCAACGCCACGGAGCAGTGCGGCGCCGAGCCGCCGCTGGAGGAGCACGAGCCGGAGCACTCCTACGCGTGCTGGCATCCGGCGGCCAGTGGCGGGAGCCTCGCCGGCACGAAGGAGGAGCCACGGTGACCGATCACGCAGTCCGCGTCGCGCCGGCCGGCGCTGATGTCGCGACGACGAACGGACGGGAGCCACTGCTGTCCGTCCGCGATCTCGTCCAGGAGTACGTCACCCGCGGGCCAGGCGGCGTCAAAACGGGTGTGGTCCATGCCGTCAGCGGTGTCTCGTTCGACCTCATGCCCGGTGAGACACTCGGCATCGTCGGCGAGACCGGCTCCGGTAAGTCCACCCTCGCGCGGGCCATCATCCAGGTCGAGACCCCGAGGTCGGGGACAGTCCGATTCCAGGGACAGGACCTCGTCGGCATGTCGAAGCGCGAGATCAAGAAGGTCCGCGCCAACATGCAGATGGTCTATCAGGACCCGTTCGGTTCGCTGAACCCCCGGTGGCGAGTCAGCGACGTCATCGCCGAACCGTTGCTGGGACACACCTCGATGACCCGTGAACAACGTGCGGCACGCGTCGACGAACTGCTGGAGCTGGTGGGGCTGCGCCCCTCGACCTACCGGCACCGCAGGCCCCTGGAGCTCTCCGGTGGCCAGGCGCAGCGGGTGGCGATCGCCCGGGCCGTCGCGCTCGGACCGGCGTTGATCATCTGTGACGAGGCGACATCCTCCCTGGATGTGCTCATCCGGGCTCAGGTGCTGAACCTCTTGGAGAAGTTGCGGGAAGAACTCAACCTGGCCTATTTGTTCATCGCCCACGATCTGGCGACCGTGAAACGCGTCAGCGACCGGGTCGCCGTCATGCATCTCGGGCAACTTGCCGAGTTCGGTCCCGTGGACGAGGTGTATGCCGCACCGCGGCACCCGTACTCGCGTGCCCTGCTCGACTCCATTCCCGTGCTGGACATCGAGACCGGCATCGCCAAGCGGCCGGTAGCGCTGCCAGGAGAACCACCCTCACCGCTCAACCCTCCGAGCGGATGCCGGTTCCGGACGCGCTGCGCGCGGGCGCAGGACGTGTGCGCCGAGGTAGAGCCCGAGCGCACCAAAGTGAGCGACCGCCATGAGGTCTCCTGCCACTTCCCCCTCGCGGCGCCCTAGAAGGGTGGAGCGTCGTCGTCCTCGGATCCGCGTCCGGACGGCTGGGCGGGCTCCCGAGCCGGTGTGCCGTTTTCGGTGGTTGTCGGCGGCATAGGCAAGGTGGCGCCGCAGCCGCAGTAGCTGACGCATCCGCAGCCCAGGCGGTTGGCATTGAACAGGTTGGGATGGTGGGGGTGCGGGCGTGCTCCCGACGTGGTGAAAATGACTGGTGGCGCCCGATGGGTGTACGTGTGCCCCAGCGGAGTGACCCAGACGGTGGTGTCCGGTGCGGGTCTGATGATCACCCAGCCGCCCACGTGTTTGAGCCGGTGGTGGCGACGGCAGCAGCAACCGAGGTTGGCATCGGTGGTCAGCCCGCCGTCGGCGTAATCGATCGCGTGGTCCTGATCGGTGTAGCGGGCTGGGATCCGGCACGCCGGAAAGGTACACCGTCTGTCCCGGATCTGGATCCAGCGACGCAACCCTGCTCCGGGGGTGCGACGCCGCGCACCCGCATCGGACCTGGCATCGGCGCCGCTGGAACCGCTCGCGCCTACCCTCCCGAGCACGCCGCTCACCGGGCCGCGCCGCTCGCTTGAGCTCGTAGCCTCGATGCCCGCCGAGGTTGTCTCGGCGAAGTCGGTATCGGTTTTGATCTGGGTGAGAATGTCATCGACGACCCGGCGGTACCTCGTCTCCCTCGCGCACACCGCGGCGGCGATCCTGGGGATGTCGCTGGTGCGTAGCTGCAACTCGACGATCCCTCGGGCCGCTGCTGGTAGCGCTGGTGATGGTGATGGTGATGGTGCTGGTGATGGTGATTCTGATGCTGGTGGTGATGGTGATGCTGGCGGTCTACCGGGGGATTGAGGGCGTGCGGTGGCAATGCCGCTGGCGATTGGGTAGCCGTCGTCGTCGCAGAGTACCCATCTCCATTCGGCGCCGATCATGGTGGTGATGATCTGCCGGGCCAGGCCAGCAGGGATGAAGTCCCACCCGGCCAGCTCGGCCGGGCGCTGATCCAAGCCGAGCAGGCTGGCCAGCTCGATCCGCAGCTCACCCACCGGGTACGCCCCCGTCCCGGCCCGCCCGGCCTCGGGAAAGTCATTTCGAGACGTGCCGCCATCAGCAGGAGGTGGGGCGGTGTCGGTGGGAGACGTGCCGCCATCAGCAGGAGGTGGGGCGGTGTCGGTGGGAGACGTGCCGCCATCAGCAGGAGGTGGGGCGGTGTCGGTGGGAGACGTGCCGCCATCAGCAGGAGGTGGGGCGGTGTCAGGGGGAGACGTGCCGCCATCAGCAGGAGGTGGGGCGGTGTCAGGGGGAGACGTGCCGCCATCAACAGGATGAGGGGCGGTGTCAGGGGGAGACGTGCCGCCATCAACAGGATGAGGGGCGGTGTCGGTGGGCGCCGGACTCGGGTCAGAGGGAGGCGGGTGAGCGCCGTCTGGTCCGTCGGGGTCGGGGCCGTCGCCGTCGTCATCCGGGCCGCCGTCGGTGGGAGGTGGGGCGGTGTCGGTGGGCGCCGGGCCTGTGGCAGTGGGAGCCGGGCCAGCGTTTTCTGGTCCGTCGGGGTCGGGGCCGTCGCCATTCCCACCGCTGTCACCGCTGTCGCCATTGTCACCGTTGTCGTGATTGATGCCGGGTGTGTCGGAATCGTTGGTGGCATCGTCGGCCGCGTCGGGCGTGCTGAAAGGGTTGGAGAGGACGTAGGCGATGATGTCGGCGTCGGTCATGGCCTGGAATGAACCGTCCAGCATGCCGAGGTAGATGTCCGCGCGGATGTGGTTGGCGGGTCGGGTGTCACCGGACCGTTTGCAGGTGCGGGCCAGCGTGTCCACTCTGTGGCAGGCCGCGGCGGCACGATCAATGGGAAGGTCCAACCCCGCGACGTTCGCGGTGCCGTCGGCGTTGCGGGAGCCGACGAAGCGGCGGCCTTGTACGGCGTGGCGGTAGCGACGTTCGGCGTAATCCGGATCGATCGCGATCGCGGCGCGTTTGATCGCATCGATCAACTCGCCCACCATCATGTCGGGCGCGACCGACAACAGGTCGTGGCAGATCTGGGCGGCTTGATCACCGGTAAGACCAACCGTCCACTGGCAGAACGCGACTGCGCGGGGCTCGTCCAACTCGCCTGCCAACATCGCTTCCCCCAGCATCGGCAGCCGGGAGAACACGTCATACGCCAGCGTGAACGTGGTATCGGCCCGCCGGCGAGAAAACACCAGAGCAGCTCTGGTTTCTTCGGGGGCGAACTCGTGCGGATGCTGCACCCTGGCGACCGTGTCCGGCGTGTGGGGTTGGCGTAGCCCGGTTTCGAGCACCGCTCGCAGGAATATCGCACGGTCATGGTTGGCCTGGCGATAGGCGGCCTTCACCACTTCCACAGTGTCGAACCCGGACACCCGCTGCACCGGGATCGCGGCTAGCACCGCGGCTAGCTCACCACCCGGGGCCATCGACGCCAACCCCTCCGGCACCGATACGGGCTCGCTCTGCGACGACTCCGTCCCCGAAGCATTGTCCTGCGCCTGGTCCTGGTCCTGGTCCCGGCCTGGGCCTGAGCCGGCTTCAGGGGTCGAGTCGGTGCCCGACGCGGGGTTCGAGTCGGGGTCGAACTGGTCATCGGAGCCGTCGGTGAACACCGGTAGCACCCCCAAATAGCGTGAACGGCCGACGAGACCGCACCGCGTAAGCAAGGCACACTTGCGACCAGCGGAGGACACGCCTGAAATGTGGACACGAAACGGCCCCGGCTACACCCGTAAGACCGACCACTCACCATCACGCCGACTGTGGAGGGGATGCGATCCCTCCCGGCTACATAGCCATTACTTTAACTCAAACCCTTGTTCGATTCAACCTGGTTGACCATTACTCTAGGTCACAGGTCTCCATGTAGGTGATCTTCAAGCCACCAACAGGCGCGACACCGCGTGAGTGTGCTGCGCCCGAAGACCCCAACGGTCCTCGTGGCTTCAGTCGCCGCGGCGGATGAACCGGGCGACGAGCTCGCCGATCAGCACGGCCGTGGATGCCGGGCCCCGGCTCGGTGCGGTGGGCAGGATGGAGGTGTCGGCCACGCGTAAGCCGGCGACCCCGCGTACCCGCCCGTACTGGTCGACGACGGCGCCGTGGTCGTGCTCTGGTCCCATGCGAGCGCTACCGCACAGATGGATCGCCGTGCCCAGTCGCGTGTCCATCCACTGATCCAATTCGGCGCTGGTCGTCGTTCGTAGCTCGAGGTCGATGAACTGGTCGACGAGGCCGGTGAACGGGCCCGACCGCAGCAGCGAGAGGGCCGTGCGCAGGCCGTGTCGTAGCCGCGCCCGGTCGGTCGGCTCGTTCAAGTAGTGGTAGTCGATTCGCGGGTGCGCGTACGGATCGGCGGCCCGGAGCGATATCCGGCCGCGAGACTGGGGGATCTGGAGACCGACGAGCAGCGTACCGCCGCCGGACTCGTTGGGTGTGCCGCTGAGCAAGGCCTCGAGCGGCTGCTCGGCCAGGAGGATCTCGAGGTCGCCTTGAGGTGGGCCGCCGGGGGAGGAGAAGTCGAGCGCGGCCACGAATGACTCCGGTCTCCGGGCTGCCGGGTATGTGCGGCCGTGCCACTGTACGGCGAGTTGCGGGTGGTCGGTGAAGTCGCGGCCGACGCCGGGCAGGTCCGCCACCACCGGCACGCCGAGTGCGGTGAGCTCGTCCGCGGGGCCGATCCCGGAGGCCAGGAGCAGGTGCGGGCTGCCGATCGCGCCTGACGTGAGCACCACCTCCTGCGCGTGGACGAACTCTCTGCGCCCGGCCGTCTCCAGCTCGACGCCGGTCGCGCGGCCCCGTTCGACCCGCACCCGGAGCACGCGCGCGCCGCCGCGGATGACGAGATTGCGGCGATACCGCACAGGATCGAGATACTGCATGGCGGTGTTCCGGCGGACGCCCGCGACCACGGTGCGAGGCAGAGCACCGACACCGGGAGCGCCTGGTGCGTTCTTGTCCGGTTCGGCGCCGAAGCCGTGCTCGGCCGCCGCGGAATGAAACGCCTGGGCCACGGGACTGTGCTGGGGAGCCCGCGCCACCGGCATGGGGCCGGAACCTCCGTGGATGGCGGTGTCGCCGTGGTCGAGGTCGGTCTCGAGGGCGCGCAGCACCGGCAGGACCTGCTCGTAGGACCATTCGGGGTTGCCAAGCGCGGCCCAGCCGTCGAAGTCCTCCGGACGTGCCCGGACGAAATTGCCGCCGTTGATCGCGCTCGAACCACCCAGGATCCGGCCCCGGGCCACGGTGTACGGCCGTACCGGCGCGAGCAGGGCGGGGTAGGACCACGTCAGCGGGTGCCCGGGCAGAACGGCGCGCAGGGTGGTGCCGTCGCGTACTTCAGCGGGGACGGCGTCGCCGTGTGATGCGGGTCCGGCTTCGAGGAGCAGGACCGTCCGGTCGGGATCCTCGCTCAACCGTGCTGCCAGTGGCGCCCCCGCCGTTCCACCACCGACGACCACCACGTCATACCGCACCGGGTCACCGTCCCGGAACCGAGGACGTCGCGCAGGTCGCCACCTCGCGTCCGTCCCCCGTCGGCCAACCCGCGTCGTTCATCGCGTCACGACCACCCCTCAAGAGCCTGCACCCAAGGACCGAGCCGCAGCTCCGCGCCGTCCAGGATGTCGAGGCCCGCGGACGGGCCGTCGCCGTCGGTGACGTCGAGCAGCACGGGCTCGGCGCCCGGAACGGCGGTCACCTCGACCGACGTCGTGACGTCCGGGTCGTTCGCCGTCGACATGGCGCGCCACTGAAGTGGCGCCAGAAGCTGCTCGCCGGGCGGCACCACCAGGCGGGCGGGGACGGCGCTACTCGTATACGGTTCGAGCCGGATGTCTGTTTGCTCCGCGCCGTCGGCGTTGCGGAGCGCGATGCCGGGGATGCCCTCAACGGCGCACGGACGGTCCGACACATTGCGGGCGAGCAGCAGCGCGTAACGCGCTCCAGTCGCCGCATCGGATCCGCCGTAGCCGACGTCCAGATCCGCGCCGGTGCAGCTGGGCGCGTCTACGTCGTCGGGCCAGGCTTCGACGCCGGCCGGCAGCGGTAGCGGGTGTGGCTCGGGTTCCGGTGGCGCGAACGCCGAAACCCAGCCCTCGGTGAGGGTTTCGTACCCCGGCTCGGAGATCGTGAACGCCACCGGGCGCCCGGCGCTCGCGGCGTAGTCGTGTGCCTCGAGCCACCGCTTGAGCTCAGGCGTCTCGGGCGACTCGGCCGGCCAGGCAGCACGCACGGATAGTTGTGGAGCCGTCGAGTAGTTGCTGAAGAACGCGGACTCGACGCCACGCCGGGACGCTGCGGCGACTGTGAGTCGTACCGCGTCGACGTCTGCGACGGCGCCGTGCCCGGCGTAGTACGCATCGTCACCGAAGTGCAGGTCGGCGGTGCGTCCCAGCCCGGCCGCGAGCTCGGCGAGTGGCACCATGTCGGCAGCGGCTCCCGCCTCGATCCCGATGCCCGCGCGCGAGTCAGGTGCGTTCCCGGACCCGGAGTCGGCTGTTGCCTCGCCAACCGCGGGCGCGAGACCGTAGACCTGCACACTCCGAGGTCCGGCCTGCCAGATCGTGAAGGCATCGGCGACGTCGGCGGCACCCGAGATGGGCGAGTACGGCACCTCGAGCGGATCGATGCGAATCCCGGGCGCCTTCTCCGGCTCACCTGCGGTCACGTGCAGGTGCACCGACACATTGTCGTGTGTGACGGCCTCCGCAGCAGGGATGAGGAGCTCGTGCG
The DNA here is from genome assembly GCF_010122465.1 of Phytoactinopolyspora mesophila. Classification (NCBI taxonomy): domain Bacteria; kingdom Bacillati; phylum Actinomycetota; class Actinomycetes; order Jiangellales; family Jiangellaceae; genus Phytoactinopolyspora; species Phytoactinopolyspora mesophila. The sequence goes on along the minus strand of NZ_WLZY01000001.1, from coordinate 1,167,482 downwards.
CACGCTCCGCCGCGACCGCGGCGGCGTCGGGCGCCAGCGTGGATTCGAGGCGGACCATGACGTCGACCTTGGACGGCTCGGGTCTCACTTTCGCCGCGGCGGCGCCCTCGATCTCGCGGTACTCCAGATCGACCGCCGCGACCCCGGGGACCCGCGCGATGTCGCCGGCTGCTTCGTGAAGCTCATCGCGGTCCCACGGCTGCCACATGAGGACGGTGGCGATCGCTGCAGCCATGACCAGGAGAACAGCGACTCCTGTCCATATTCCGCGCGGGCCGGTCGGCTTGTGCATCGGCGATTAGCTCCTGGAGTCGTGGTTCGGCCGAGTGCCAGCTGTCCCGGACGTCAGGATTACCCTGTCACACCGCACCGGGCGCCGCCCGGGAGCAGAAGACTTCACGCATTTCGGTGAAGCCCTGATCAATGAGGTCGGTCAGCACCTGATCCTCGTGGGCGAGCCATTGGTCATAGGCGGCAAGGCTGATGCCCAGGCACGCCCAGCCGATGGTCTGCGGCCGCAGCGTGTCTGTCCGGACACCGAGGCGGGCCGCGACGAAATCGGCGATGACCTGCCGCCAAGACTGGTAGCGCAGCGCGGAGTGAGCCACCAGCGTCGGCGTCCTGAGCAGAATCTCCATGCGCTGACGATGCAGCGGCAACTCGGACTCGGGGAAGGTGTTGAACTCGATGACGGCCGCTCGCAGCGCGTCGAAGAGCGGTGTTTCGTGGGGGACCGCGTCCAGATGCTCCCGCATCCGGCTGAGCAGCGCATCGAAGTCGCCCCACGGCAGATCGTTCTTCGAGGGGAAATAGCGGAAGAACGTGCGCCGGCCGATACCCGCGGCTGCCGCGATCTCGTCGACGGTCACCTCGTCGAAGCCTCGTTCGATGAACAACTCGAGCCCCGTCCGGCTGAGTGCGGCTGCGGTGGTCGAGCGCGCGCGTCCAGTCCGGGGCGCCTGCTCGCGTGCGGCTGTCATCCGTCAACCCTTCCATACGGCACTCAGTGCCATTAGTATGGTACGCGTTACTTCGAACCGCGAGGCCCGACAATCGTCCATCACCGCCGACGCACGTGGTGCGCGACAGAAGGAGATCTTATGAGCGGCCAGGCGAAGCCCACTACACCCGAGCACGAGACCGAGCCGCAGAGCCTGATCGAGGCGGACGCGCTGATCGAAGAAGTCTCGATCGACGGCATGTGCGGCGTCTACTGATGCGCACGCGGCCGGTGTTGCGTGGCTGACTTCGACCCGGATCACGCCTGGTCTCTGCACCCGCAGGTCGCGGTGCGCCCCGAGCCCTTCGGGGCGCTTCTGTACCACTTCGGCACCCGTAAACTGTCGTTCCTCAAGGACCGCACGCTCCTGGAGATCGTGCGCTCGCTCGACGAGCAGCCCAGCGCCCGGGCCGCCGTCGAAGCCGCCGGTGTCACCCCCGCCGCCGCCGAGAAATACATCGGCGCGGTGGGCACGCTCGTGGACTCGAAGATGGTCGTCCGGCGCGGCTCCTCCTGAGTTGCGCGGGAGACGCCGATCCCGGCCTGATCCTCGCGTCTGGTGTCGGCCAGAGGCCGGCGTCCGCGACACCAACGACGTCTTGCGGGGGTTGAGCCACGAGGCGATCCCGAATCGCACAGCCGCGAGCAGTGTCGACCTGACGCAGCTGAGTGAGTGTGTGCCGCGATATCAGATTCGCCGGCCAGTGATTCTTGTTTACCGGAGATCCGATCTCGATTTGCCGCCGATCGAATCCCGTTCCGGCTCGTCCGCCTCCGAAGGTCTGCTCGGCGAGGTAATCATGTCCTGAGTCAGATTCCTGCCATTCAGGACACGCGTCCCGGCGCCTCCCGCATACCGGAAGCCTGCCTTGTTGGCAGTGTTTGTCTGGGCAAGAGTGCTGCGTACTCCGTCTTCGATGCGACGGCCTGTCCGACACGGGAGTCGATGACATGTTCACAGCACAGACCGGGCGCCGTAGGAGGCGCGCAGCGCGGATAACAGCGGCGATCTCGGCCGGTGCGCTCTCCCTGAGCGCTTGCTCGTCGAACGATGGAGATGAGCAGGGCGGCGACGGGGGAGAGCTGACACCGATCACCGTGGTGACGTTCCTGCCGCTGGAGTCGTTCACATTCGGCCCCGAGATGATGGCCTACTCCGGTGGCTATTTCGAGGAGCACGGCCTCGACGTCACCCTCGAGCCGGTCCAAGGAACCCCGGCCGCGATTCAGTCGGTGGTCGGCGGTGCGGCGTTCATCACCCGGGCCAGCACCATCGACATCATGCCGGCGATGGAACAGGGCCAGCCCATTGTCGGCGTGGGCACTATGTCGAGGCAGACCAACCTGCGGATCGTCTCCACCGATAGCGACCCCGTGCACGGGCCCGCGGACATGGCCGGCAAGGCCATCGGCATGGGCTCCGTCGGCGGTACCAGCGAGCGGATGCTGGACCTGGCACTCCAGCACGAGAACGTCGAACTCGCCGCTGTCGAACGCCAGGCCGTCCCCGTGACCGGTGCGACGTACGAGCTGGTGCGGCGCGGTGAACTCGCCGGGTACATCGTCAGCCTCGACACCGGGCTCACCCTCGACCTGCAGAACGACGACGCAGAGGTCAGTACCGCGGGGCTCGACGTCACACCTGACCTGCAGCTGTTCTTCACCACCCCGGACAACATCGAGAACGACCCCGAGACCGTCGAGGCCTTCCTCGCGGCGATGGCAGATGCCGCTCAGTTCATGGTCGACGACCGGGAGAACGATTTCGACGAGACGCTGCGCATCCTCCGCGACAGCGAAGACTGGGACTTCCCGGCCCTGTTCGACGACGAGACCGCACGAGCAGCGCTGGAGATCTACACGACGCAGACCTGGATGGACGACTCCGGCACGCCGATGATGCACAACGACCCCGACCGGTTCCAGGAGGCGTACGACATCCTCACCGACGGTGGTCTCCTCGAGGGCGGCGCCGACCCCCAGAGCTGGATCACCAACGACTACGTGCCATGAGACGTCCCACGCAGGGCACCAGGTCGCCGAGTGGTCTGTGAATCCGGCTCCGCGCGCGGACGTGGTGGTCAGTTCGAAGAGAGGTGGCAGAAACCCAATGCGTGAAGACACGACGGCAGGGTTAGCCGTGCGCGATGCCGGAGCGGAGACGCCACGGCTCAGCATCACCGACGTCGGCCGGGACTTCCACACCCGAAACGGCGTGACACATGCCGTGTCCGGCATCAACCTGACGATTCAGCGCGGCGAATTCGTCGCCCTGATCGGACGGTCGGGATGCGGCAAGACCACGCTGCTGCGGGCGATCGGCGGACTGTTGTCCCCGACCACGGGCACCATCGAGGTCGACGGGAAGGCGTTGTGGAGTGATCAGCGAGTCGACTCCTCCGCCGTGACGAAGCTCGGCTTCGTCTTCCAGGAGGCGAACCTGTTCCCGTGGTTCAACGTCATCGACAACATCGCGCTGCCGCTCAAGCTGCGTGGCGCCGGGAAGGCGGCACGTCGCGCACGCGCGGAAGAGCTCGCCGAACTGGTGGGCCTGACCGGGTTCGAACGCTCATATCCACGGGAACTCTCCGGCGGGATGCGACAGCGCGCGGCTATCGCCCGGGCGCTGAGCACCGAGCCCGAACTGCTGCTGATGGACGAGCCGTTCGGCGCGCTGGACGCGCTGACCCGCGAGCGGATGAACCTCGAACTGCAGCGCATCGTGCTCGAGACCGCGTCGACGGTGGTGTTCGTGACCCACGACATCCCGGAAGCGGTGTTCCTCGCCGATCGTGTCGTTCAGATGACGCCGCGGCCCGGGCGGATCAACAAGATTCTGCCGGTGGGCTTCGACAAACCCCGTGACGTCAATCTACAGACCACCACGGAGTTCAACGAGGTGGTCCGGGCGCTGCGGGTGGAACTGGACGAGGATGAGTGAGGAGTGACGAGTGACGTGTCCAAGAACCGATTGAAACTGCTGCCGTGGATCGTCACCCCGGCACTTGCCGTCGCGATCATCGTGGGCTGGCACGTCGCCGTGACGGTGGGCGAGGTCAACCCGTTCATCTTCCCGCCGCCGCTGGAAGTCGGCGAGGCGCTGCTGACACTGCTCGGCGAGGCCGGCACATGGGCCGCCGCTCAGGTAACCCTCATCGAGATCGTCGTCGGATTCCTCCTGGCCGTGGCCAGCGGCATTCTGGTCGGGGTGGTTCTCGGAAAGATCCCGTGGCTCGAGGTCAGCGTCCGCCCCTTGATCATCATCAGCCAGGTCGCTCCGAAGGTGGCGTTCGTGCCGCTCTTCATCATCTGGTTCGGCTTCGGAATGACCTCGAAGATCCTGCTCGCGACCATTCTGGCGTTCTTCCCGGTCATGCTGAACGTGCTGCTCGGGGTCCGTTCGGTGGAGCAGGGGCAGCGCGAGGTGATGCGGAGCCTGAACGCGACGCGACGCCAGACGTTCACCCAGCTGGAGATGCGCAGCCTGATGCCCTACCTGTTCGCGGGCATGGAGGTGGGAATCGTGCTGGCGACTACCGGCGCGATCGTCGGCGAGTATCTCGGCGGCAATCAAGGCCTGGGGTTCATGGTGGTTTCGGCGATGAACTCGCTCGACGCCGCGCGTACGTTCGCGCTGATCCTGCTGTTGTCGATCATGGGCTTGGTGCTCTTCCTCATCGTCAACGAACTCAAGCGCTTCTTCATCCCGTGGCATGAGTCCGTTTACGGGCTGCGCAACCGTTGACATGTGGGCGGCTTGAATCCGCGTGCTCTGCCCCCTTCCACACATCGGGAGACGGCCTTGTTGTGGAGTGCTTTCCCGGCGAGAGTGCTTCGCAGTGCACGAGCAACCATCGGCTCACCAACTGGTCAGCCTCGATGTGGAGGTCACGGGATGCATATTCGCCACCTGATCGACGGCCACCTTGTCGACTCGGCAGACGGGCAGATCTTCGACGACGTCACGCCTATCGACAACACGGTGGTCGCGACGGTGGCGCTGGGCGGTGCCGGCGAGGTCGACCAGGCTGTCGGTGCCGCGCGGCGCGCGTTCGGGAGCTGGTCGCGGACGCCGGTGCAACAGCGCCGGTTCATGCTGGACCGGATCGCCGACGCCATCGACGCCAGAGCGGATGAGCTCGCCGAGCTGGACACCCGGGACATGGGCGCGCCCATCTCGGACACCGCGGCGATCACGGTGCCCAAGTCCGCCGAGGTGATGCGCTTCTTCGGGGCTTGGGCGGAGAACGTGAGCGACGAGGCCTACCACCGGCCGGAGCTCGGCGTCCTGTCGTACACCGCACGCGAGCCGCTCGGGGTGGTTGCCGCCATCGCCCCCTGGAACCAGCCGCTGCTGGCGATGGCCTGGAAGCTGGCCCCCGCCCTGGCTTTCGGCTGCACGGTCGTCATGAAACCCGCCGAGCAGAGTCCGGTCACCGCGACCGTCCTGGCGGAGATCTGCCGCGACGCGGGCGTGCCGGACGGGGTCGTCAACGTCGTGCACGGATTCGGCCCCGGTTCGGTGGGCGAGGCCCTGGTGCGCCACCCCGACGTGGACGGCGTGGCCTTCACCGGCGCCTCGGCAACCGGGAAAGCCCTCATGGCCGCGGGCTCCTCCACCCTCAAACGGCTCTCGCTCGAGCTGGGTGGCAAATCCGCCAACATCGTCTGTGCCGACGCCGATCTTGACCAGGCCGTCCCCGGCTCCGCGCTGGCAGCCTTCAACAACGCGGGCCAGATCTGCGTCGCGGGCTCCCGCGCGCTGGTCCACCGCAGCATCTACGACGAGTACCTGGAAAGGCTCCTCGCCGAGGCACGGTCCTGGGCACCTGGCGATCCGCTGGACCCGAAGACCAGACTCGGCCCGCTGGTCTCCACCGAGCAGTACGAGCGAGTGGTGGGCTACATCGACATAGCCCGCCAGGAAGGCGCCACAGTACTGCTCGGCGGCGGGCGTCCCAGCGCGCCCGAACTGGATGCCGGGAACTACGTCGAGCCGACGGTGCTGGCCGACGTCGACAACTCCATGCGCTGCGTCCGCGAGGAGATCTTCGGTCCGGTGCTGGCCGTCATGCCGTTCGACGACCTCGACGAGGCCATCCGCATCGCGAACGACACCCCGTACGGTCTCGCCGGCATGCTCTGGACCCAGAGCCTGGAGACAGCTCAGCGCACCGCTCGCGAAGTCCGCGCCGGCAATTTCTGGGTCAACACCTTCGCCGTCCGCGACCGCCGCGCCCCGTTCGGGGGCTTCAAGGAGTCGGGAATCGGCCGCGAGGGCGGAGACCATTCTCGCGAGTTCTACACCGAGCCCAAGGCCGTCTATCTCAAGACTCTCAGCTGACCCGGCCCCGCCTACCAAGGAGAACCTGCGCATGAGAACACGAGCAGCGGTGGTCCGGGAACCGGGCAAACCCTGGGAGGTCACCGACCTGGAGCTCGACGACCCCCGCAGCGGCGAGGTACGGATCAAGTTCGCCGTGTCCGGTCTGTGCCACTCCGACGAGCACATCCGGACCGGTCACAGCAGCGGCCGCCTCCCCATGGTCGGTGGTCATGAAGGTGCGGGCGTCGTAGAGGCGGTCGGGCCGGGCGTCACCCGCGTCGCCACCGGCGATCGGGTCGTCTGCTCCTTCATCCCGGCCTGCACCACATGCCGGTACTGCTCGAGTGGCCGGCAGAACCTCTGCGACGAGGGCGCGCAGATGCAAACCGGCCTACTGAGCGACGGAACCGTACGATTCCACGACGACGAGGGCAACGACTACGGCGGATTCTGCATGCTCGGCACCTTCGCGGAGCGAACCGTCGTCTCGCAGAACTCCTGCGTCAAGGTCGACGACGACATCCCCTTCGAGGTCGCGGCCCTGACCGGATGCGGTGTTCCCACCGGGTGGGGTTCAGCGGTGAACGTGGCCCGCGTCGCGCCTGGCGACACCGTCGTGGTCTACGGCGCCGGCGGCGTGGGCATGAACGCCGTACAGGGCGCCGCGATGGCAGGGGCCCGCCGTGTGGTCGTCGTCGACCCGGTGGCCTTCAAGCGGGACAGTGCCGTGGCGTTCGGCGCCACCCACACCTTCGCGACGGCGCGAGAGGCACACGACGCCGTCGTCGACCTGACCTGGGGACAGCTGGCCGACCACGCGATCGTCACCGTCGGCGTCCTCGCCGACGACGTCGTCTCCCAGGCCGTCGAGATCGTCGGCAAGGGCGGGCAAGTCACCATCACCTCGGTCGGCCAGACGGGCGAGGACCATGTCCGGCTCTCGGCCAACGGCTCCCTTGTCGGTTACCAGCGCCGGGTCCAGGGCCACGTCTTCGGCGCGTCCAATCCGCTGCAGGACATCCCCCGGCTGCTCGGGCTCTACCGCGACGGTCGGCTCAAGCTGGACGAGCTCATCACCCGCCGTTACACCCTCGACGAGATCAACCAGGGGTACCAGGACCTGGACGAAGGACGAAACATCCGCGGCGTGATCATCCACGCGTGATCCCCGATCCCACTACCCGCAGCGCTGGCGATGGAGGCAGTTATGAGAAGAATCCCGATGCGTGCCGGTGCCCTGGCGGCCGTCCTGGCCCTGGGCCTGGCCACCTGCGGCTCCGGGGATGAACAGGCGGGCGACGACGCGGGCGACGCGGGCGGCGCGGACAACGCGGACAGCGCTGACGCTGGCGGCCAGGACGCTGGCGCCGGGGGCGATTCGGGTGAACTGACGCCGGTGACCGCAGGGGTCATCCCGGTGACCGACTCCGGTCCCATCGCCCTGGCTCAGGAGCAGGGCATCTTCGAGTCACACGGCCTCGAGCTGACCATCGAGACAGCCAGCGCCTCGCCCAACATCACCTCCGCCATCATGTCCGGGGATTACCAGATCGGCTACGGCGGCATCACCTCCGTCTTCCAGGCCGTGGAGCAGGGCATCGACCTGGTCGTCATCGCCGCCGCGAGCGCCACCGCCGACGACCCCGCGAACGGCATCAACGACCTGCTCGTGCTCCCGGACAGCGGTCTGGAGTCCGCGGCGGACCTGGAGGGCCGGCAGGTCGCCGTCAACGCGCTCGGCGGGTACCCACATCTGCTCGGGATGATCGCCGTCGCCGGGGAAGGGGGCGACCCGGACGCGGTCCAGTGGGTCGAGCTGCCCGTGCCGGATCAGCCGGCCGCGCTGGCGAATGGCACCATCGACTCCTTTGTCGCCGGTGAACCGTTCGGCACCCTCGGCCGGGCCGAAGGCTTCGTGGCCGTGGCCAACCCGCACGAACTGCTGCACGACGGCGCCGTCGTCGCCGGTGCATGGTTCGCCAGCCGTGCCGCGGTCGAGGAGGACCCGGAGTACTACGGCCGCATCGTCGACGCGCTCGAGGAGGCGAACCAGTTCGCCCTCGACAACGACGATCTGCTCCGGGAGGCCATCGCCGACTTCACCGGCATCGATCAGGACCTCGCGGCGGAGATCCGCCTCGGCTCCTACGGGAAGCTGCCGCTGGACGTGGAGTACATCCAGCCGCTCGCCGACGCCGCGCTCGAGTTCGGCTACGTCCAGAACCCCGTCGATCTCGAAGCGCTGATCTGGCAGCGATGAATAGCGATCCATCCAGGTCGAAGCCGCGAGCCCGCTGGCCGGCCCCGGTGCTGGGCGCCCTCGGCGTGCTCGTCTTCCTCACTGTCTGGGAGGTCGGGCCACGAGCTGGGGTGGTCGACGCCACCTACCTGCCTCCTTTCAGCGACGTCGCGGTGGAGTTCGTCAGCCTTCTCGGCGTCGCGGACTTCTGGGGGGCGACGGCTGACACGATGCGATCGTGGCTGATCGGGCTCGTCCTCTCCCTGGTCGCAGGGATCGCGCTCGGCTTCGCGATCGGCTCCAGCCGGTTCGTCCGGCGATACACGTCGTCGACCATCGAGTTCCTCCGCCCGATCCCGTCGGTGGCGCTCATCCCGATCGCCATCGTGCTGTTCAGCATCAGGCCATCAGCCACGGTGTTCGTCGTCGTCTGGGCCTGCTTCTGGGTGATCCTCATCCACGTGATCGCCGGCGTGGCCGACGTCGATCCGGTCGGCGACGCAACGGCGCGAAGCTACGGGCTGCGGTGGTTCCGACGAGCCCGCCACGTGGTCTGGCCGACCGTGCTGCCCTATCTCATGACCGGGGTGCGGCTGTCGGCCACGATCGCGCTCGTCGTCGCCATCACCATCGAGCTGGTGGTCTCGACCCCCGGCATCGGCGATCTGATCGCCACGAACCAGAGCGCGGGCAACGTCGAGACGGTCTACGCCCTGGCGCTGGTCACCGGCTTCCTCGGGGTAGTCATCAACCTGGCGATGCGCCGGCTGGAGAACGCCGTCCTCAGCTGGCATCCGTCGGTGCGTGAGGAGGCCGCATGAAGATCGTCGAGAAGGTCGCGGCGGCGCTCGCTCTTCCCGGCATCCTGGTGATCGTCTGGTGGCTGGTTACGCGGGACAACACCAACCCGTTCGTCCCGAAACCCGAGCCGCTCGTCTCCAACATCGTGGACGTGTGGTGGCATGGCGGACTCCTCATCGGGGAGGTCGTACCCTCGCTCACCCGTCTCGGTCTGGGGCTCGGCTTCGCGATCGTCATCGGAGTTGGACTCGGCGTCCTCATCGGTTCGAGCGTGACACTGCGCAATCTGACCGGGCCGCTGCTGGAGTTCATCCGCGCGGTACCACCGCCGGTGCTGCTCCCGGTCCTGATGATGCTCCTCGGCATCGACGACCGGTCCAAGATAGTTCTCATCGTGCTGGGCTGCTTGTGGCCCATCCTGCTCAACACCGTCGACGGGGTGCGAGCCGTCGACCCGGTGCTCTCCGACACCACCCGCACCTGCGGCATCACTGGCTTCGCCCGGTTCCGGTACTTCGTCCTGCCCGCGTCGATGCCGCGGGTGGCCACCGGCATCCGGCTCGCGTTGCCTATCGCGATCATCCTCATGGTCGTCTCGGAGATGTACGCCGCGAGCGACGGACTCGGCTTCACGATCATCTACTTCCAGCGCACCTTCCAGAACGTGTCGATGTGGGCGGGCGTCGTCCTGCTCGGTCTGATCGGCGTACTGCTCGCGGTGCTGTTCAGGTGGGGAGAACGCAGGTTGCTGTCGTGGTACTACGGACAACGAGAGGTGGAGACCAGTGAGCGCTGATTCCACGCGAACCGCCGGTGAGAAGCGAATCCTGCTCTCCGTCGAGCAGCTCCAGAAGATCTACCAAACGCCGGCAGGTCCGGTTGAGGCCGTCCGTGACCTGACGTTCGACGTGTCCGACGGCGAGTTCACCTGCCTCGTAGGCCCGTCCGGCTCCGGGAAGACGACACTGCTCAAGTGCATCTCCGGCCTGATGGCACCGACGTCCGGGCGGGTCACGCTCGCCGGCGAGGTGGTCACGGCCCCGCCGCGCACCATGGCACTCGTCTTCCAGGAATACGGCCGCTCGCTCTATCCATGGCTGCGGGTCGCCGAGAACGTCGAACTGCCGCTCAAGGCGGCCAGGGTCGCCAAGGCTGAGCGCCGGGACCGCGTCGACGAGGCACTGGAGGCCGTCGGGCTTGACCATGTGCCGCGTTCCTATCCGTGGCAACTCTCCGGCGGCATGCAGCAGCGCGTCGCCATCGCCCGAGCGACCGCCTTCCGGCCCGAGGTGCTGCTCATGGACGAGCCGTTCGCCGCCGTCGACGCCCAGACCAGGGCCGACCTGGAGGATCTCGTCCTCGACGTCTGGAAGCGGCTCGGCCTGACCGTCCTGTTCGTCACACACGACATCGACGAGTCCGTGTACCTCGGTCAGCGCATCATCGTTCTCTCGTCGTCGCCGACCGTCGTCCAGGAGGACCTCCGGGTGACGCTGCCGGATGAGAGAGACCAGTTGGAGACGCGGTCCAGCCCGGAGTTCGCGGACCTGCGCCACCACGTGTATGAGCAGATCCAGCGGGCCAAGCGGGGATTCCACGCGGACACCGTCGACTCCGGCGCTGAATCCGGGGCACACGCGGTCTCGCTCGCCCAAACCGACCATAGCCACCAAGAGATCAGGAGTACGCATGTCTGAGTCCGTAATCCTGTCCACAACCGTGGACAAGATCGAAACCCTCGAAGGGGCCACGTTCGGCCCGTCCTCCTGGCACGTGATCGGTCAGGACGACATCGACCTCTTCGCCGGGCTCACCGGCGACGACAACCCGATCCACGTCGACGCCGACGTCGCGGCGAAATCGCCGTACGGCACCCGGATCGCCCATGGTCTGCTGACGCTCAGCAGCGTGGTGCCGATGATGCGCGAGGTGTTCTCGGTGACGGGCGCCTCGATGGGCATCAACTACGGCCTCAACCGGGTGCGATTTCCGGCGGCTGTCCCGGCCGGCGCGCGGATCCGCATCCACGGCCAGGTCACCGAGGTGACCGAGATCTCCGGCGGCTGGCAGCTCGTGGCGTCGGTGACCTACGAGGTCGAGGGTGGCGAGAAGCCGGCGTGTGTGGCCGAGTTCGTCCTGAGGTACTACGCATGAGCGGCGAGACGCGACCAGAGAACATGAGCGGCGGGATCAGCCTGGCCGGCCGCGTCGTCATCGTCACCGGCGCCGGGCGCAGCCTCGGCAGGGCCTACGCGAAGGTCCTGGCGGCCGCCGGTGCTGGCGTCGTCGTGAACGACATCGACGCCGACGCCGCGAAAGAGGTCGTCACGGAAATCACCACGGCCGGCGGCCATGCCACGGCCGTCGCGGCCCCGGTCGGACCCGCGTCGACGGCGGACGCCCTGGTGGAGACAGCGCGTTCGGAGTTCGGGCGGCTGGACGTCCTCGTTGCCAATGCCGGTGTCCTCCGTGACCGGGTCCTGTGGAAGATGTCCGACGAGGACTTCGACCTGGTCGTCGACACCCACCTCAAAGGCACCTTCACCTGCGGTCGCGCCGCGGCTGTCGCGATGCGCGAACAGGAAGAAGGTGGGCGCATCGTCGTCATCGGCTCCCCGGCGGGCCAGTTCGGCAGCTTCGGGCAGACGAACTACGCGGCGGTCAAGGCCGGGCTGGTTGCCATGGCGCGGACCTGGTCGCTGGAACTGGCCCGGTTCGGCATCACCGCGAACGCGGTCGTGCCTACGGCGCTGTCGCCGATGACGGCGACCATTCCCGCCTACACCCAGCTCTACGAGGACTATCTTGCCGGCCAGCCGATTCCGGAGGAGTTCCGTAAGGAGCACGCCCTGGGCACGCCCGAGGATGTCGCGCCGTTGATCGTCTGGCTGGCCTCTGAACGTTCCGGCGACGTCACCGGCCAGGCCCTCGGTATCGGCGGTGACCGCCTCACGCTGTACTCGCATCCGCAGGTTTTGCGCACTATCGACCACGACGGCGGCTGGACGGCCGAGCGGATCGATGAGGCCTGGCGCGAAACACTCAGCGCGCATGCCCAGCGATCCGGACCGCGTAAGGCGGAGCCGGCATGAGACTCGGCAGGCACACCGACGTTTGGCAGGGGATCACCCAGGCCGCACCGGACCGGCCGGCCGTCGTCAGCCGCTCCCGGCGGCTGACCTATGGCGAGTTCACCGAAGAGGCCGCCGCGCTGGCCCGGCACCTCGAGCGCTGCGGGATACGGCCGGGCGACTCGGTCGTGCTCTACACATACAACCGGCCGGAATTCCTGGTAGCGCTGTATGCCTGCCTGGCGATCGGGGCCGCGCCGGTGCCGCTCAACTTCCGCTACCGGGCGACCGAGCTGGGTGATCTGCTGCTCGACTGTGGAGCCCGGATGCTCGTCTACCCGGCCTCCCTCGGCGCGGTCGTGGCCGAGGCGAGCGCCCGGCTGGATCCGCCGCCTGCCCTGGTGGAGCTCGACGACAGCGCAGCGCGCGCCGTTCCCGCAGCCGTTCAGTACGACGATGCCATCGCGGAACCAGGACGGCTACCTGCGGCCCCGCCGCCCGGTGGCGAGCTGCGCCTCTACACCGGTGGGACCACCGGGATGCCGAAGGCCGTCCTCTGGGACGCCGACCACCTGCTCGAAGGGCATCTCTTCTCGACCTACACCCTGGTGGGCATCGACACCCCGCACACGGTGGAGGGTGCCGTCGCGATCGCCGTCGACCCGGCCACGCCTCGGGTGGCTTCGTTGCCGCTGGCGCCGTTCATCCACGGCACCGCCCTGTTCACCTCGCTCAACACACTCGTCCTCGGCGGCACCGTCATCATCCACGCCTCGCCGCGCCTCGACGTCCAGGAGGTGCTGCGGCTCATCCACGACGAAGGCGCCACTCGCCTCGTCGTCGCCGGTGAGGCCGTCGCGCTCCCGCTCGTGACCGCCGCGGAAGAGTCTGGTATCGGACTCGGCCAGGTACGGTCGGTACTCAGCTCCGGGATGTGGATGACCGACGAGACCAAGCGCAGGCTGCACACGCTGGGGGAGCTGACCATCGCCGACCTGCTCGCGGCCACCGAGGGCGGGCCGTTCGCCACCGCCATCAGCAGCGGCGTCGACGACCTGCCCGCCCGGTTGCGGCTCATGCCCGACGCCGCGGTGATCGACGAGCGCGGCGTCGAGGTCCAAGACGACGTGGGCGCCCTGGGGCGGCTGGCGTACCGCGGCGCGGCCGCCAAAGGCTATCTCCGTGACGAGGCGAAGACCCGCGAGACATTCCGGGGGATCGGCGACCACCGCTACGTCGTGCCCGGCGACTGGGCGCGGGTCCTCGGCGACGGATACATCGAGCTCCTGGGGCGCGGCAGTGCGGTGGTGAACACCGGAGGGGAGAAGGTCTACCCGGCCGAGGTCGAGCAGGCGCTGATGGAACACCCGGACGTGCACGACGCCGTGGTGTTCGGCACCCCGGACCGCCGATTCGGTGAGGCGGTCACCGCTGTCATCGTGCCCGCCCCCGGCGCGTCTATCGATCCGCAGGAGATCGCGGACCACCTCGACCTCCGGCTGGCCGGCTACAAGAAGCCCCGTCACGTCCTCTTCAGGGATTCGCTCGCACGTAGCCCACACGGCAAGCTCGAGCTGGCCCGCCTGAAGCGGGAGGCCACCGCAGAGCTCGCCGAGGCGGCTCAGTGAGCGGACCAGAAGAGCGAGTAGAGCAACGAGGAGAGCGGCGAGGGGAGCGAGCAGGAAAGATGAGCAGCGAGTTCACCGCCACCGACCTGTTCGGTTTCGCCGCGGAGCTGAGCGAGGCGGAACGCGCCAAGTTGCGGGCGCTCGACGCCCTGCTCGACGAACGAGTGCGTCCTCACCTCGCCGAGTGGTGGGAACGGGCGGAGTGTCCGGTGCACCTGCGCACAGAACTCGCAAACCTGCGGCTGGAGGACGACCCCGCGCTGCTCCGTCCCGACGGGACACTCAACCCGCAGTACGTGGGTTTCCGCCACTTCATGCTGGCCAGGTGCGATCTTTCCCTCGCCACCCTCTACGGCGGGCAGGTGGGTATGTTCCGCACGGTGGTGTGCGAGGGCGGCTCCGCCGAGCAGGCGGCGAAGCTCGATCCGCTGATCGTCTCCTTCGAGCTCACCGGATGTTTCGCGCTCACCGAACCCGAGCACGGCTCGGACGTGGCACGCGGGCTCGAGACCAGCGCGACCCGGCGCGGCGAGACGTGGCGTATCAACGGCCACAAGCGCTGGATCGGGAATGCGGCGTTGTCCGACGTGATCGTGGTCGTCGCGAAGGACACGGCGGATGGCGCGGTCAAGGCCTTCCTGGTGCCGCGCGAGGCGCCCGGCGTGACGATCACCGACGTGGGCAGCAAGCTCAGCCTGCGTATGGTCCACAACGCCGACATCCGGCTGACCGATGTGGAGGTCGACGAGTCGCAACGGTTGCAGCGGATCGACTCCTTCGCCGACATCGCCGCGATTCTTGCCGGGTTGCGCCCCGTCGTCGCCTGGAACGCCGCCGGGATGCAGGCGGGCGCCTACGAAGCTGCTCTGCGTTACGCCCGGGGACGCCACCAGTTCGGCCGGCCGATCGCGAGTTACCAGCTCATCCAGGAGAAGCTCGCCCGGATACTCGGCAACGCGACCGCGTCACTGGCGATGGCCTCGCGGCTCACCGAGCTGCGCAGCCGCGGCGCCGCTGGCGATGAGCACTCGGCACTGACGAAGGCGTGGACGAGCGACCGTCTCCGTGAGACCGTCGCGCTGGCCCGCGAGATCTGCGGCGGCGAGGGCATCCGCGTCGCGAACGACGTCGCTCGGTACTTCGCCGACGCGGAGGCGGTCTACACGTTCGAAGGGACCAGGGAGATCAACAGTCTCATCGTCGGGCGTGCCGTGACCGGATTCAGCGCGTTCACCCGATGAACACGGTCCAGTGAGGTGCAGACATGACGGAGAGGATGACCGTTGCCGAGGCTGTCGGCCGGACGATCGCCGGTTTGGGGGCGTCGCACGTCTTCGGCGTCGTCGGCAGCGGCAACTTCCATGTGACAAACGCGTTGATCGATGCGGGCGTGCCGTTCACGGCGTCCCGTCATGAGATGGGCGCGGCGTGTATGGCGGACGCCTACAGCAGAGCGACCGGGGACGTATCGATCGTCAGCGTTCATCAGGGGTGCGGCCTGACGAACGCGCTGACGGGGGTCGCCGAGGCCGCGAAATGCCATACGCCGCTGCTGGTCTTGACCGGGGATACCGTCGCCGGGAACGTGACGGACAACTTCTACATCGACCAGGACGCCGCGGTGGCTGCGATGGGTGCCACGCCGGTCCGGCTCCATTCCGCTGCCACTGCGGTCTCAGACGCGGCGAGGGCGTTCCACACCGCACTGTCGGAGCGCGCCACGGTGGTGCTGTCGATGCCGGTCGATATCCAGGACGAACTTGTCGACTTCGACGCGGCGGACATCCCGTCGGTCCCGGTGCGTCTGCGCCCCGGTCCGGCACCCGAAGCGCTGGAGAAGCTGGTCGAGGCGCTCGGCACTGCCGAGCGTCCGGTGATCATCGGCGGGCGCGGAGCCTGGGGAGCGGTGGCTGAGCTGCGCCGGCTGGCCGAGGTCTCGGGTGCGTTGCTGGCCACCTCGGCCGCGGGGCGCGGGTTGTTCGTCGGTGACGACTGGGCACTGGACATCATGGGTGGCTTCGCCACGGAGGGAGCGGCGGAGCTCATCGCCGGAGCTGATCTCCTGGTCGCGTTCGGAGCAGGGCTGAACAAGTGGACCACCCGGGACGGCGGGCTCGTGCGGGACAAGACCGTCATCCAGGTCGACGACCGCCAGCACGCGCTCGGGTTCCACCACCCGGTCCACGTCGGCATTCTGGGCGATGCCGCGGTGGTGGCGGCGGCCGCCGCTGAGGTGATCGCCGAACGCCATCCCGGCCGGACCGGTTACCGCACCGCTGATGTGCGTGAGCAGGTGCAGGCCGTGCGCTACTGGAAGGACCAGCCGTTCACCTCCCGGGCCGAGCCGGGTCTGGTCGATCCTCAGGAGCTGGTCAACGCGATCGACGCCTTGCTGCCGATGGAGCGAGTGGTGGTGACCGACGGCGGCAACGTCAACTGCTACGCCGGAGCCCACCTGCGAGTACCGGATCAGCGCGGCTACTGCATACCTCTGTCGTTTCAGTCGATTGGCCTCGGGTTGTCCGCGGCGATCGGCGCCGGACTCGCCCAGCCGGGGCGGATGCCGGTCCTTGGCACCGGCGACGGCGCGTTCCTGATGACGCTGGTCGAGCTCGACACCGCCGTGCGGCTCGGCCTGGGCATGGTCGTCGTCGTGTTCAACGACGACGCCTACGGCGCGGAGGTCAATCTGTTCCAGCACCAGACCGGCGAACTCGGCACCGTCCGCTTTCCCGACACCGATATCGCCGCGATCGCGCGAGGCTACGGCTGCGAGGCGATCACCGTTCGGCACATGGACGACCTCGGAGCGCTCACCGCGTGGCTCGACGGCCCACGCGACCGGCCGTTGGTCATCGATGCGAAGATCCCGGCGCACACGTCCTGGATGATGGCCCGCCACCAACACTGATCGGTGATCATCAGTACGGTGTGGTCGCTGTGAGGTGATCGTCAGTACGTTGTGGTCGGGGGATGACGACCACAACGTACTGACGATCACCGGGGGTTGGGGGCGAAACCTGTGGCGCGGTCCCCGCTTGCCGCCTGCCGCTCACCTCGCGCACGGGCAGGTTGAGCCGGTGCCCCTCCCGTGTCCGCGATCGACGCACCGACCGCCTGCCACCGTTGACAGCGCAGTTCCGTTCACCCGTATTCGGCGATCAGCATGGCACGTTGAATACACGCTGAATCGGTAGAGAGGCCGGTTCCCAACGTGTATTCAACGTGCCATGGTGGGCTCACGTCGCCCGACCGGTCCTCGGCGAGCTTCACCACCTCGACCACCACGGCTGGATCGTCCACCGTGAGCGGCGCCCCCAGATCGCTGCCGCTCACCTCGTGCACGGGCGGGTTGCCGGTACTCCTCCCGCGTCCGAGATCAACGCACCGACCGCCTGCCCTGGACCGCGCTCCGCGAATGTTGGTGATCGTGAGCGCATTGTTGTTGTTGCGCGGCGCGGGTAAGCGGTTGCTGGGCACCGATGAGAGCAAAAATCCGCTCACGATCACCGAGAAGGGGTGGGCGGTCGGTGACCGTCAGGGCGTGGTGATCTTGCTGTACGACGACGGACGGTCCCGAGGGGCCAGGCCGAAGATCTCGACGACGGCGGACACCCCAGCGTTGTTCGCACCAGCGACCATGATCTGTACGGACCCGGGGCCGGACATGATCCGCACCCGTTCCGGGCAGGGGCTGGTGCTCGCGGAATCGGGCATGGCGTCCGGATGGTCCCCAGGCAACCGCCACCGGGTGTGGCGCGACAGAGCGTCCTTGCCGACCGCGGCCAGATCCACCCGCGTCCGCACGGCATTGTGGTAGATCGCTGAGCGCAGGTCGTCCTTGGTCCATCCAGCCCCGGCGAAGACCTGGGCGTGCTCGGGGGAGAGGACGAGCAGGGCGTTGCTGTACTCGTGGATGAGGGCGCCGGTCCGGCGGATGGTGTCGGCGAAGTCGAAAGCGAGCTGCTCCGGGATCTGGGTATGCCGGGCCTCGATGTGCATGACCGACCGGACCACGAACGCGGTCACGACGTCGTCTCCGGCGGCGAAGCCGTACTCAGTGTGCAGCGGCGCCCACGGGCTCTCTTCCTCGTTCTCACCGATGCACGCGGTGTACTTGGCGGGCGTCGCCTGGGTCGCTTGGTCGAGCTGGTGCGGGCGCAGGCCGAAGACGTTGATGAGGGCGAGCCGGATGGCCCGGCCGATCGTGGCGTTCGCGCGGAACCCGGAGCCGAAGATGCTGCCCTTGCTGTTGAGCTCGATCCGCTGCCGGATCGGGCCGTTGACCACAGTGAACGGGGCGGTCCCGGTGGTGGACTGCCAAATGCCGCGGGGTGGGTGCGGCTCCTGGGAGATCGCCTCCCAGGCGGCGACGACGACGGGGAAGTAGTCGGGCCGGCAGCCGGCGAGAGCGGCGTTGACGGCGGCGAGCTTCACGGTCAGTTCCCGGTTGAGATGCGCAACGGAGAACAGCACCTCGCCGGGCCGGCGGTCGGTCGCAGCGAGAAATTCGGCCAGGTAGGTCTCGGTCACGGGCATCACCGGCAGGCCATCGGTCCACCCTTGCTGCTGGTAGTACTCCATGACCCGGCGGAACTCGTCGAGATCGACCGCCGGCTCTCCGAGCTGGCTGGGTTCGGTCACACCAGTGGTCAGATCGGTCATCTCAGGCTCCCACTCCGAAGATACGGACGATGTCGGGCAGCGCCCGGGCGGCCCGCTGGCGGATTTCTCGGGCGTCCAGGCTCGCCACAGGGTGTTCGATCGTCAGAAACTCGAAACCTGGGAAGCCCTGCACCTGTGCCATCGCCGCACCCGACATCGCGAAGGAGTCCGAGCAGATACTCACCGCCGGGATCCCCGCGCGCTCGAACAGGATTCCGTCGGCCACTGTGGCGGCGCTGCACGAGCCGCAGTCACCCACCGCGGTGACGACGACATCGCATTCCCGCGCGATCTTGCGGAGCAACTCGTCTTTCACCGGAGTACCGAAGTAGTCCTTCGTGTAGAGGCGGGTGTCGACCGCGCCGTAGCGATTCGCGAGGTCGTCGGCGATACCGCGCAGCAATGCCGTGGCATTGACTTTGGTGTTGTCCAGCAAACCGACGGTGAGCCCGCGAAGACTCGTGGGTCGCGGAGCTAGAGTGCTGTTGGTCGATCGCTCATTCATCCCCGTCGGATCGAGCAATGCTTCTCGTACGGCCATGACGTGAGGCCCTCCGGACTTCGGGTGGGTGACTGTGATGCCGAGTCCAGGGAAACACGCCGGGCGCACTACGCCGAGGGGGTTTCCCGGCAGCCGGAAGCCGCGGGTTCTTATTCGCGCCCGCCCTTAACCCCGGCCCTCGACCGAGTAGATGGGTGACGACAGCAGGAAGGGGATGGCGTTGGCGCGCTCGGCATCGATCGGCTCGTCGGGGAATGCCGCCTCGATCGTCGCGTGCCGTGCGGTCACTCCGTCCTTGAACTCCGGGTGAGTCAGGATGAACAGGTCGCCGCGGCGCACTCCCGCCAGTACGCGCTCTCCGGCTTCCTCCGCGGACATGTACGGCTGTTTCCTGGCGAGCTCGAGCCGCTCCGGAGCAGGGGCGTCGTACCCTGAATCGCCGTACTTCTCGGGCCGGTTCGCGGTACCCACGGCGATGTTGCTGTGCACCGGCCCAGGGCAGTACACGGAGACCTCGATCCCTTCCTGCCGCAACTCGACGTGCAGCGCTTCGGAGAGGGCGATGACAGCGGCCTTGGTCATCGAGTACAGGCCAGCGACGATCGGCAGCAGACCACCCATCGAGGAGGTGTTGACGATGTGCCCTCCGTTGCCATGGGCGCGGATCTTGGGCAGGAACGCTTGGATGCCGTGGCCGACGCCGCGGATGTTCACGTCGATGACCCAGTCCCAGTCGGTCGAGGTGGCGGCACCGACCGGCCCGGTGAGCCCGATCCCGGCATTGTTGACCAGCACGTCGACCCGCCCGTATACACGCTCGATGTCATCCGCGGCTTCGCGCATCGCCGTCAGGTCGGTGACGTCCACGCATCTTGCGTCGACGTGGAGCCCGTCCTGCGCGAACTCCGCCACGGTCTCGGTCAGGTGATCCTCACGTCGTCCGGTGACGACCACCCGCATTCCGGCCCGGGTGAACGCGAGCGCGATGCCCCGGCCGATGCCGCTCGAGCCTCCGGTGATGACAGCGACCTTGCCCTGAACGTCTCGCATGCCGTCGATGGCAGCAGTTCGGCGCCCGGCGCGCACCGTGTCTTCCACCCAGCAGAAGAAAAGCCGCCCCGGTGCCATCGGAATGGCTTAGCTGTTCCCTACGGCACTCAGTGCCATTAGGGTGGGGTCATCGCGTCGGACTGCCGGTAGGGGCGGTCATCGAAAGCGGCCACCGCTGCTGGCGGCCGCGATTGGAGGAGCATGGTATGACGGCTCAGCTGATTGCCGGACAACAGCCGGTCGCCGGCCCTGGGCCGAAGCGCCTGGTCGATCACTTCGAGCTCGGGCTGGACGCGCCGATCTGCCTGACCTGGGAGCTCACGTATGCGTGCAATCTCTCGTGTGTGCACTGCCTGTCTGCTTCCGGGCGCCGCGACCCCCGTGAGCTGACCACGGGAGAGTGCAAGGCGATCATCGACGAACTCGAGCGCATGCAGGTCTTCTACGTCAACATCGGCGGCGGTGAGCCCACGGTGCGAAGCGACTTCTGGGAGCTCCTCGACTACGCGACCTCACACCACGTCGGCGTCAAGTTCTCGACCAACGGCGTGAAGATCACCCCCGACGTCGCCGAACGCCTCGCCGCCAACGACTACGTCGACGTCCAGATCTCTCTCGACGGTGCCACCGCCGAGGTCAATGACGCGGTTCGTGGCGGCCAGTCCTACGACATGGCCCTGCGCGCGATGCGCAACCTCTCCGCCGCCGGGATGAAGAACTTCAAGGTCTCGGTCGTGTGCACCCGGCAGAACATCCCACAGCTCGACGAGTTCAAAGCCCTCGCGGATCGCTACGGCGCTCAGCTGCGGCTGACCCGGCTGCGTCCGTCGGGCCGTGCCGTCGACGTGTGGGACGAACTCCACCCGACGCAGGAGCAGCAGCGTGAGCTGTACAACTGGCTCGTGGCACACGGAGAGAACGTCCTCACCGGTGACTCCTTCTTCCACCTCGCCGCCTACGGTCAGGCTCTACCCGGTCTCAATCTGTGCGGCGCCGGTCGCGTCGTGTGCCTGATCGACCCGATCGGCGACGTCTACGCCTGTCCGTTCGCCATCCACGACGAGTTCCTCGCCGGCAACGTCCGCGAGCCCGGCGGCTTCCAGCGGGTGTGGCGTGAGTCCGATCTCTTCAGCCGCCTGCGTGAGCCGCAGAACGGTGGGGCGTGCTCCTCGTGTGACTTCTTCGACAGCTGCAAGGGCGGCTGTATGGCGGCCAAGTTCTTCACCGGGTTGCCTCTCGACGGACCCGATCCGGAGTGTGTGCGCGGATTCGGCGAAGAGGCGTTGCAACAGCGCGACGACACCGCCCTCCCAAGACCGTCGGGTGACCACTCGCACCGAACCTCCCCGTCATCCAGCCGCAAGCGCCACGGCCCGGTGCCGATCACCCTGACCCGGCGCCGGGAGGACATCACCGTCCCACCGGTCTCGGCGTGCCAGGAGAGCCCGTTAGCTGGCTTTGGACTCCCGCGAGAAGGCCGCTGATGGCCGGCGGCTGGTTCGAGACCGTCGCCCACGCGCAGCGCCGTGCGCAGCGCCGCCTGCCTCCGTCCGTCTACGGCGCGCTCGTCGCCGGAAGCGAGAAGGGCGTGACACTGGCCGAGAACCAGGACGCCTTCGCCCGCATCGGATTCGCGCCGCACGTGGTGGGGCACAAGGCAGAGCGCCAGCTGGCTACTACCGTGATGGGGATTCCCGTCGAGCTGCCCGTGCTCATGTCGCCCACCGGTGTTCAAGCCGTGCATCCCGACGGCGAGGTGGCGGTCGCCCGGGCAGCGGCGAACCGCGGCACCATCATGGGTCTGAGCTCCTTCGCTTCGAAGCCGGTGGAAGAGGTCATCGAGGCGAACCCGCACACGCTGTTCCAGATGTACTGGTCGGGGTCGCGCGATGTGATGATGCAGCGCATGGAGCGCGCCCGCGCGGCCGGCGTGCGGGGGCTCATCGCCACCCTCGACTGGTCTTTCTCCAACGGACGCGACTGGGGCAGCCCGTGGATCCCGGAGAAACTCACCGCGAAGGTGGCCGCCCGCTTCGCCCCCCAGGCTCTGCGCCGGCCCGGATGGCTCTTCGACTACCTCAAGACCCGTAGGTTGCCCGACCTCACCGCGCCGAACCTGCAACCTCCCGGTGGGGAGGCTCCGACGTTCTTCGGGGCCTACTACGAGTGGATGACGACGCCGCCACCCACCTGGGAGGATGTCGCCTGGCTGCGCGAGCAGTGGGGCGGCCCCTTCCTGCTCAAAGGCGTCGCTCGCATCGACGACGCCAAGCGGGCAGCGGATATCGGGGTCACGGCCCTGTCCGTGTCCAACCACGGCGGGAACAACCTCGACACCACGCCGGCGACCATCAGGCTGCTGCCGGGCATCGCCGAGGCTGTCGGTGACCAGGTGGAGGTCCTGCTCGACGGCGGCGTCCGGCGGGGGAGCGACGTCGCGAAGGCGCTCGCCCTCGGCGCCCGGGCGGTCATGATCGGTCGGGCTTACCTGTGGGGCCTGGCCGCCAACGGCCAGGCCGGTGTCGAAAACGTCATCGACCTGCTTCGTGGTGGACTCGACTCCGCCGTGCTCGGCCTGGGCAAGGGCTCGATCGCCGAACTCGGCGCGGAGGATCTCGTCGTGCCGGACGGCTTCTTCCTGAGACTCGGCGCGGCCGCCCACGCCGAGGCCATGATCGGCTGAACAACACGTGTCGACGAATGCACAGCCAGTAGAGCCGCCACGGCGGTTGGCCGACCGGCCATGGCCGGGCGTCGGGCGACCCGTGGTCGTGCTGCCGCTCGGCTCGACCGAGCAGCACGGGCCCCATCTGCCGCTCGACACAGACACGGTCATCGCCACGGCCGTCGCTCGGGGAGTCGCGGACCGCATCGCCGCAACGGGCGCCGACGTCGTCGTCGCGCCATCGATGTCATATGGAGCCAGCGGCGAGCACGAGCAGTTCGCCGGCACCGTGTCTCTGGGACGTGAAGCACTCGAGCACCTGCTGGTCGAGTACGGCCGTTCGGCCTGCCGATGGGCGGGGCGGCTGGTGATCGTGAACGGGCACGGCGGGAACGTCGAGGCGCTGCGCAACGCCGTCCAACGGCTGGTGAGCGAAGGCCGCGATGTCAGCTGGGCTCTGTGCTGGCCCGACGACGCGACGGCGGCCCCCACGCTTGACGCACACGCCGGCCGGGTGGAGACATCGTTGATGCTCCATCTGGAGCCAGCGCGGGTCCTCATCGACCGGGCGGAGCCCGGCAACGTCACCCCTCTGAACGAACTTCTCCCCACGCTGCGTCGTAGCGGTGTCGCAGCCGTCGCGCCCAACGGCGTGCTGGGCGATCCGCGTGGTGCCTCGGCGGCAGAGGGCGCCCGCCTGCTACAAGCCATGATCGACACCGTGTGGCGACACCTCGCTCGACAAGGAACGCCCCATGCCCCAACGTAGGAGGCGAGCTAAGCGTGCTCGGGAGGTGGAGTCTCTCCATGGTGTGGTGGGCATCAGCGAGGGAGGTCGATGGCGAAGCCTCAATCCGACCGAGTCTGCTGGGCAAGGAGGGACTCCACCTCCCGAGCGCGTTACCAGCGCCGGTCTTCCCACGGGCGCGGTGGGCATCAGCGAGGGAGGCCGATGGCGAAGCCCCTCTCCGACCGAGTCTGCTGGGCAAGGAGGGACTCCACCAGCTAAGCAACCTCAGCCCACGGGCCTTCCCCCCGGCGCGGTGGTGCGACTCAACCGGCATACCCGCGTCACAGATGGCGGCCGTGTTCTGTACGGTGGGGCGCCGGCACGCGTCAGCCGACTGCGCCCGGCCGCTGCCAGCCTGATCCGCGAGCGTAGTTTCACGATCACCGACGCGGCCTCGCGTGCTCTCGCCGAGTATCTGATCGAGGCCGGGCTCGCCGATCCGGAGCCGGAGTCGCTCCCACCGGTGAGCCTCACCGACGTCACCGTCGTGATCCCGGCGTGGCGGCGGCCACGCCAGCTCGAACGCCTACTGAGCAGCGTCCGCGACCACATCGGTGCGGTCCGGGTGCTCGTCGTGGACGACTGTTCCGGCGCCGAATCGCAGAGGGTCGCCGACGTCGCGGGCCGGCACTCTGCCGAGCTCATCGGGATGAAGGAGAACCGCGGCCCGGCCGACGCCCGCAACGCCGGGCTGGCCCGGGTGACGACGCCGTTCGTGCTCTTCGTCGACACCGACGCCGTGCTCCGTCCGGGGGCCGTCGAGCTGCTGCTGCGGCATTTCGCCGACTCCCGGCTCGCCGCGGTCGCCCCTCGGGTGTCGGGGCTGACTGAACCTGGTGCGAATTGGATCTTGCGCTACGAGAACGCCCGGTCTTCGCTCGACCACGGAACCTACCCGTCTCTGGTGCGCCCGCACTCGCCGATGGCCTGGGTGTCCACGACCTGCTTGCTGGCTCGCACGTCGGCGCTCGGGGGTGGCTTCGGCGCCGGTATGCGGGTGGCCGAGGACGTCGATCTCGTCTGGCGCCTGGTCGCCGAAGGATGGCGGGTCCGCTACGAGCCGCGGGCGGTCATCGAGCACGAGCACCGGGGGGCGCCCAGGGCCTGGCTCGGGCGCAAATTCACTTATGGGACCGGTGCCGCGGCGCTCGCGCGACGGCATCCGGGCCTGGCCGCACCTGCGGTGCTCTCACCGTGGACGGCCGCCGTGCTGGTGACCCTCGCCGCCCAGCGCAGGTGGTCTGTCCCGGTGGCCGGAGCGGTCACGGCCGTGGCGGCGTCGCACATCTCCCGGCGGATCGGCTCGACCGATGACCCCCATGCACTCGCCGTCCGGCTCACCGGTCACGGGCTGGTCGCGGCGACTGCGCAGGGGTTCGCGCTCGCCGTGCGCCACTGGTGGCCCGCGTTCGCGCTGGCAGCGTGGGGTTCGTCGCGGGCGCGGCGGATGATCGCCGTCGCCGCGGTGGCCGATGCCGCCTGGGAGTACGCCCGGTTGCGGCCTGGTCTGGACCCGCTGCGCTTCGCCGCCGCACGCCGCCTGGACGACCTCGCTTACGGCGCCGGCGTGTGGTGGGGAGCTTGGCGCGCGCGGTCCGCTGCCGCGCTGCTGCCCGTCGTCACTCGTCGTCGAGCACGGTGACGAGGCCGGTATCGGCGTCAACGCGCACCCGGTTGCCGGTGCGGAACAGGCTGGTCGGGTCCCGGTCGCACTCGACGACGGTGGGCACCCGGGTGACGATGGCGCCGAGCACGGCTTTGGTCGTGACGGTGTTGAAGACCATCGCCAGGGGAGCGGTGCCCATCAGGCGGGTGCTCTGGAAGAAGCCGGCCCAGCCGGAGGACCCTTTCGCGCCGGGGAAGACGAGCACAACGCCGGTGAAGCACTGCCCGAACAATTCGTGCCGGGGTTCGATGATCACACCGCGGGCGGGGTCGATTCCTCCGAACCCGGAGATCTCTTCGGTGGAGACCAATGCGGGTCCTTCGGCCACGCCGGGCACGATGCCTCGTCCACGTAGTGTCAGCACGGCCTCAGCGACCTCCCAACTGCCCGCGCCATACGCCGGTGATCGCGGCGTCGACGCATTCGTCCAGCGTGCCGAACCAACCCTCGATGCCGAGGATGGCGGGGAGGTAATGCACCTGCTTGGCGCTGTCGGAGGCAAAGACGCGCGTCCCGTCCGGCGCCGCCTTCGACATGGCAGGGCAGGAGTCGGTGAGCAGTCTCCCACCAGCCTCGGTTATCACGCGGTCATACCCGCTGCGCGCCGCCGCGGCGCGCAAGGCGGGCGGCGTCATGATCCACAACTCGACGTCAGGGTGGATCTTCCGTTGCTCCAGGCGGCGCGCGACGGCCTCGATCTGCTCCAGCGACGCGTGTGGGCAGCCGAGCAGAACGAAGTCGACGTCGGTCGAGGATCCCTGGTCGTTGAGCCGCTCGTAGACCTGTTGCCTCTCGCGTGGCCCGTAGCCGGCCGCGTCCTTCGGCGCACGACCAGAGCATGCGTCCTCGACGCTTCTCGCCTCGGGTGTGATGCCCGGGATGTGGTACAGCTCCACTCCTCCGCTGGTCGCGGCGGCCGCACCGAAGTGCTTGAGATCGGCCAGGTCTGGCTGTGCCCAGCTACCGGTGACGACGGGGCGTCCCTCGCCGACAGCCCCACCGACGAAGTACCCGAACAGGCCCCATTCGGCGAATGTGGCGAGCTCGACGTCCGTGTGGACGAGATGGGTGCCGAAGCGGTTCTCCGGGAGGTGGTTGCCCCAGTACGGGATGCGACCGGTCAGGCTCGCGGCACCGGTCGACGCCGCGCCCTCGCAGTTGGTCCGGGCGCCGAGCACCGAGTTGCAGTACACCACCGCGGAGGACTCCATCCAGGCGCAATGTTCCCCGCGGACGGGCAGGTTTCCCACCTGATACGGCGTGCAGGTGGCGAGGATGTTCACACCCTTGTCGCTGTAGTACGCCTCGGCGTCGCGCTGCAGCTCGATGTTCGCATCGGGATAACCGGTCAGGCCACGCGCGTCCGGGCCGAAGCCATGCTGCAGCTGGCAGGTCGGAACCTTCATCCGGGGGATGTCGATGTCGTCGTCGCAGTCGAGATTGATGACGGCGAAGGCCTTCGCCCAGCCGCCCTCCTCGACGAGTCTCGCCTTGGCCGGGGACGGCTGCGTCATGGTGCCCGCGACGTTGCGTGTCTCGCAGAGCCGTTCGGCTCCCAGCGCCTCGCCATACCGCACGAGCAGATCCATGGCGGCGGCGACAGCGGCGCCTTCCTCGCCGTCGCGCATCCGCTTCTCTTCGTCGGTGAGGAGCATCGCCACGTCCTTCCACGGTCGCCTCAGCTGGTGCCCTGCATTCGTGACCGGCTCGTCGGTCAGCTCTCAGGCGATCCCGACCGGGATGTCGTCGGGGGCCAGCTCGGTGCCGAGGTAAACGCCGTCGGCCCGGAGCCGGTTCTGGAGCATGGCGACGTCGATGTTCCCGGTCGCGACCTTGGCCGAGAGTGCGAGGTCGGCGGCGGTGCCCGCGGCCTGTCCCATGACGAAACACGGACCGGTCACCCGGGCGGACGACTGGCCCCACTGCGTCATCGAGGCGCACCGGCCCACGACGTACAGGTTGTCCACGCCCTGCGGAACGATCATCCGGAACGGGAGCTGGTTGAACCCGCGCGAGTCTTCGGCTACCGGGAACCGGAATTCGACGGTGCCCGCCACATGCGCCTCCACCGGCCAGCCGTTGACCCCGATCGTGTCGGGGAAGTCAACGCAATGCAGGATGTCTTCTTCCCCCAACTGATACGTGCCGATGATGCGCCGGGTCTCGCGGATCCCCACCTGCGGGGCGATGTCGACGACGTAGGAGTCTTCGAAGCCGGGCGTCACCGACTTGATGAAATCGAACGTCTCACGCACTTGTCGCCGGCCCTGGATCTCGCCGTGGGTGAGCTCGCGCACGTCGGTGCCGTTCACCGGTGATCCGTCGTCGTTGCTGAGCTGGGTGAGGTTCGAGCGCCACTCGAGGTGGTTGCGCTGCGGCCGCACGATGGGCTTCTTCCGCGGAAAACGATGTGTGCCGGCGGCTTCGGCCTCATCCATGAGCCGCGCGACGGTTTTCCACGCCTCGCCGGCCCGCTCCGCGTCCACCCCGTTGATGCGGAACATCAGCGACGGGTAGAGCAGCTTCTCCGAGGTCTCGGTCGGGGCGCCGGACCAATAGGCGAGGTCGCCGTCCCCCGAGCCGTCGATGAAGATCTGGCCGCGGATGGCGTGGCGCCCGGACTTCGACTCGACGATCACCGCGTCGATCTCGGTCCCGCCCGTGCCGTCGCGCAGCGCCAGCCCGACGGCCAGAGCATGGAAGAGAAGCTGCCCGCCACCGGAGAGCACCAGCTCATCAGCGGCGATCTTGTACGCGGAGATGTCGAACGCCTGCGCGGCGATGCGGTCCTGGACAGACATGTGAGCGTCGTTGAGTCCGTCCAGGGCGCGCAGGCGGTCCAGCAGCTCGTCGGCGTAGCCATGCACCACCCGCCGATGCTCGCCGTGGACCCTGGCATGCAGACCGCAGAACGTCGACAGGCCACCCATCGTCCCGGCACCGCCCAGAAAGCCGTAGCGTTCGACCAGCAGCGTGGACCGGCCGGCCCGGGAGGCCGCTGTCGCCGCCATGAGCCCGGCGGGTCCGCCGCCCACGACCACGACCTCATATTCACCGATGACCGGCACGTCTCGCGGGGGCTCGGGGACGGTCAGGCTCATCGACGTGCTCCTGGGGTCGGGCCAAGGCGGGGGCTAAGGACGGCGCCGCAGGCCAGCGGCTGGACGGTGGCGCGGTACTGGTCGAGCAGCCCGGTGGTTTCGACCTGCTCCCGCGGGGTGAACGGTGGCCGGGCGGCGAGCACCTCCGGGTCGACCAGCAGGTCGATCCGGCCGTCGGCGAGGTCGATCTCGATGAGGTCGCCGTCTTTCACCAGGCCGAGCGCGCCGCCGGCCGCGGCCTCCGGCGAGACCTCACCGACTCCGATTCCGTGGTTGACCAGCCCGCTCATCTGACCATCGGTGACGACGGCGACCTCCGACGCGAGACCGCGGCCGTCGAGGGCGAAGATGAACGCCGAGATCATGCCCATGGCGGGGCCACCGGTGACGCCGATACCGCGAATGATCGCGACGTCGCCAGCCTGGATCTTGTTCGCGGCGACCGCCGCCACTCCTTCCTCGCGGGAGTGGAAGACCTTGGCGGGTCCGCGGAAGCGGCGCGGGCCTGGATCGGGGATCGGCCGCTTGACGACGGCCCCGTGCTCGGCCAGCGTGCCCCGCAGGACCACGATCGACGGGTCGGTCGAGAACGGGTCGTTCAGACCGCGGATGACGGCGCCATCGCCGGGACGTGCCGCCGCGGCGTTCTCGGCGAGGGTGCGGCCGTCGACGGTGAGCTGGTCGCCGTCGAGCAGCGGGAGCAGTTCGCGCAGCACCGTGGCCGCGCCACCAGCGTCTTCGAGGTCCTCGATGAGGTCGGCGCCGTTCGGCCGGATCGAACAGAGTGTGGGTGTCTCGCGGCCGAGCACCCGGTAGGCCTCCCAGACGTCGATGTCGAGGCCGGTCTCCACCGCCACGGCCTGCAGGTGCTTGACGGTATTGATCGAGCCGCCGACGGCGAGCATGGTCCGGACCGCGTTGGTGATCGAGGCGGCCGTGATGATGTCGCGGGGGCGTACGTCGTTCTCCACCAAGTTCGCCACTGCCCGGGCCGCGCGACGCACGCCGTCCCACATCCGGTCGCTGAGCGCCCGCACGGGAGCCGAGCCGGTGACCGCCATACCGAGTGCCTCGGCGGCCATATGCATCGAGTTCGCGGTGGCCAGACCGGAACATACTCCTGGACCGCGGATCGCGCCGTCAGCCAGCTCGAGCAGTGAACCGTCGGCCTTCCCGTCGAGCGCTTGCTGGGCGGCGCGGAGGAAGATTTCCTCGACGTCGGCCTCGCCGCCTTCGGCGAGGCCACTGCGCTGGTAACCACACGGGACGATGACTGCCGGCACATTGAGCCGGCCCGCGGCCATGAGGTGTGCCGGGGTGGTCTTGTCGCATGAACTCAGGCAGATCATGGCGTCGAGCTGAGCGCCTTCGACCATGACCTCGATGTCGTTGGCCACCAGATCCCGGGCGGGCAGCACATAACGCCCGCCTCGTCCGGCGTTGGTGATGAAGTCCGACGGCGCCGCGGTACGGATCTCGAATGGCAACATGCCCAGGGCTCGAAGTTCGTCTTTGAGCACGGACACGAGGCCGTCCAGATGTGCGAAGCATGCCGCGAGATCGTTCGACGTGTTGACGATCGCCACCTTGGGGCGATCGAGGTCGGCTGGGTCGATCCCGAGTGAGACCCACTGGGCGCGGCGGGTCACCGCGTGGGCGCTGTTCGCCGGAAAGTTGCTGCGTAGCTCCACGATTCTCCTCACTCGTCGACGACGCTCCCGGGTCGGGCAGAGCGCTGCCAGTCGGCGGCACACTGGCAGTTCGGCTGCTCCGGACGTTTCCAGCGGCGAAGATGACGAGCAAGGGGGACTTCCGGCTAGCGGGAGTCAGGCAGCGGCCAGGACGTGGGTTCTCAGCCCATGCCCTGCTCCCAGGCCATCCGCTGCACCGCCCGCGCGGTTTTCCGGACGAGATGGTCGTACGGAGGCGTGGCGGTGCCGGCGGGCACCACGAGGGAGACGGCGCCCAACGGTCGTCCACTCCGGTCGAGCACGGGTGCGCCGATAGCGGTGCGCGGGGCGGTCTTGCGTTTGTTGACGGCGTAGCCGCAGGCGCGGGTCTGAGCCAGCTCCCGGCGGATCACCTCCGGGGTGTCCGTACCGCGACGATTCCTCAGGTTCGTGAGGTAGTGCTCCTGGAAGTTGTTGTCACAGAATGCCAGCAGCGCCGTCCCCACGGCGGTCATGTGCAGCGGGTCGCGCTGACCGATGCGCGGCCGCTCCCGCCCACCGCCACGGGGCCGGAGGCTCTCGACGATCGTCGCCTGATTGCCCTGCGGGATACCGAGGTGAACCGGCAGGCGGGTGGTGGCATAGAGGTCCTGCATGAAGGGCAGGGCCACCCGATGGATGCCGTATGTCTTGGGTGTCAAGAGCCCGAACTTCCACACGGCCACCCCGATGCACAGGAGGTCGTTCTCGTCGCGCTCCAGTATCTCCAGTTCGAGGAGTTCAGTGACCATACGGTGTGTCGTCGACAGCGGCAAACCCGCTCGGCGGCTCAAGTCGGACAGCCGTAGATGGGTGTGTTCGTAGTCGAACGACGACAGCAGCCGATGAACCCGTTCCACCGAGGACCGGCGGGGCTGCGGCACGTCGTCCGGTGTGGTGCACTCCTGACTCAGGTGTTCGGTGGTGCGGTGCCCATCGCCCGCCGGTGCTTCAGCGGCGGTTCCCGTCCCGTGCGTGTGCAGGCTGATCATGACGGAGCTCCTTCGCTACGTGTGACGAGATGTGTTGACCGTCTGCGGACCCCGATGGAGCCCGACTCGGGAGTAGTGCCCCGCCGCGGGATGTTGTCCCACTCAGTGACTGTGTCCCACTCAGTGACTGTGTCCCACTCAGTGGAAGTGGGTCCTCCATCGGAGAGCTCTGAGCGCTATGGTGTCGGGACACGGTCGCGGCGCCGCGCCGAAGGTGGTGCCGCCTGGAGGCCCGGGGGTGTGCTGCGGAATGCCAGAGAAGACAGACCTGAAGCAGGCCGAGACCTATCCGAACGAGGACATGCGGCCGGACAATCCGGTCGCTGAATCGGGCTGCAAACGCACGGCGGCCGGACGAGTCCTTTCGCTGCTGGGAGCCTTCTCGAGCGGGGGCGGCTCGATGACGCTCTCGGAGATCAGCCGCTACGCGGATCTGTCTCTGACCACCACCCACCGACTCATCCGGGAGGTCCTCGACTGGGGTGGTCTGGAGGTTGACGACACAGGCCACTACCGGCTCAGCCGTAAGATCCTCGACCTCGCCTCGGCCTCGACGCAGGCACTCAGGCTGCGTGAGACCGCGCTGCCGCATCTGATGGATCTGCACCGTCGCACCGGCCTGACCGTCAACCTCGCTGTCCGCGACGGCATGAACGTCATGTACCTCGAGGCGCTGCGGTCGCACCCGAACTACACCGGGGAGAACCGGATCGGTGGGCGGCTGCGGCTGCATATCACCGCGACCGGGCTTGTCCTGCTGGCCTACGCGGACCAGAGCGTGGTCGAGGAATATCTTCGCGAGCCGTTGAAGCGGTACACCCCGCACACCCTCGCCGACGTCTCGGCGCTGACAGATTTCCTCCAGACGGTACGGGAGAACAGATATGCCATCGCCTCCCAGTTCGTGGTGATGGAGGTCAGCTCCGTCGCCGCGCCGGTTGTGGGTGTGGACGGCACCGTCGAGACCGCGGTGGGTATGGTGTGTCCCGCGAGTCAGCATGATCCACACCGCCTCGTCGACCAAGTTCGGCTCACCGCCAACCGCATCTCCCGGGATCTGCGCGAGCGGAAGACCACCCCCGACCCGCGCACCGTCGATTTCAACCGCCGTCACGCGGGGCTGATCTGAGACCCGCACCGCATACGGACGCAAGCCCGCAGGCCCACGGCCATCGGCGTCGAACGAAAGGCTCTCAGGTGTCAATGTGTCTGGCTCCCGAGCGCTGTTTCGTCCAGAGTGGCGGTGGCATGGGTGTCTTGGAACGCCCGGATGCCCTCGATGCCTTGTTCGCGCCCGATGCCGGATTGCTTCATGCCCCCGAACGGGGCGCGCAGGTCAAGGCGGGTGGCGCCGTGGTCGTTGATCCAGATGTACCCTGCGGCGATGCGTGTCGCGAGATTGCCGGCACGGTTCTGATCGGTGCTCCAGACGGACGCACCCAGACCGGCCCAGGTGTCGTTGGCGTGTTGCAGAGCCTCGTCATCGGTGTCGAAAGGCAGCACGGGGATGACGGGACCGAACTGCTCCTCGCTGACAACTCGTAGGCCGGGGTCGGGATCGACGACGATCGCGGGCCGCAGGTAGTTGCCACCCGCTAGGTCGTCCCCAGCCGGCAGCTGACCGAACTCGCGCACGTCAGCCCCCGCGTCCTTCGCTTCGCGGATGAGGTCGTCGACGAATGCCTTCTGCGCCGGTGAATGCAGTGGGCCCATGGTGGTGCCTTCGTGCAGCCCGTAGCCGATGACTGTGTTCTCCAGCCGGCCGGCGAGCCCGTCGACGACCTCGTCCAGCCGCGACCGGTGCACGTAAACCCGCTTGGCATTCATACAGATCTGCCCGGTGGTGTCGTAGATCGCGGCGAACAGGCGGTCGAGATGGGTGTCGTCCAAGATCGCGTCATCGAGGATGACCGCGGGATCGTTGCCGCCGAGTTCGAGTGTCACCCGGGTGAGTGTCCGCGCCGCCATTTCCATGATCTTCTTGCCGCCGCTCACGGAGCCGGTGAAACACACCTTCGCGATGTCGGTGTTCTGGATCAAGCCGGTCATGTTCTCGTCGGGTCCCGTGACGACGTTCAGCACCCCTGGAGGCAGTGCCTCGGCCACCCGCTGAACGACTCGGGTGGTGGCCAGCGGCGCGGTGGGAGGCGGCTTGACGATCACGGTGTTCCCGGCCAGCAGGGCATGTGGCAGCGACGCTCCGAGAATCGCGATCGGCCAGTTGAACGGCACGATGACGGTGACCACGCCCAGCGGCTGATAGCGCACCTGGGTCGTCACCGGGATCCCCGGGGCCGGCTCCAGGACCTTCCCGGTATCGACCTGATCGGCCAGGGACAGTGCCAGCTGCCACCGGATCTGGAAGACGAGCGCGTCGACCCACGCCTCGTGCACGATCTTCCCGTTCTCCCGAGACAGGATCGCCGCGTCGGTGTCGCGCTGCTCCTCGATACCTTCGATCGCCTCGGCCATCAGCCTGGCCCGCTCCGCCGCCGGCAAGGCCGACCAAGCTGGGAAAGCCTCCTTCGCCGAGGACACCGCGTCCGCGACGTCCGCCTCCGACGCGGCGGCCGCATACCCGGCGAGTGCACCCGGCCGGCCCGGATCCGCGACCGCCAGCAGTTGTGTCGTCTGTCGTTCCTTTCCGGCGATGAACAGGCCCGTCTTCACCTGTGCCGACGTGTCGAGCACTTCAGCCATGACAATCCACCTCTCTGTGGTGACTCATGCGTGCGGGCCTTTACACCGCCGCTGGCTCCCGGTCGCCGAGATCCTGGAACAGCGCGAGCGCCGCCGCGGTGTTGGAGGCCGGCACATGGTAGGTGTCATGGACTCGAGAGATGCGCTCGCTCATCGCCCCGCGCATCACCAGCCACATGATCATCTCGATGCCCTCGGTGCCCGCCTCCCGGACGTAATCCTCACGGGAGAGGGCCGCCAGCGACTCAGGATCGTTCTCGATCGCCTGGAGGAACCGGCGGTCGAACTCCTCGTTGATCAATCCCGCCCGGGCGCCGGCCAGCTGGTGGGACATCCCGCCGGTGCCGAAGACGGCGACCTTCGTGTCTTGCGGGAATGACCTGATGGCTTGGCCGATCGCCTTGCCGAACTCGTAGCAGCGGGCGGCGGTCGGCTGGGGGGATTGAATGACGTTGACGAGCACCGGAACGACGGCGCACGGCCAGGCGTCTCCCGGCTCCGGGCAGTAGACGGACAGCGGCACGGTCAGCCCGTGGTCGACATCGAGCCGGTTGCAGGTGGCGATGTCGAACGACGAGTCCAGCAGCTCGCGAACGAGGTGCTCGCTCAACTCCGGGGCGCCGATCACCGGTGGCACCGGCCGTCGGCCCCATCCCTCATCGGCGACGTCGTAGGCGGCGGCGGTACCCACGGCGAACGTGGGCACGAGGTCCATGTCGATGGAGTTGGCGTGGTCGTTGTAAACGATCACCGCGACGTCCGGCGGGTGTTCGGCCATCCACCTGCGTGCGGGCGCGTAGCCGTCGAACAGCGGCTTCCAGTAGGGATCTTCGGTCTTGTGGTTGTCCATCGCCGCACCGATGGACGGCACATGCGAGGTGGCAAGACCCCAGATGATGTCAGCCAAACTTCCGCCCTCCTGATTGCATTGCCTCGATGAACTCTTCGGTGGACATTCCGGTGAACACACCGCCGAGGTACTGCATCGACTTCTTGTCCAGCATGGCGAGCTTGAACGTGTAGAAGATGGACCCGCCGAGGTCCATCATCGCCGTCCAATCACGCTCCAGGACGGCGTGTTTCTGTTCGGGCGAGAGCCCGAACTCGTCGCAATAGGCCGCCTCATCCGCGCTGAACCGGCTTCGGTTCTCGGCATGCATGAGCGAGCCGCACATCCGGTTGAGGGCGTAGCCCCGCCGGGCGTGCTCGATGTCGAGCAGGTAGTCGTCGCGTGCCTTCGTCCGCGACTCCGTTCGCCGTTCGTTAGCGTCGACCACGGTTCTCCCTTCTAGAACACGACACTGGTGTTTCCGTCCCGGATGATCCGGTCCTCGCAATGCCAGGCCACCGCGCGAGCCAACACGCTGCGTTCCACGTCGGCGCCTTTGCGCTGCAGGTCCCGGGCCGACTCACGATGCGAGACACGGATGACGTCCTGCTCGATGATCGGCCCCTCGTCGAGGTCTTCGGTCACGTAGTGAGCGGTCGCGCCGATCAGCTTCACGCCACGCTCCTTTGCCCGCAGATACGGGCCGGCGCCCATGAAAGCGGGCAGGAAGGAATGATGGATGTTGATGACCGGTACTCCCAGCTCCTCCAGGAAGTCGCCGGAGAGAATCTGCATGTAGCGGGCCAGCACGAGCAGGTCGACGTTGCCATTGAGCAGGTTCAGCTGCTCCTTCTCCGCGGCCGGTTTGCTGTCTTTCTCCACCGGAACGTGGAAGAACGGGATCTCGAACCGCCGCACCTCCTCACCGAGATCCGGATGGTTGGAGACCACCATCGGCACGGTCATGGAGAGCTCGCCGCGCCGCTGCCGCCAGAGCAGGTCGAGCAGGCAATGATCCGCCTTCGACACGAAGATGGCGACCCGCTTACGTCGTTTCGCCTCGACGAGGTGGAAGTCGAGCCCGAGCTCGTCGCCCAGCTTCGTCCGCAGCGCTTCGTTCAGCTCGTCGAACCGCATCGATAGCTTCGGCAGATGGAAGACCGTGCGCTGGAAGAACCTGCCCCCTTCCGGGTCGCTCGACGATTGGTCGAGCGCCACGATGTTGGCCCCGTGCTCGGTGAGCACGCGCGACACGCTCGACACGATGCCGGGCCGATCGGCACCTTGCACGATCAACCGCCCGTGGTCCTGTTGCGGGTTCTGTTCAGTCATGCTTCATTCCTCCCGGTGAGCAAGGCCAGCAGCTTCTGCCGCCACGCCTCGGTCCTGCGCAGCTCGTTGAAGGTGAAGATGTGCAATCCCCGGATGCCGGTGCCGCACCTGTTGACCTCCGCACCCAGGTGCTTGGCGAACTTCGTCGGGTCGTAGCCGCCCGGAAGCAGGAACCGCCACAGCACGCTCTGCTGTTTGCGCAGGAAGCGCGCGGATTGCCCCAATCCGAGGCCGGCGGAGACACGTACCAGCTTCTGCCGGTTGACCGGACCTGGCATGCCCACCCGGATCGGGACCTCGATGCCGGCCTCGGCCACCCGCCGGGCCCACGACACCGTCGTCCTGGTGTCGAAGCACATCTGCGTGATCAGATGGCTGGCCATCGGAGCCTTCTGTTTCAATGCCAGCTCGATGGCCTCCTGGGGAATGTTCGCGTGCCCTTCTGGATACCCGCCGATTCCGACCTCGTCGAAGGGGTGATCCGCCTCCCGCAGGGCTTGCAACAGTGAGTAGGCGTCAGCGTAGCGGCCGGCCGCCGTCGGCGAGTCTCCACCGATCACGAACACCGACCGCACGTCCTTCTCCCGGAGGCGAGCCACGACGTCGCGGACGTGAGCCTGGTCGATGAACAACCGCGCCGGCAGATGCGGTGCCACGGCATAGCCGTGGTCCAGGAGGCGCTCGGTCAGCTCCAACGTGGCGTCGAGCCCTCTCTTCTGGGTCGTCGTCACCGTCAACCGGATTGACGTCGGGACGGCTGCGAGAACATCGTGCTCGGTGCTCTCGAACGGCATGACCTCGTAGCTCATGTCGTGCACCAACGCCGCGAGATCGCGGCGGCGGCGCCCGCTGCCGGCGGCTTCCTGGTCAACAGTCACGGAAATCTCCTAAGCCTGTGAGGGCGGGCTAGAGCGGTCGTGCCGCTCGATACGAGTCGCGGACTTCGCGTACATACGGAGCCGGGGCGACGGTGGCCCGGATCTCGACCTGCCGATGCGTCTCGACGGCCGGCTTGGCTGTGTTCGGCTTCTCTCCCCACACCACCGACACCTCGGTGCCCGGCTCGGCTGCTCCGATGTCGACGGTGGCCAGCGAGACGAAGTCCTGCTCGGTGGCGATGTAGCCGGCGTCCAGCGACATGCCCACCTGCTCACCGGCGCGTAGCACCTTGTCGACCTGGAAGAACGCGTAGCGCGCCTTGGGCATCTCGATGTACTTCGCGGGCACGCCGGGCTCATACAACGAGCGGGTCACCGCGGCCACGTCGTCCGGATTCCACACCAGGGTCACCTTGGTCCGGCGGGGCTGCGCGGCGATCCGCTCGAGTGCTTGCCGCCCCAGGAAGTCGTGGTCGAACTTGATATGGCGCCCGTAACCGAGGTCGTACGGCGTGACGTAGTACTCGGAGATGTCGGGCGAGTCCATGCTGCCGCCGAGTGAACCGAGCGCGTTCGCGTCGAGCCAGTCCCGGTAGCCACGCATCCGCGGACCGAAGATGGCGGGAACAACGGTGGGAATCCAGCCGGACTCCAGGTTCGCCGTCGAGTAGGCCTTGGCGCCGGCCCGGACCAGGCCGAACTCCGGCCCCGCGGCGAGGATGGCGGCCAGCACGTCCTGGCCTTCGGCCCACGGTCCGAACAGCTCCAGACCAGGCTGACCGGCCATGCCATGGCGAAGCGCACGCACACGGTGTCCGGCGATCGTGAGCTCGGTCATGTTGAAGAACCTGACGTCGGGAACGGGCTCGCCGGTGAGCTTCTCGATCAGCTGATACGCGGCCGGTCCCTGCAGTTCGTAGCGGTAGACCGAAGGCGGGCCGGAAGGCCGGTCGTAGGAGTTGTCGTCACGTTCGATGCTGACGTCGTACCCGCCGGTCTCGGCGCGGTATTGCAGCCAGTTCGGCACGGTTGGATGACCGACGACATCGAACAGTTCGTCGTCGAGACGGAAGAGGATGGCGTCACCGATCAGCTGCCCGTCCGGATTCACAGCCACGTACTGCTTGGCTTTGCCAGGTGTGAACGAGGCAAAGCTGTTGACGCCGAAATCGCTCAGCAGCCTCAGTGCGTCCTTGCCGCTGATATAGAGGTCGGTCATATGGTGTGATTGGTCGAACAGCACACACGAGCGGCGCCACGCCTTCTGCTCCGTGCGCCAGTTGGTGAATTCCGGTGCGACCGGGAAGGTGTGCGGACGAACGGCCGAGTTGCGCAACAGGTCTACCGGTGTTCCAACCCGCTGAATAGCAGTTTCGAGACTCTCGCGTTCCATTCAGCCAGTAGAGCCGAGCCGGCGGCGTGATACGTCCGGCATCGAGACCGACTTGACCGCGACAAATGACTGAGTCGCCCCGGAGTTTCGACGTAGAGCAGACCGGACTCCAAGACCTCACGGCGTCGACCAGGCGCTTCTAGTGTCGTTCGGTACGAGACTGCGACCCGTCGATGGCGCAGATCGCCGCAGCCGAGCGGATCGAAGGAGATGCCGTGCCATGACAGCCAACCCGCTACTCGTGATCAGTGCCCACGCGGGCGACTTCGTCTGGCGGGCGGCGGGGGCGATCGCACTGGCCACCGCCCGTGGTGAACGGGCCAAGGTGCTCTGCCTGACCTATGGCGAACGAGGCGAATCCGCGAAAGCGTGGCGGGCGGGTAAGAACCTCGACGAAATCAAGGAGCTTCGCCGGACCGAGGCAGCCAACGCCGCCGGGGTACTCGGGGCGGAGATCGAATTCCTCGACGCCGGGGACTACCCGCTCCAGGAGACCAGCGAACTCGTCGATCGGATCGTGCACGTCTATCGTGAGGTGAATCCGTCGGTGGTTCTCACCCATCCGCTGACCGACCCGTACAACCAGGACCATCCCGCGGCTGCCCGGATGGCCCTGCACGCGAGGGTGCTCGCCCAGGCGGTCGGTTACGACGCACCCGGCGAAGCGCTCGGTGCTCCGCCGGTGTTCTTCTTCGAGCCGCACCAGCCCGAGCAATGTGACTTCAAACCGGAGGTGCTGCTCGACATCACCTCCGTGTTCGACACCAAGCGCAAGGCCATGGAGTGTCTGCCGGCGCAGCAGCACATGTGGGACTACTACACCGACCTCGCCAAGCGGCGCGGTGTGCAGCTCAAGCGGAACGCCGGCCCCAACCTGGGCCTGCCGCACAGCACTATGGGCGAAGCCTACATGCGGCTCTATCCGCAGGTCACGGAGGTGCTGGCGTGAGGAACGTGGTCGTCACCGGCCCGCCGCGGGCGGACATCGACGCGGTCACGAAGCTCGCCGAATACGGCGTCGCCACCGTGCACGAGGCGCTCGGGCGCACCGGATATCTCGGCCCCCGGCTGCGGCCGGTCTACCCCGGCCCGCGCGTCGGCGGCACGGCGGTGACCGTGCTGTGCTGGCCCGGCGACAATCTGATGATCCACGCCGCGGTGGAACAGTGCGGCCCGGGCGATCTGCTCGTCGTCACCACGACGTCGCCATGCACAGACGGCAGCTTCGGTGAACTCCTGGCAACCTCGCTGCAGTCCCGCGGGGTTCGCGGGCTGGTCACCACCGGAGGAGTGCGGGACGTGAACGACCTGCGGGCCGTCGAATTCCCGGTGTGGTCCGCCGCCGTCAGCGCCCAAGGAACCGTCAAGGCGACTCCGGGATCGGTGAACGTGCCCGTGGCCGTGGGCGGTCAGGTGGTCCGGCCCGGTGACGCGGTTCTAGCCGACGACGACGGCGTCATGGTCGTCCCTCGCCAAGACGTCGACGAGGCTCTCGAGGCCGCACAGACACGAGTCGACAAAGAGCAGGCTTCCCGCGAGGCGTTCCGGGCCGGCGAACTCGGCCTCGACCGCTACAGCCTGCGCGCGAAACTCACCGAACTCGGCGTCCGATACGTCACCGCGGAGGAATACCGCACTTAGGGCAAGAGAGCCGCCAACGTCCACCCGAAAAGCTCACGTCATCGAAAGGAACGGGTCACATGAACGCAAAGAACCTGCAGGAATTGCTGGACCAAACCGGAAACACGGTGGAACTGCTCCGGAACTCTCAGATCGGAGCCTATATCTACCCGGTGGTGCCGTCGGAATTCACGAACTTTCGCCGGGAGGTGATCGCCTGGCGAGAGACCGCCGCCTTGTCCGACCAATCCCATCACATGGTCAACCTGTTTCTTTCCGGACCGGATGCGCTGAAGCTGCTCTCCGACACCGGCGTCAACAGCATGGCGAAGTTCCCGGTCGACTCGGCGAAACAATTCGTGCCCGTATCACCCGGGGGCGGTGTTATCGGTGACGGCATTCTGTTCCACCTCGCTGAGGAAGAATTCGTGTTCGTCGGGCGTGCTCCGGTAGCCGACTGGCTGACCTTCAAGGGCAGTAGCGGGTACAACGTCGATATCCGCCGCGACGAGCGTTCACCGTCGCGTCCGTACGGCAAACCCGTGCAGCGAGACCTGTGGCGCTTCCAGATCCAAGGCCCGAACGCCTGGCCGATCATCGAGAAAATCAACGGCGGCCCCGTCGAGCAGTTGCGCTTCTTCCGGATGGGATACATGAATGTGGCCGGTGAGCGGGTCCGCACCCTCCGCCACGGCATGGCCGGCGCACCTGGCCTGGAGCTCTGGGGACCGTACGAGACCTACGACAAGGTGCGCGACGCGATCCTGGAGGCAGGCCGCGAGTTCGGCCTCGAACCGGTGGGTTCGCGCGCCTACGCGTCCAACACGATTGAGTCCGGTTGGATCCCGTCGCCCCTTCCAGCCATCTACACCGGTGAAGAATTGCGGCCTTACCGGGAGTGGCTGAGCGCGGCGAGCTACGAAGCCACAAACGCGCTCGCCGGTAGCTTCGTCTCGGACAACATCGAGGACTACTACCTCAACCCGTGGGAGCTCGGCTACGGCCCGTTCGTCAAGTTCGACCATGACTTCATCGGACGCGACGCACTCGAGGCGATCGACCCCGAGACCCAGCGGCGCAAGGTCACCCTCGCCTGGAACGCCGACGACGTCGCCAAGCTGCTGGCCTCCCCGGTCGACCCCAAGGGCCCCGGCTACCAGTTCTTCGACCTGCCCAACGCCAACTACGGCTCGTCCAACTTCGACTCCGTGGTCGACGCCGACGGGAACCTCGTAGGCCTGTCGATGTTCACCGGCTACAGCTCCAACGAGCGCACGGTGCTGTCGCTGGCCACGATCGACCCGGGCGTTCCGCTCGGCGCCGAAGTCCAGGTCATCTGGGGAGAGCCGGACGGCGGGAGCCGGAAGACCACGGTGCAGCCTCACGAGCAGTTCGCGGTACGTACTGTCGTGAGTCCGGCGCCGTACTCGGTCATGGCCCGCGAGAGCTACCAGCCAGGCTGGCGCACCGCGGCCTCGTAAGCCAGTTTCAACGGCTCTGGTAGATGGAGTCTCTCCTCGCCCAGCAGACTCGGTCGGATCGAGGGCTTCGCCCATCGGCCTCCCTCGCTGATGCCCGCCACACCATGGAGAGACTCCATCTACCAGAGCCTCGCTTGGTGGCTCCGGCCTGGAGGCTCTCCTTGCCCAGCAGACTTGGATCGCGGAGGGGTTCGCCGTCGGCCTCCCTCGCTGATGCCCACCACACCATGGAGAGACTCCATCTACCGGAGCCTTAGTTGGTCTGGTCCCGACGCCCGGCTACGGCTCGCCGTGCGCCAGTGCTGCTAGGGGGTACGGCAGCGTGCAGCTTCATGGCCTGGCGTAACGGTAAGGGCCGGATTGGTGTGGGGGAACGTTACGGGAGGCCATGAAGCTCAGCTGAGTGGGTAGTTGGGTGCCACTCGGCCGCGCCTCTTGTTACTGGCTGTGCCTGGCGATGCGCCGGCGCAGCTGGGGGGTGCGCCAGGTCAATAGTGTGCGGGGACAGGTTCGCAGCGCGTCGACGGCGGCCTGTGCGGTAGCCCGCACGTCGCCGGCCAGGCCGAGATCCGCATGTGTATGTACGTTCGAAGCATCGGCGCTGGCGTCGACCCGCACGACTTTCGTTTCCGGGGCGATCAGCCCGCCGTCGTGCAGCGGTGCGGCGTCGCCGGTGCTTCCCCAGGCGACCACCAAATCGGCGTCGCGCATGAGCTCACTGGCAAAGGGTGGGGAGAAGCCCTCGGGCAGGTCGATCGACCACGGATTGCCGGCGAACAAGCCACGTGCCGCCGTCGAGGTCGCCAGCAGGGCTCCGCTGAGCGTGGCCAGCGTCGTCAGAGCATCCCGCGCATCGGCCGGCCGCGCTTCCAGCCCGGCGACGAACACCGGGCGCCGGGCGGTCCGCAGCAGCTCCGCCAGCCGCGCCACGGCAGCCGGTTCCGGCTCACTGTCGCGTTCGACCGCTTCGGCAACCCGCATGTCCGTTCTCCCCTCGTCGTCTACGACGCCCTCGTGATCATTGGCTTTTGACCACCGAATCCGGTGGTTAAAAGCCAATGATCAGCAGGCACGCGCAGCCGTCAACCGCAGATGAGCTCGTCGGCAGTGGGCGCGGCCTGGACGATGTCGTACTGCTCCAAGAAGCCCATCTGCTCGTCGATAGCCTGTTCGTCGAGTTCGGACGTGAAGACCGGCAGCCGCATCCGCTCGGCGATGTCGGGGTCTATCTCTGTGTACGTGGGGATGATGTCGCGAACGGCGTCCTCGTTGTCCCGGGCGAATTCCACCGAGCGATTCATCGCCTGGGTGAAGCTATCGATCACATCGCCGTTCTCGGCGATGAACTGCTCACTGGCGGCGTAGGAGCCGTTGGGATACTCCGGAGCGAGTTCGGACTGTGGTGCATAGACCACTTCACCGCCTTGGTCCAGGACGGTGGTGATGAACGGCTCGGCGCCGTAGCCCGCATCGATCCGGCCGGCCGACACGGCTGCAGGCACCTCGGGGAACGGCACCTCGATGAACTCGATGGTGTTCACGTCCACGCCCTCGGCATCCAGGGCCGCCAGGATCAAAACCTCGGCGACACCGCCGAGCGCGTTGATACCGAGCGTGGAGCCGGCGAAGTCCTGGGGTGTGTCGAGCCCAGAGCCTTCCGAGGCCACCAGTGCCTGCCAGTCGTCTTCCGCGGACGTCCCGGTCGCGTCGCTGGCGGTGACGACGCAGACGGGTACGTTCTGGCTCAGGGCCACCCCGGCGGAGATGTAGCCCACGAAACCGAAGTCGTAGTCACCGGACACGAGCCCGGTGATGATCTCGTTGCCGCCTTGGAGGACCGTGGGCTCGACGACCAGGCCTTCCTCTTCGAAGAAGCCCTCCTGCATGCCCAGGTACATGGCCGCGGCGTTCGCGGTGGGCAGCGTGCCGATGTTGATGGTCACCAATTCGCCTCCACCACCTTCGGCATCGCCTGCGGAGTCTCCTCCGCAGCCGGAGGCGACCACGGCCGCCGTCAAGGCCAGCACGGCCATCGGGCGGACACGGGCGAGGGTCGGACGGTGTCTCATCTGCTCTCCTTCATGTGAGCGTGGAGGCCGCTTGCTCCGGCCGCTTGATCGATCGCCAGACATAAGCCCGCAGGTGGGCGAAGTCGGGCTGTTCCTTGGTCTCGACCTGGTCGCGCGGGCGGGGGAGAGGAATATCGACGATCTCGGCGACGCGTGTCGGCGATGGGGTCAGCACCACTACCCGGTCGCTGAGATAGACCGCTTCGTCGATGTCGTGTGTGACGAACAGGATGGTGATTCCGTAGCGGTCCCGCAGGTCGAGGACCAGATCCTCCAGGTCCGCGCGCGTCTGGGCGTCCACCGAGGCGAACGGCTCGTCCATGAGCAGGATCTCCGGCTGGTAGGCGAGAGCACGAGCGATCGCGACCCGCTGCTGCATACCTCCGGAGAGCTGCCAGGGATACTTGGCACCCGCGTCACCCAGGCCGACCGATCGCAACGTGTCCTGGATGAGCTCGCGTAGAGCTGCCTTGCCGAGTTTGCGACGTTTCAGCGGAAAGGCGACATTCTGCTCCACCGTCATCCATGGATACAGCGAACGGGAGTAGTCCTGGAAGACCAGTGCCATCTTCTCCGGAGGACCGACCACTTCCTCGTCGTCCAGGTAAACGGTCCCCGACGTCTGCGGGAGTAGCCCAGCGATGCACTTGAGCAGGGTTGTCTTACCAGCGCCCGAAGGGCCGACGATCGAGACGAACTCCCGCTCGGCAACGGTGACGCTGAGGTCGGCCACGGCCTCGAAAGACCGCCTGGTGCCCGCTCCATAGAC
The DNA here is from genome assembly GCF_010122465.1 of Phytoactinopolyspora mesophila. NCBI lineage: Bacteria > Bacillati > Actinomycetota > Actinomycetes > Jiangellales > Jiangellaceae > Phytoactinopolyspora > Phytoactinopolyspora mesophila. The sequence continues at coordinate 1,123,206 of NZ_WLZY01000001.1, read as the reverse complement.
CTTTCTCAGGTGCTCGACTCGCAACATTTCTGGATACCTCCATATCTAGGCGGAGCCGGTGCGGGCGCCGCGGTGCCACTTGAGCGCCTGCCGCTCGACGAGCAAGAAGAGGCCGTTGAGCAGGTAACCGAGGACCGCCAGCAGGAGAATGCCCGACCACATCTCGGTGATCGCGTATGTGCGCTGCGACTGCAGAACGAAATAGCCGATCCCGTTGGTGCTCGCCACCATCTCCGAGACCACCATCATGATCACCGCGATCGCCAGGCTCACCCGCGCGCCGGCGAAAATCTGCGGGGCGGCTGAGGGCAGGACGACACGGAACAACCGGTCACGCCGGGAGATCTGGAAGCTGCGTGCTGTCTCCCGCAGGGTGGGATCCACGCCGCCGACGCCGTCAATGGTGTTCAGCAGGACGGGCCAGAAACAGACGAACGCGATCAGGGCGACCTTCATGGTGGATCCCACGCCGAGCACCAGGATCCCCGCCGGGATCAGCACCGGAGGCGGGATGGCGCGCAGGAACTGCACGACGGGGTCGACCATCCGGCGCAGCCCATCCGAGGACCCGAGGGCGATCCCAATCACCACCGCGGCCACAACAGCGATCGCATACCCGGAAAAGAGCCGGCTGAGGCTGGGGACCACGTCCGTGCCCATCCGATCGAACAGCCACGTGTCGGCGAAGGTACGGAAAATGTCCAGCAGCGGAGGGAAATAGAACGACGTGCCGTCCCTCGAGAACAGCGCCCAGAGGGCGAGAACCGTCACCGGGACGGCGATCTCCAATCCGACGCCGAGGATCCGGATATGCTGCCGCTGCGTTCTCATCGCGCCCGCTCTCGTTGCGAAGGGTGCCAGTGCAGCAAGCGCCGTTCCAAAAGGGTCGCGAGCACGTTCAACCCCCAGCCGATCAGGCCCGTGGCGATGATCAGCCCATACATGAGCTCGACAGCGGCGCTCTGCCGGGCGATGTTGATCTGCTGTCCGAGGCCAGGCGCCCCGAGGACGAGCTCCGCGGTCACCGCGAGAATCAGCGCCACCGCGGACGAGATACGCACCCCGGTCATGATGTAGGGGAGCGCGTTGGGCAGGGTCACACGCAGCAGCCGTCGTGGAGCGGAGATGCCGAACGAACGGGCCGTCTCCACCGCCACCGGGTCGACGTCGCGAACGCCGTACAGCGTCTGGAGCAGGATCGGCCAGGTCGCCGCGAACGCCGCCAGGAAGACCTTGCTTTCGAGGCCGGCTCCGAACAGGAGCACCGCCAGCGGGATCAGCGCCACCGAGGGCACCGGCCGGAGGAATTCGACGATCGATCGGGAGGCCATGAAGAGCAAGAAGACCGAGCCGATGAGGGTTCCGAGTGGCAACGCGATGGCGAGGGCAAGGCCGAGGCCGAGAGCCCACCCCTGCAAGGTCTGGCCGACCGGCTGCCAGATGCTGCCGTCCGCCACCTGTTCGCCAAGCGAGGCGAGCATCGCCGTGGCGGGCGGCAGGAACCGCTCGTCGACGAGCCCTGCCCGCGGTATGAACTCGAAGAGCAAGATCGCCAGCACCACGCCCACCGCGGGGAGCAAGCGGTGGAAGATATCGCGTAGCGATCGGGCGCCGCGGGCGTCCGGCACCGGCGGTGGACCGGATTCTCCCGGCCGCGCGCCGGCCTCGTCCCGCCGCGATGCGGCGGGACCAGTGGCGGTCTCCGGGGTCCGGGGGCGCTTCTGAGTGGGGGTATCAGACATCTTCTTCGGTGTCGGATCGGGGGATGGGTGCCAGTCAGCCTAGGGTTCGCACGATGGTCGCCACTTCGAGCGGATGACGATTCACGTGCGGCGATGGGTCGCGTGCCGGCCGGGACAAATGACGTAGGTTTAGGGCCGAATGGTCCTTTGCTGCTGCCTCGGGGATGACGGCCGCGCCGGCACCGTGCATTCTGATGTCTTGAGGCCGTGCGACATCTTCAACGGAAGGATCGGCCAAAACGCGGTCACGATGGGGTGATGTGTTGATAGGGATCGCATGTCTGGCATGAAGCACCGGACCGTGGCGTCCGGGCCACGCCCCGTCGATTGGGCTGCGCTCGCGGTCGACGCGCCTGACGGGCTGGCCGTCATCGATGCCGACGGACGGTTCGTGCAGCTGAACCGGGCCGGCGCCGCGCTGTTCGGGCGTGCCGAGGCCGAGCTCATCGGCGCCCCTGCGCCCTTCCAGCTCTGCGAGGAGGTCGCGATCAGCGATCTGGGCCTCCTCGATGACGGCTCGCGGGAGCAGGTCTCCAGCTGGCAATCGCCCGGCGAAGCCCCGCGAGAGTTCGCCTACCGGGCTCTTCCGGTACCGGAGCGCACCGACCTCACCGTGGTCACCTTCCGCGACGTCACCGACGAACGCCACCGGCAGCGTAGGGTCGCCGCGATCGCCCGCAGTTCGGTCAAGCTCGCCTCCGTGGGTTCGCTCGCCGCCACGCTGGACGCCCTGGCCCGCGAGGTCGTGCGCACCGACGCGCTGGCCGGTATGCAGATTCTCACCGTGGACGACAACAACGGCCTGCGGATCATGGGGTCGGCCGGATTCCCGCACTGGCCCGACTTCTTCGACCGGCTGCTCGAATGCCGCAGCCGCGGAGCCAAGTTGTGCATGATGGAGGCCTACGAGACCGGCGAGCCTGTCGTTGTGCCGAACCGATGGCGGGCTATCCGCAATGATCCCGCGTGGCAGCCGATCCACGAATATCTGCGGGTGCTGGACTGGGATTCGTTCGCCAGCGTCCCCCTGATGATCCGCGGCCGTGCGCATGGCGTGTTCAATGCGTTCTTCGCGCCTGGCCAAGTGGTCGGCCGTCGCTCGCTCGAGTTCCTACTCGCGATGGCCGAACAGGCCGCCGTCGCCATCGACTACGCGGCGTTGCTGCAGCGCGAACGTGAACATGCGCGCCGGGAGGAGCGTCAGCGTCTGGCCCGCGACCTGCACGACTCGATCGTGCAACAAGTGTTCTCGATCAGCATGCAAGCGAAATCGATCGGCGTGCTCGGCGAGCGGGACGACGTCGTATCCGCGGATGCCGTCCGGCGGATCGCCGATGAGGTCGGCGTGTTGTCCAGGACGGTCCTCGCCGACTTGCGGGCGATGGTCCACGAGCTGCGGCCGCCGTCGTCCACTCAGCTCGGACTCGAGGAGGCCGTGCGTGCCTTGGCTGAGAGCACCGAGAACCGGACGGGACTGCGCTTCGAACTCACCTTCGGTCCGGGGATCGACGATGTCACCGGCGACCTCGCCGAAGACGTGTACCGGATCGTCGCCGAGGCGATCCACAACGTCGTCAAACATGCCGGCGCCGAGAAAGTCGTCTTTCGCGCCGGCGTCCGGGGACACCAGCTGAGCATCAGTGTGGCCGACAACGGCTGTGGGATCGACCAGGATTCATCGTCTCGGGCCGAGAGCTACGGCCTGACCACCATGCGGGAGAGGGCAGCGAAATGGGGCGGCACGTTAGAGGTCAAACCACGTCCGAACAGCGGAACCCGTGTCGGTGCCATGATCCCGTTGCCGCTACCGATGCCCGACTAATACTGCGGCGCCCGGCCGGCCGGAAGCAGGCAGCCGAGTGAGCGGCAGCGCCGGCCATGCACCCATCAGGGTGCTGGTGGTCGACGACCACGCCGTTGTGCGCCGGGGAATCACCGCCTACCTGGAGGTTCTCGAAGACCTCGAGGTCGCCGCGGAGGCGAGCGACGGGGCGGACGCGCTGGACCGGCTCCGGCTGATGGCAGCGCACCGGGAACTGCCCGGAGTGGTTCTGCTGGACCTGCTCATGCCGAAGATGGACGGTGTCTCGACCACCACGAAGATCACCAGCCTGTATCCGGATGTGCGGGTGGTGATCCTGACCAGTTTCGGGGAGATGGAACGCGTGCACGCCGCCCTCGCGGCGGGCGCCTCGGGCTATCTGCTCAAGGACGCCGACCCCACCGAAGTTGTCGCCGCGATCAGAGCGGCGGCTCGCGGTGATGTCTTCCTCCACCCGGCGATCGCGCGAAAACTGACCCAGGAGATGGTCTCGCCAGCCACCGGGCTGAACTCGCTGACCGGGCGGGAACGCGATGTGCTGGTTCTGGTCGCGAAGGGCCATTCGAATCAGGAGATCGCCGACGAGTTCGTGATCAGTGAGCGTACCGCCCGCACGCACGTCAGCAATGTGCTGCGCAAATTACAGTTGACGTCGCGGACGCAGGCCGCGCTCGTCGCGGTGCGCCAGGGCCTGGTTCCCTACGACGACGCATCCGGCCAGCTCTAGAGGCCGGGGCGACAAATGACGTAGCCCATTCGGGACACCTATCCTCCTCGGCCGGGTCATTGCTCGCTTAATCGAAGACCGGTGGTTCCTTAACGTCGATCGTGTCGCCATCGTCGACGAAGGGAAACCCGGTATGGGCACGTTCGTTCTGATTCACGGCGCTTGGCATGGCGGCTGGGTATGGCAACGGGTCGTCTCCTCGCTGCGTGGCTCGGGTCATGAGGTCCACACACCCACACTGACCGGCGTGAGCGACCGAGCCCACACGCTGCACCCGCAGGTCGGGTTGAATACCCACATCGACGACGTCGTGGCCCTCATCGAGGCCTACGACATCGAGGACGCGGTGCTCGTCGGGCACAGCTACGCGGGACAAGTCGTGACCGGCGTGGCCGACCGGGTACCGGAGCGGATTGCCCGGCGCGTGTACCTCGACGCCTTTGTCGGCGACGACGGAGATGCCGCGATCGACCTGTTGCCCGAGACTGTCGCGGAGCACTACCGAGACTCGGTGTCCGGCCCGGGATTCGGCTGGCTGATACCCGTGCGTCCGCTGAGCAAACTCGGCGTGACGCGAGAGGCAGACCTGAAGTGGCTGACCCCACGGCTCACACCACACCCCTGGCTGACCTACACCGAGCCGCTCAGGCTGGTTGGGCGTGCCGAACAGGTCGGCGGCACGTTCATCGAATGCACCGACTGGATGCGGGTGTTCGCGCCGCACGCCCAGCGGGCCAGGGCGCGTGGCTGGCCGGTCCTGGAGATCGCCACCGGACATGAGGCCATGGTCACCGCACCTGACGATCTCGCCAAGCTGCTTCTCGACGTCGCCGCGTAGGAGAATCCAATGGAGTTCCTGGTCAGAACCGAAAACAGGCTGCCGAACGATACCCCGGACGAGGTCCGGGACCAGCTGCGCACGGAAGAGCGTGGACGAGCACAGCAGCTACGCGAAGCCGGAATCCTCAAGCGCTTGTGGCGGGTACCGGGCCGCAACGCGACCGTTGGCCTCTACGAGGCAGCCGATGCCACCGAACTGCACGACGCGCTGGCTTCACTTCCGATGTGGAAGTGGATGGAAGTTTCGGTTGAGGCATTAGCGACGCACCCGCAGGAGAAGAAGGCACCGTGACCGAACCGGCCGATGACCGCCCGGTTGCGGTGGTGACCGGCGCGGCGGGCGGACTCGGGCGGGCGATCGTGCGAAGGCTCGCCGCCGATGGCTTCGTCGTTGCCGGTGTGGATATCGCTGGCGCGGACGTCGCCGGCGTGGACGAAGATGTACATCCGGGCCGATTCTGGCGTTGTGACGTGAGCGAGGCCGATGCCACCGGGCAGGTGGTGCACGACATCGCTGGTGTCTACGGTGGGGTCGACGTGCTGGTGAACAACGCCGGAGTCCTGTCGGGGCGGTTCAGCCTGCTCGACTCCACACCCGGCGAGGTCCGCCGGTTCTTCGACGTCAACGCCCTGGGCGCGTTGCTAATGGTCCAGGCGTGTTTTCCCTACCTACGCGACAGCCGCCTTCGTGGCCGGGTGATCAACGTGGCGTCGCGCACGTTCTTCACCGGTGCACCGGGCCAGCTCGGGTACGTAGCCAGCAAAGGCGCGCTGCTCGGGATGACCCGGGTGATGGCCCGGGAACTGGGGGAGTATCGGATCGCCGTGAACGCGGTCATGCCGGCGCAGGTAGCGACCCCCGGCACCCGGGCACACTCCGGCGACGACACGTTCACCCGAACGATGCGTCAACAAGCGATCGAGGAGTTCGTCACGCCGGAACACTTCGCCGGCCTGGTCTCGTTCCTGTGCTCGCCTGATGCCGAGATGATCACCGGGCAGACGATGGTGTGCGACGGTGGCGGGCTGCTTCACTGACCACAAGTGTCATTGACCACTAGGCCACCCGGTGTAGCCGTGGGCGAGGTAGGCCGACCCTGCCTCCGAGTTGACCACGGACTCCAGTTCGCCGAGCTGACGGCGGAGATCGAATTCGGTGATGTTCTCACCGCGATGGAGCATGGTGGTCATCCAGTAGGAGAAGTGCTGCGCCTTCCAGACTCTGCTCAGGGCCCGGTCGGTGTACTGGTCGAGTGCGCTGTGATCCCGCTTGACCAGCACCTGTTCCAGGATGTCGGCGAGCACGGCGACGTCGGCGAGCGCGAGATTGAGTCCTTTGGCCCCGGTCGGGGGCACCGTGTGGGCGGCGTCGCCGGCGAGCACGAGGTTGCCGTGGCGCATCGGCTCGCAGACGAACGACCGGAACGGCAGCACGGTCTTCTCGAAGATCGGTCCTTCCGACAACGAGAAGCCGTCCGGACCCGCGAGACGAGCCTGCAGCTCCGCCCAGATCCGGTCCTCGGGCCAATCGTCCACCGACTCGGTGGGCGAGCATTCGAAATACATCCGCTGGATGCCATCGGTCCGCTGGGAGATGAGCGCGAAACCACGTTCGGATCGGGTGTAGATCAACTCCCGCGCACTGGGTGGTGCTTCGCAGAGGATGCCGAACCAGGCGTATGGGTACTCGCGGTAGTACTGGCGCTGACCGGCGATGTGGCGCCGGGTCATGCTGTTTGATCCGTCGGCGCCCACCAGTATTTCGCAGCGGATTTCTTGCTCCGCCCCGGACGCGTCGGTGAACAGGATGCCCGGGCGGTGTGACGTCACATCGACAACATCGGTGTCGCTGACGCCGAAGCGCACGTCGCCACCGTCCCTCGCACGGGCGTCGGCCAGGTCGATGAAGACGTCGGTCTGCGGATAGAGCCAGGTCGACGCACCCGCGAGCGCCTGGAAGTCGATCCGGTGACTCGCTCCACCGAAGCGCAGGATCACCCCCTCGTGCTCGCGGCCCTCTCGCAGCACCCGGTCGGAGACGCCGGATTCGACGAGCAGGCGCACGCTGTCGTGCTCGAGGATCCCGGCGCGGTGAGTGTGCTCGATCTCCGAACGCAGCCGGTTGTCCACGACGACCGACTCGATGCCCGCGACGTGTAGCAGATGCGAGAGCATGAGCCCGGCCGGGCCACCTCCGACGATCCCGACGGCCGTCGTCGTTATCGCACGGGCCATGACCCGCTCACACGCCGGTTGACGAATCGGTCAGCGAGGCGTGCTGCCGAAGGCCGGCCAGAGCCGCCCAGACTCATGCCTGGTGCCCCGGAAACGTGAGGAACACGGTCTCACGAGGCCCTTGCAAGTGCACGTCGAATCGGAGGCTGCCGTCGCTCTGGCGGACCGTCAGCATGCTCTGCCGCTCCGCCGGGTCGAGGTGGGCGAGCGTCGCGTCGTCATCCACGTCTGTTCCCGGCAGGTATGCCCGGGTGAACAGCCGGTTGGTCAGTCCTCGCGCGAAGACGACGATCGAGAAGAACGGTGCGCCAGAGCCGCGAGTCGGGCCGGGCTCCACCGTGGTGAACGAGTAGCGCCCAGCCGTGTCGGTGTCGGCCCGGCCCCAGCCGGTGAAGACGGTGCCGTCGCGTCGAAGCGAGCCCTCCACCTCGGGGATGGTGCCGGTCGGATCGGCCTGGCGGATCTCCAGCATCGCGTCGGGGACCGGTGAACCGTCGCCGTCGTACACGGTGCCGTGCAGCCGGATCGCACCGGGAGTGGCCGGTGGGACGAGTTCATGGTCGCGTTCGTAAGGCAGGGCGTAGTGGAAGAACGGCCCGATGGTCTGGCCGGGCGTGGCCGGCAGCATACGTGTCGCCTCACTCATGTTCCTGCTCCATCGGGGTCGAATGGCTTCCGGTCAACACGATGTCCCAGCGGTAGCCGGTTGCCCACTCGTGCTGGCTGAGATCGTGGTCGTAGGCAGCGAGCAGCCGGTCGCGGGCGGCCTGATCGGTGATCGACTGGTAGATCGGGTCCAGGGAGAACAGCGGGTCACCCGGGAAGTACATCTGGGTGATCATCCGGTGGGTGAATTCGGTCCCGAACAACGAGAAGTGGATGTGCGCTGGCCGCCACGCGTTGACGTGGTTTCGCCACGGGTACGGGCCCGGTTTGATCGTGGTGAATCGGTAGACGCCGTCGTCGTCGGTGAGACACCGGCCGACTCCGGTGAAGTTGGGATCGATGGCCGCGGGATGCTGGTCGCGTTTGTGGATGTAGCGCCCGGCCGCGTTCGCCTGCCAGATCTCCACCAGCTGATTGCGGACCGGGCGGCCTTGCCCGTCGACGACGCGGCCGGTCAGCGACATCCGTTCGCCGATCGGTTCACCATTGGCTTGAATCGTCAGGTCGGCCTCGATGGGATCGACGTCAGCGGGCCCGAAGACCGGCGCCACGAGCTCAGCGCCCTCCGGATCGGCATGCCGCAGGTCCTTCGTCGGATGCCGCAAGAGCGAGCTGCGGTACGGCGAGTAATTTCGACGCGGTTGCGGGTCGCCGTTCTTCGTGTCGGCTTGGATCTTCTCGATCTCGGCGCTGATCGTTGCCTGGTCCGCCAGGCCGGGCTGTTGGGCGTTCATGTCCCGCACCCTACGGACCGAACCCGGGGTAGGCGACAGTATCTTTTCACTGAGCGGAAGGAGAATCGCTATGGCGGGCAACACGTCGACCCCCGGTGCGTCCGTGGTGTCGCGTCTCCTGGCAGTTCTCTACGCCTTCGACGAGCAGCACCCGAGGCTCACCCTGACCCAGCTCGCCCGGCGCGCGGGGTTGCCCGTTCCCACCGCGTACCGCTTCGCCGGCGAGCTGGTGGCCGGTGGTGCCCTGGCCCGACGGCCGTCCGGTGAGTACGTGATAGGGCGCCGGCTGTGGGACGTCGGTGTGCTCGCACCTGTGCACACCGGGCTGCGCGAGATCGCCTCACCGTTCCTCAACGACATTCATGCCGCGACCCGGGCGACGGTGCATCTGGCCATCCGCGACGGTATCCAGGTGCTTTACGTCGACCGCCTGGCCGGACGCGCCTCCGTGCCCGTGGTCAGCACGATCGGCTCACGGCTGCCGATGCACTCCACCGGGGTCGGCAAGGTGCTTCTCGCCCACGCGCCTGACGATGTTCAGGAGCAGGTCTTGGCCGATCTGTCCCGGGTCACTCCGTACACCATCACCCAGCCGAACCTGCTCCGGCAGCAGCTCGCGCGGATCCGCCGCGACGGCTACGCGACCACCGCTGAGGAGATGGCCCTCGGCGCGTGCTCCATCGCAGTTCCGATCCGGACGCGAACGTCCGGTGATGCCGAACGCTGGCCGGTGGTCGCCGCCGTCGGGATCGTCGTCGCCAGCCTGAAGCGAGACAAGACCCGCCTGCTCACCGCCCTTCAAGTGGCGGCGCAGGGCATCAGCCGGAGCCTCACCACGCCATGACGGCAGGCAGAGACGTCCTGCCGCCTGCGGGAACCAACACGCTGGGTCAGCAAAAGAACCCAGTCTTGTTCCGTGTCGTGGTTGTCCGGCGGCGCAGGGTATTGGTAACGTGCGTCACGGCGTGGCCCTACGCCGAACCTCCATCGGCCTGCCCCAGCAGGGTCGTTTCAAGGAGGCAAAGGGATTGGTGTCTCGGGGTCGTTGTCCTGGTCTGTTCGCCTCGGACGGCATGATCGCTGGGGGATCAGCGTGCGAGGCTCGGAAGGCCAGATGACAGCGCGCAGGAATTTCAAACGCCGGGTCCGGGCCCGTGCGGCCAAGACCGGCGAATCCTATACCTCTGCCCTCCGGCACTTCCGTTCGACGTCGACTGGAGATGTCATGCCGGAAGCAAAACACCTACGTGTGGCGGTCGCGCAGACCGTCCTTCGTGACGATCCCCGCGATCGGGATGCGATACGCGCGAGCGGGGCGGAGATCCGTCGTCTGATGCACGAGGCACGTGACTCGGACGCGCGGCTGATCCACTTCCCAGAAGGGGCCCTGTGCTGGGCACACAAGGCCAAGATGTCCGTGAACGGACCGGATCAGATCGGCCCGGCGGACTGGGACCGAGCCGAGTGGGACGTGTTGCGACACGAGCTGGCCCAAATCATGGAGTTGGCCCGAAGGCTCCAGCTCTGGGCCGTTGTGGGCTCGATCCATCGCCTCACGCCGCCGCACCGCCCGCACAACAGCCTGTACGTCATATCTGATCGAGGAGAGGTGGCCACCCGTTACGACGAACGGATGCTGTCGAACACCAAGATCACGTATATGTACTCGCCGGGATCCGCGCCGGTCACCTTCGAGGTCGACGGCGTGCGGTTCGGCCTCTCGGCGGGTATGGAGGTGCACTTTCCGGAGACCTTCATTGAATACGAGCAGCTCGACGTCGACTGCGTGCTCTTCTCCACCGCCGGTGCTCCCGAGCCAGCGGAGAGCTGGCTCTTCGCCGCCGAAGCTCAGGCGCACGCGGCGACCAACAGTTATTGGGTCAGCTACGCGGTGGATGCCCGGCACGCGGCCAGCGCTCCATCCGGGGTGTTCTCTTGGGACGGCACCTGGCATGCCTGGTGCCCATCGGAGGAAAGACCCGCGGTGATCGTCGCGGAGATCTCCGATGATCCGGGCAACCTGGCTCGGCCCTGGAGGAGGAAGGCCCGCGCGGGCATCTACGAGCCGCACCTCGTCCACGACGATCCCAGAAGCAACGACCGGAGTGTGGTCTAGCTCCGAGCGGCACATCACCCCCTCGCGCGCACCGGCGCCGCTGGGAACGATGGGGTTCGTGGTCTCAGGTAGTGTTTCGAGTGCCCGGAACGGGTCCATGCGTTACCTGAGGCCACGAAGCACTCATACGGCCGTCACTGGGACACCGGTCGGCGGTAGCGCTTGGTAGCTCGGTCTCGCCAAGGCGCCAGAGGTTAGACCAACGCCTGGACTCGGGCGGAAGGGTGGCGTTTGGCCAGGGCGCCGTCCAGTGTAGCGAGCGTGAGCTGGCTGGCCTGCGCGAACGCGGCGAGATAGTCATCTGTCCAAAGCTTGTGGCTGTTGTCGTCGCGGGCTGACATGGTTCGCCAGATGGCTTCGAGATGCGGTGGTTCGTCGGCCCATGTCACTCGCTTGTCGGCCTGAAGGCTGTCGACTACCTCCCAGGCGGCGCTACGGCTGATGGCGTCCGTGCCGAGGACTGCGGGAATGGACAACAGGCGGAGCAGGCTCATCTGGGTGACGCGGCACAGGACGAGTGGTTGCGACTGCTGATCGAACCATGCCTTGACGGGCGGGTGGTGAACATGTCTGGCCCACACGGCCGAGAGCCAGACACCAACGTCCAGCAGATACATTCAGTGTCCGTACCGTTCGGCATCGTCTGCTGTGAGGGCGGCTTCGAGGTCGGCGTTGGTAGTAACGACGCTCGTGCCCTCGGCGTCGCCGATCAGCGGAAGCGACACGCGGCCCTTCTGAGGGGTGCTTGCTGGGCTCTTGACTTCGCGCGCCAGCAGGCGAGTGAAGAGCTCCTTGAGGGTTTCGCCTCGCTCGGCGGCGCGCGCCTTGGCGGCGCGGATGAGTTCATCGGGAAGATCAACCGTGGTGCGCATAAAAGCATATTAGCATTCCGCCGGGCGTGATCGGTCGAGGCCCGGGCGAGTCGGGGGACGACGGCGTGCGTGTTGAACCTCGTGGCCTCAAGTAACGATTGGATGCGCTGGGGGAGGGGGAGGCGTTACGTGAGGCCATGAAGCATCTAATCGGTCGCGGATGATGCGCTCGAACCCCGCTTACGCTTCGCCGCGTCCGGAGAGTTGCTCCACCTGGAGCAGCAGCGCCGAATGGTCTAGGGCTCCGTGTCCTTGTGCGCGCAGCGCTCCCATGAGGCTCGCGGTGAGTGCACCGAGGGGGATGGCCACGCCCGCCTCACGGGCCGCCGCGGTGACGATGCCGAGGTCTTTGTGGTGCAAGTCCACCCGGAATCCGGGTGTGAACGCACGGGCCAGCATCCCGGCGGCCTTGCGGTCCAGGATCGCACTGCCGGCCAGCCCACCCGCCAGGACTTCCACGGCCTTCTGACGGTCGACCCCGTGTGCGTCGAGGAAGACCAGCGACTCAGCGACCAATTCGATGATGCCGCCCACCATTAGCTGGTTCGCCGCCTTGACGGTCTGACCGGCGCCGGGCGGCCCCACGTGGACGATGGTCGAGCCCATCGCTTCCAGCACCGGAAGCGCCGCTTCATAGGCGGCGGCATCGCCGCCGGCCATGATGGAGAGGGTGGCGTCGATAGCGCCTTGTTCGCCGCCGCTGACCGGTGCGTCGACAACGTGTATGCCAAGTCTCCGGCCCTCCTCGGCGAGCCGGACGGCGACGTCGGGCCGGATGGTGCTCATGTCGATGAGCAGTGAGCCGGGCGACATCCGGGTGAGCAGGCCGTCGTCGCCGAGCACCACCGCCTCGACATCGGGGGAGTCGGGGAGCATCGTGATGACGACGTCGGCACCGTTGGCCGCATCTTGGGGGGAGGCGGCGGCTCTGCCGCCGGAGGCCACGAGTGGCTCTGTTTTGGCTGGTGTCCGGTTGTAGCCGACGACGTCGTGGCCGGCGCGGACGAGATTGACGGCCATCGGTGCGCCCATGACGCCAAGTCCGATGAATCCGATCGTGGTCATCGTGCATCCCTTTCGTTCGACGACGATCCGCCAGGCTGTGTGGCCGATAGGCCGGGCAGGTCGGAGGTGGCCAGCCAGGTGAGCGGGTCGGGCGCGTCGCTGGTGAATTCCAGCGCGATCCAGCCGCCATAACCCTGGGTCCGGAGCTGGGTGAGCCACTCGCGCAGCGGCAGCTGACCACTTCCAGGAGCGCCGCGCCCCGGAGCGTCAGCCACCTGGACGTGGGCGATGCGGTCGCGGTGCGTCGAGATGGCGGTGGCGACGTCGTCGCCGTTGACCGCCAGGTGATACACGTCGAGCAGCAGGCCGAGGTTGGTGGCGCCGGTCTGCTCCGTCACCTGATCGATCACATTGACGACCTGACGGGCGGGCTTCACCGATGTGGCGCACGATCTCGACGTTGGCGCGCACCTGGGCGTCATGGTCAGGCCAGGAGATGATTCCGCGGTCGCCGGCGGGCATGTCGCCGGCGTAGAGATTCAAGCCGATCAACTGCAGCCCGGAGTTCCGAACAGCACCGATGAATGTGTCGACCTCACCGTCCGGGGGAGTGGGACTGGTGAACGGCCACCAGAACTCCACCGCGTCGATCCCCGCGGCGCGCACGGCGTCCAGCCGTTCGGCCAATGGCCGATCCTTGAACAGGATCGAGCAGTTCACTGCGTAGCCCGGTGTGCTCATCGAACTCCTCGTTCTCGGAGACGTCGCGGCCAGCAGGCCGTAGCGGATAGCGGTGCGATGCGGCGGAAGGAATAGGAGTGCGAACAAGCAGCGCGCAATCTGACGTCCTACACCGTGCCCTGCGCCACCGCGGCCACCGGGTCGATCAAGTTGGCCGGGTTCTGGTGGGCGCCGACGAGCGTTCCGGCACGAATGTGCGGATCTCCTTCGCAGACATCGGCGACGACGCACGTCACGTTGTCGCCGCCGCCGGCCTCCAGCGCCAGGTCGACGAGGCTACGGGCAGCTACGGTGGGGGAGCCGTCGGACAACGCATGGGCCACAGTGTCTTCGGAGACGAAATCGGTCAGGCCGTCGCTGCAGAGTAGGAGCCGGTCGCCAGGATTCAACTCGAGCGGCACGATCGATGCGACCGGTCGGCTTTCGGCCGTGACGGACCTCACAACGACGGATCGGTACGGATGTGACACGACATCGATCCGGGAGATTTTCCCTGCGTCGATGAGTTCTTGCACGTAGGTATCGTCCCGCGTGATCTGGCGCAGCGTGCCACCGCTCAACCGGTATGCCCGAGAATCTCCGACGTGGGCCAAAGCGCAACCGTTCTGATGGGCGAGTACGGCGGTGAGCGTCGTCGCCATTCCCGTGCGGTCTGGTTCAGCGGCCACTCCATGGCGCAGATGCGCGAACGCGTACCGCACTGCCTCCTCGAGCAGCGCTGCCGGATTCTGGTCGCGTTCCGCGCGGAGGGCGAAAGCTGCCATGACGTGGGCCACGCTCGCGGACGCGACCTCGCCCGCGGCGTGGCCGCCGACGCCGTCGGCCACGAGCAGCAGGGCAGGGCCGGCGTAACCGGAGTCCTCGTTGTTCTGACGGACCAGGCCTCGATGCGACATAGCCGCGGGACGAAATCTCAGCATCCGCAGACACTCCCTCCTGTCACCGGTTCTGGCGCGGAACCGTGATCAGCACGTGCGACCGATGCTACGTGAGACGCTGATAGGAACTGCCTGAGCCGTTCCCCGCTGCCGCCTCAAGCGGGAGACCAGTGCGGCGCGCGTCCGAGTAGGGCCAGTACCCGGTCGAATGCGCTGGCTTGGCTGGGAACGGCGAGTCTGGGGGCAAAATGGGCACCTGGCTGGCGGCGGGTCTCGTCGTCTGGGATTTGCTCGACGAGCGCCAGGGTGGCCTCGATCAGGTCCGGGTCGGGGTGGATGTCGTGCCCGATCGATCGTGCGACATCCCAGGCGTGCACGAGCGAGTCGACGGTATGCATGGCGATCGCCTGTGATCCGGTGAACGTGCGGTCGCGGGACAGCTCTGGCAATGAGAAGGCGCGGTCGACGACGCCCGGCTCGGCAAACGCCTGGGTGACGACGGTCGCCGACGCGAGATAGTCGGCGACCGGGTCGGCCCGTCTCCCGGCAGTGACCCAAACGGCGTCGTCGGTGCCGTTGCCGGCAGCCGCGGCGGCGAACCCCAAGTTCTGCACGGTCATGTGATCGAGGAGCAAGCTCAGATCCCAATCGGCACAAGGTGTGGGGTTGGTCAGCTGGTCAGTGGATACGGAGCGCACGGCATCGACAGTGAGCTGGACGGCATGGGGGTGGGCGGCCTGGAAATCAATCATATGCAGAAGCGTATCATAAGCGGACGCATACAAAAGCCAAGAGATATGTTCGGACTATGAGCGAGGAGCGGCGACCGGACCTGGCGGCGATGCTGTTCCCGCTGGGGCGTGTCCTGATAGCTATCGAAGAGCCGATCCTCTCCGCGAGCGATCTCTCGATGTGGGCCTACGCAGTGCTCTCGGGACTCGGTGAAGAGCCGGTCCGGACCCAGGCGGCGCTGGCTGCGGCGATTGGTGCGGACAAGTCCCGTGTGATTCCGGTTCTGGATGACTTACAAGAGCGTGGCTTGATCAGTCGCCGTCCAGACCCCGCCGACCGGCGGGTACGCCTCGTAGCGCTCACGCCCGAGGGGCGAAGTGTCCGAAGCCGGGTGCAGGCAGAGATCCAGCGCGCCGAGGAGGAGCTGCTCGAGCGGTTGTCGCCTGATGACCGAAGGGCTTTTCTCCGTACGTTGCACACCCTGTATGAGTCCGTCCGGGTTGCAGAGCCGGCTCAGGCGATGCCGAGGGGCTCCTGACCGAGTAGGCAGATCATTTGGTGTTCGACGTGGCCTCTAGATGGTAAGAAGAACAAGCCTCAGGACGGGTGAGCCAAGTGGAATCTGTCCGGCCGACCGCCGTACCGAAACCAGGAGCCGGGCGCTGATCAGCGGGTGAGATCGCGGCTGAGGTCGGTGATGCGCTCCACTCGCCTCGCGACCGGCGGATGAGAAGCGAGGATGCGCTCGACAATGTGGACCTTCTTGCCGCCCTTCTGGTTGTTCTTGTCCATCGGCAGTGGAACGATCGCCATCGACGACACCGCCTTCAAAGCCCGCAGGTCCTTTTCCGGAATCGTGGGCCCGCGCTCGTCGAGCGCGGTGAGCGCCGAGGCGAGCTCCATCGGCTGACCAGTGAGCATCGCCGCTGTGCGGTCGGCGGCGAACTCGCGGTAACGGCTGAGCCTCGTCAGCATCACCACGGCCGGAATCGAGAGCAGAATGATGGCCGGGATCACGCCGATGCCGAAGGCAAAGATGAACATCACGAGAAGCACCCGCAGGATGCCCAGAAGCGGCAGCACCGTACACCCCAGCGTGGCCCGGAGACCGGAAGCGATCTTGCGTGCCGGCAGCTGTGTGTCACCGGGACCATGTTCAAGTGGTTTCCAGCTGAACCCGCATTGGCGTGCGAACCAGCACAGCGTACGGTCCGCCGCGTAGATCAGGTCGACCAGATTGGCCGGCAGTGTCAGCACCGAGATTGAGGCGTTGGTGGCGAAGGTCATGACGGTGGCATCGCGGTGGATGACGTGGGCTAGTTCGTGGGCCAAGACGGCTTCGAGGCGAGCCGGGTCCGCGGTGTCGAGCAGGCCGCGCGTGACCGCGATCGTCGGCGGCCGGCCGGGGAGTTGCACGGCGAGTGCGTTCACCCAGCTGACCTCGATGATCTTGACTTTCGGCCGCGGTGTGTCCGCGAGTGCACACAATCGTTCGAGAGTGGCATACAACTGGGGTTCGTCCTGCGGCGTCGCGTCGACCGTGCGTAGTCCCCTCGGCAGCACCCCGCCGTCTTGTTGAGAGTAGAGGGCGACGGTAGCGACTACCGGTAGGGCGAGGCACACCCACCATGGCAGTCCGATCAGCGACTGAAGGGCCCAACCGATCAGGGCGCCGTATCCGGCCGTGATGACGAACAGCAGCACCCACGTCTCTCCGACTCGGAGAACCAGGCCGCGATCCGGGCGGAACCGGGCGTGGGTCATGTGTTCACTCCCAAAGAGTGGCCGAAGCCGGGGTTGAGGGCCGTGCCCGTCGAGGCGAAAGAATGATGAGGGATGCCGGTATACGCGCTCTACAACGTGTGGTCACTCGGTGATTGTGGGTTAGCGCATCGTGGGAACCGCCGAGCACTGATGACTCATCCTCAACGCGTGATGATCGATTCGTCCGAAGGTGACTGAGCTCGCCGAGCCTGGGTATAGGTGCGATGCGTTCGTCCACGCCGATCTGATTGATCGCTGACTTCGGGGGAGATGTCATGGGTGCATGTGTTGTATGTGGTGGTGACAGTGATCTTGCGTTCAGTATCCGGACGCCTGCGGGCAAGTTCTTCATATTCGACAGCTTCGAGTGTGCGATCGATCTATGTGCTCCGCGTTGCGCTTCTTGTGGGTGCGCGGTGATCGGGCATGGCGTGGAGGCAGCCAGCTTGATCTATTGCTCGGCGCGCTGTGCGGGGACGGCGAACGTGCTCACCCGCGATCTTGCGGCGCAAGCCCGCCGGGCGTTGGAGGCCGCTGTTGGCGGCAGGAGCACGAATATGTAGGGCTGTCCCTACCGTGGAATGACAGGCTGGCCACATACTTTCCGCGCTGGCCCGAACCTAGCGTCGTGCTCATGAGCATGAACGACGACGATCGCACCGGTCCCGCACACACGTGGCCCCGCCGAAATGGGCGCACGCGCCGTCTCCGCCGGCACCGGTCGACACTGGTGGTTTCGGCTGCAGTTGCGGCGTTGGCGGCCCTGGCCGCGTGTTCGTCCGGAAGCGTCGCCAGTGACGACGACGCTCCGGCCGCGTCCGCGACCGAACGGCCGGAAACCGGCGAACTGAGCGACGAATACGATCTCGCCGCCTTGCAACGCGATACGGACGCCATCTGCGCCACGGGAGTGACGGGTGTGCAGGTGATGGTCCAGACGTATGAGCCGGAACCGTGGATCGCGACCTGCGGCGTGGCCGATCTGGAATCAGGCGAACCGGTACCGCGGGACAGCCATTTCCGGGCTGGCAGCACCGCGAAGACGCTCATGGCAACTGTGATCTTGCAGTTGTCCGACGAGGGAGAGCTATCGCTGGACGATCCGGTGCGCGATTATCTGCCCGACCTCGTCGATGACGCCGGTGGCCCTGCCGGTGAACTCACTGTCCGGCACCTGCTCCAGCACACCGGCGGCGTGCGCAACTACACCGAGGACAGCATCGATCTCGACGCGCTGCTCACCGCGCTGTTCGAGGGCGACGGGGACCCTCCCGACAGCGCGCCGGCGGAAGATTTCGCGGCCGACGCGCTGCGAGCCGGGCTCGAGTTCACCCCCGGCACCTCCTGGGAGTACAGCAATACCGGGTATGTCCTGCTGGGCATGGTCGGCGAGGCGGTGACCGGCAATCGCTGGGACGACGAGGTGTCGCGGCGGATCATCGAGCCGTTGGGCCTGGACCGGACCTACGTGGGGGCGAACGCCATTGATCTACCGGAACCACGAGCGCAGGGCTACCTCGAACTAGAACCAGGTGAACAGCTGCCGGTGCCGCCGGCCGGATACGGTGTCGTGAGCGCGGACGGGGGCCTGGTCACGACGCCGTCGGACATGATCGCGTTCTTCCAGGGGCTTCTCCGTGGTGACCTGCTGGCGGCCGAGACGCTGGCCGAGATGCAGGACGTGGTCGACATCGGAGAACCGTTCACCGCGGCCGTTCCGCTCCCCGCCCAGTATGGACTCGGGCTGGAGCTGGCGCCGTTGTCCTGCGGAGCGGCCTACTGGCACCACGGCGGCGACACCCTCGACTTCGTCCACGAGAATGCCTTCGCCGACGGCGGCGAGTACGGCGTCGTCATCTCCGTCTCCACCCAGACATTCGGCGCTGACGACACGCTGTGGGAGGCGATGGCCGCGCTGCGTGACAACGCCTTGTGTGGCCGCCACGCGCTCTGACCGGTCATGCCGCTATCGGCTGGCGGGCGGGATGTTGTGGTTGTGCCGGAACATGTTGGTGGGATCGTGAACGGCCTTGAGATTCGCCAGCGGCCGTACGGTCCGCCGTGACATCGATCGGCTGCGCGAGCTCGGATACCCGGTCAGCGGCACCACCGGCGCGGCGCGGCCCGGAAGCTGATCCCACGACTCTCGTGACCGTGGCGGCAGCCTGCCGCGATGACGAGATCCGCGCCATGCCGGTACAGCATGGAGGTCATCGTCAAGGCGTCGGCAGCCGAGGTGCTGGACCGGATGCGGCGCATCTCAAACGGCGACAGCCAGGGCATATGGGTGCGCAAGTGGCGGCGGTACGGCCGGTGGCTGAATGACGGCGGCCCAAAGCCGCGGTGTACCGTGGGTCCGGACAGCTTACGCGGCAGAAAGGGCGGTCCGCGTGGATCCGCAGGACACGGAGGTGCAGACCAATCGGGTCTTCACCATTCCCAACCTGCTGTCGTTACTCCGGCTTCTCGGGGTGCCGCTGTTTCTCTGGTTGATCCTGGTTGAAGAGGCCGATTTATGGGCGCTTGGCGTGCTCGCGTTCGCCGGAATCAGCGACTATCTCGACGGCAAGCTCGCGCGCCGGTGGAATCAGGTCAGCCGGCTCGGTGAACTTCTTGATCCATTGGCCGACCGGCTATACATCTTCAGCACCATCATCGCATTCGTGCTGCGCGACATCATTCCGTTGTGGTTCGCGATCTTGCTTGTGGCGCGAGACGTCTTTTTGCTGGCTCTGGTGCCTCTGCTGCGCCGCCGGGGTCTCATCAGTCTGCCCGTGCATTTCCTGGGTAAAGCGGCGACATTCTGTCTGCTCTACGCGTTTCCGCTCTTGCTGCTGGGCATCGGAGACGGTACTCTCGCCATGTTGGCACAGGTGTTCGGGTGGGCATTTGCGGTTTGGGGAGTCGCGCTCTACTGGTGGGCCGGGATCCTCTATGCCGAGCAGGTGCGCCGTGTGCTGCGAGACAATCCGGCAGCAGAAGAGCAGGAAGCCGAGCACGACCAATGAGCTTCGGTTAGGCGTGCAACGATATGACGGTGGCGGGCAAGAAGAACCACGGAACGCGTCCCCGCGACGCGTCGATGTCGCTGCTCAATAACATCTTTGCTCAGCCGCTCGACCCCGGATATCAGCAAGCGGCCGCCCGGCGGGAAAAGAGTGGCGACCCCGGTGGCGGGTCCCGGTTTTCGTTGGCATTGGTGGTCGGCATGCTGGCGCTCGGATTGCTCCTGGCCATGGCCATTCTCCAGGCACAGGGTACCGCCAGCGTGATCTCGGCCGAGCGAGAAGGGCTGATCGAGCGGATCCGCGTTCAGGAGGAACAGGTCGAGCGGCTCAGCGAGTCGATGGATTCTCTGCAATCCGAGATCTCGGACCTCGAGGACACTCTGCTACGCCAGTCGGCCACCGGGCAGCAACTGCGAGACAGGTTGCAGTTGCTGCGCAGTGCCGCGGGAACCATGCCGGTATCCGGACCGGGCGTGGCCGTGGTCCTCGACGATGCCGAAGACGTCGAAGCCGCCGAGAATCCCCAACTGGCTCGAGTACTCGATGTAGACCTTCAGCTAGTGGTGAACGGCCTGTGGACGGCGGGGGCGGAAGCAATCAGTATCAATGGTCAACGGCTGACGGCCTTGAGCGGCATCCGCGGGGCCAACAATATGATTCATGTCAATCATCAGCCGCTCAAACCGCCGTACGCGGTGTGGGCTATCGGTGATTCACGTACACTTCCGAGCCGGTTCAGTGAGAACATCGGCGGCGAGAGTCTGCGGGTAGCCGCGAGCCACGGCGTCAGATACGCGGTACGCGCCGAAGAAGCGCTGGACCTGCCCGCGGCCAACCCGTCGCTGGCGTACGCCGAGAGCCCAGAGGAGGTCCCGTGATCCCCGCCTTCGGACTCCTCATCGGAGTCATCGCCGGGTTGTTCCTGGACGTATCCGTTCCGCTGGAACTTCAGCCCTACATGCCGATCGCCATCGTCGCCGCGCTCGATGCCGTCTTCGGTGGAATCCGGGCGGTGATGGAAGGCATCTTCGATAACAAGGTGTTTGTCGTCTCATTCGTTGCGAATGTACTGATCGCGGCTTTGATCGTCTTTCTGGGCGATCAGCTTGGTGTAGGCGCGCAGCTTTCCACCGCTGTGATCGTCGTCCTCGGTATTCGGATCTTCACCAATGTGGCCAGCATCAGGCGTCTCGTGTTCCGGGCGTGAGCGGTATGGCAGAGGACGAGAACCACAAGGGTGAGGCCGCCGGCCAGGCTTATGACGATGCCAAGGCGGTGGACCAGGAACCGGCGCAGGAAGCAGCGGACCAGGAGCCGGATACCAAGGCGGTAGAGCAGGAGCCGGCCCACAAGGCGGAGGCCATAGAACCCGAGCCCAGGGCCAAGGGCAAGGAGCCAGAGCACAAGGCCAAGGGCAAGGAGCCAGAGCACAAGGCCAGCAGTCCGGTCACGGAGGCGCCCCGGTTTCGGCCGGTGGCTCCCTCGGGTGCCAAGCGGTTCTGGCGTGCCTTGGCGACCCGTCCGCAAACCAGTCATTTGGGTGTCGGCCTGCTGGTCGGCCTCCTCGGGTTCGCCGCCGTCGTTCAAGTGCGCGGCGACGAGGAAGACGCACTCGCCCACGCCCGTCGAGATGAGCTCGTACAGATCCTCGACGGCCTGAGCCGGCAGGGTGACCGGCTCGAAGATGAGATCACTGGTCTCCGCCGCAGCCGCGAGGAACTCGTCAGCGGTGCTGACGCCGAGAGCGTGGCGATGACGCAGGCCGAGGACCGGCTGCGGCAAGCTGAGATCATCGCGGGTACGGCTCCGGCCACGGGACCGGGCATCCAGATGACCATCAGCGATCCGGATGCCCGTGTCACCAAGAACGAGCTCTTCTCCGCCGTGCAGGAGTTGCGTACTGCTGATGCCGAGGCTATTCAGATCGAGGGTGTCGGTAATGACAACTCGGTGCGCGTCGTCACCGATACCCACTTCCTCGATGCCGAGCAGGGCGTCAGCGTGTCGGGCGTCGAACTGCGGCCGACGTACGTCATCACGGCTATCGGAAACCCTGTCAATCTCGACCAGGCGATGCATTTTCCGCAGGGTGTGGTGTACAAGCTCAACGAGGTCGGGGCGGAGGTGACGGTCACCCAGTTCAGCGAGCTGACCGTCGACAAGCTGCATGAGGTCCGTGAACCGGAATTCGCTCGTCCGGCGCCGGAGGAAGACTAGTGCCGTGGGCCGGACGTCCGGTCCGCGGCACCAGACTCGGAGGTCGCGTACATCGGCGCCTACGAGCCGTGTGATGATGTGGCGTGCACGCCGGAAGGTGTCACGCCGTTTTGAGGAGGCAGAGTTCATCGATGTACCCCGACGACCTGAAGTACACGTCAGAGCATGAGTGGGTGCGCAAGCCCGGAGACGCCGAGGGCAGTGTCCGGGTGGGTATCACTCATTTTGCCCAGGAGCAGCTGGGCGACATCGTCTATGTCCAGCTGCCCGCGGTGGGTGACGAGGTCACCGGAGGACAGGCCTGCGGCGAGCTGGAGTCGACGAAGAGCGTGAGCGACCTGTACGCACCGTTGACCGGACGCGTGGTGGCTCGCAACGATGAACTTGATTCCGCGCCGGAGCGGATCAACAACGACCCCTACGGCGCCGGTTGGATGTTCGAGATCGTTCCGGAAGATCCAGGAGCTTTCGACGGGTTGCTGAGTGCCGCAGACTACCGATCCCAGGTCGAGGGCTGAGCGACGGCGGTGAATGTCCGCCGGACATCATCCGTCGAAGTTGACCCTGTGCCTAGTGCGGCCATAAGTTTCCATTATCTTTTCTCAACCCTGGAGGCGGAGATCGCGAGTCTGGCATAGACTCACGACGCGCCGAAGATGTCGAGCCGCGGACGCAGCGGCGGGAGGCCGAGCCGATGCCGTTCTGTACCCAGTGCGGGCACGAGAATCCGAGTGATGCCCGGTTCTGCTCGCAGTGTGGAGCAAGGATCGTGACGTCTGTGTCGCAGGTTGAATCCGGCGATGCGACGAGCACGATGATGATTCCGCGCGAAGACGCAGACCGAGACGAAGGTCGTGATCTCGGGCCGAGTGATCAAGCCGCGGTTGATGCCCTCCCGGAGGGTAGCGCGCTGCTTGTGGTGTTGCGTGGTCCCAACGCCGGCAGCCGGTTCCTGCTGGACTCCGACATGGTCAGCGTGGGGCGCCATCCGGATTCGGACATCTTCCTCGACGACGTCACGGTGTCCCGCCGCCATGCCGAGTTCCGCCGGATCGAAGGTGGCTTCCTCGTCTCCGACGTCGGCAGCCTCAACGGCACGTACGTGAATCGGGATCGTGTCGACGAGGTCGTGCTGACCAACGGTGACGAGGTGCAGGTCGGCAAATATCGATTGGTCTTCTACTCCAGTCAGCACGGATTCGGAGGCGGACCGAGGTGAGCTCGGCGCTGCCGGCTCGCCAGACCATGAGCATCGGGGAGGTTCTGGCCCAGCTGCGGCCAGATTTTCCCGACGTCAGCATCTCCAAGATCCGTTTCCTGGAGACCGAGGGTCTGGTCGAGCCGCAGCGTTCTTCCTCCGGATACCGGCGTTTCACCGGTGACGACATCGCCCGGCTGCGCTACGTCCTGACGGTTCAGCGTGATCACTACCTGCCGCTGCGAGTCATCAAGGAACAGCTCGAACAGCTCGACCGCGGGATGGAACTGGTCTCCGACGGTGAGCGCACGGTCACTCCTTACACTGCCGCCAACGCGAAGAGCGCACCCCAGGACGAAGTCGCGCTGAGCCGGTCGTCTCTCCTCGAAGCCGCTGGCATCGAGGAGGAGCTCCTGGCGGAGCTCGAGTCGTACTCTCTGGTGCGAGCCGGCCGTTCGGGTGTCTATGACGCCCACGCCCTGTTTGTGGCCCGTACAGCCGGTGAGCTGGCTCAGTATGGCCTCGAGCCCCGGCATCTACGATCGGTGCGCAGTGCCGCTGAGCGTGAGGTCGATCTCGTCGAACAGGTCCTGGCTCCGATGCTGCGCCAGCGCAGTGCCGATGCCGCCGGACGAGCGGAGGAGACGGCGGCGGAGATCGCCCGGTTGACCACCCGGCTCCATGCCGCGTTTGTCGACGCGGGCGTGCATCGCCTACGCAGCCGGTAGTCCCCACGCCTGAATCAGACCGTTTCGCGGGCGCGGGCGTCGCTGCCGAACTGAATCGGCCCACGCCGACGGATTCTCTGGACGGGCCCTGGGAGCCGGGGCGATGCCGGGGTAGTCTGGGATGCGTGCGCGAACTCGACGTTGTCGGCGTCCGGGTGGAGATGCCGTCCAATCAGCCGATCGTACTCCTGCGCGAGGTGGGCGGTAATCGGTATTTGCCCATCTGGATCGGAGCGGTGGAGGCCACCGCTATCGCCTTCGCCCAGCAGGGTGTGGTGCCGCCTCGGCCGCTGACCCATGATCTGTTCAAAGATGTCCTGGAGGCGATGGGCACTGCCCTCGAGCAGGTGCGTATCACCGAGGTGCGGGACGGCACGTACTACGCCGAGCTGGTGTTCACCGGCGGCGTAGAGGTCAGTTCGCGTCCGTCGGACTCGATTGCGCTCGCGTTGCGGACCGGCTCGCCGATCTATGCCGCCGACATGCTCCTTGACGAGGCTGGTGTGCTGATGGCGGACGGGGACTCGGAGTCTGACGAGGTGTCCGAAGACGAGGTCGCCAAGTTCAGGGAGTTCCTCGATCAAGTGTCGCCGGAAGACTTCCACGGCCAGCCCCCGGAACGCTGAGACGGCCATGACATCCGCCACGAGCTTGCGCCATGATCGCCACCGAGGCGGGCCGGCAGGCGATATCACCTATTGGCGCCGGGCGCTGGGCAATTCCGCCCGATTCCATTGTTCGCGCAGCTCAGATGTGGTGAGGCGGGTCGCGCGGCAGCCACGGTCATTCATCCGGGGTCTTAAGTCTGAAGTCCAGCTTGAGGCTTACCCGCGTGTTGCGTTGACCGTTGATCGCTGTCCGCCTAGCGTCACTCCTGTCACATCCATAACGAAGGGGACGGCGTGAGCGCAGACAAGACATCCGGTATCGACTCGCCTGGGCGTTATGTTGACTCCGCTGCTGGCGCCGTCCACGGTCAGGGTCAGCTGTTCGACACCGTTGTCGGGAGTGTTCCGGACGACGTCGGATACCGCGGGCCGACGGCCTGCAACGCCGCGGGTATCACCTATCGGCAGCTCGACTACTGGGCGCGTACCGGTTTAGTTGAGCCGACGGTCCGCTCGGCGACGGGTTCGGGCAGCCAGCGGCTGTACTCGTTCCGTGACATCCTCGTTCTCAAGATCGTGAAGCGTCTCCTCGACACCGGCGTCTCGCTCCAGCAAATCCGCCAGGCCGTCACCCACCTGCGCGAGCGCGGTGTCCAGGACCTCGCGGGCATCACCCTGATGAGCGACGGCGCCAGCGTCTATGAGTGCACCTCTGCCGACGAGGTCGTCGATCTGGTCCAGGGCGGCCAGGGTGTGTTCGGCATCGCCGTGGGCCGGGTGTGGCGCGAGGTTGAAGCGACGTTGGTCGAGCTTCCCGGCGAGCGAGCCGGTGACGACGACCAGGAGCATCCTGGCGACCAGCTGGCAGCGCGTCGCCGTGCCCGCGCTGCCAAGCCGGCGTGACCCGGCCGGAAGGCCGGATTCAGGAGGCTTCGCTGAACCTCTCCGTGTCGCGCGCCAGGCCGGAGACGATGACGGTGTCGCCGGGGCGGATGATCGTCTCGGCAGTGGCATAGGTGAAGCCTTCACCGGGCCGCTTGATCGCCACGACCGTGACACCGTACTCCTGGCGTACCTTCGAGTCACTGAGCCGCTTGCCGACGATATGCGCCGGGGGAGTGGTCTTCACCATGGCGAAGCCGTCTTCGAACTCGATGTAGTCCATCATCCGGCCGCGCACGAGGTGAGCTACCCGGATGCCCATGTCGTGTTCGGGCCGGGTGACGTGGTGGACGCCGATCTGGGTCAGGATGCGAGCGTGCGAATTGCTGATCGCTTTGGCCCAGATGTTGGGGATGCCGATCTCGACGAGCGACGACGCGGTCAGGATGCTCGACTCGATGTCGGAGCCGATACCGACGACGGCGCGGGTGAACTCGTGCACGGACAGCTGGCGCAGCACCTCGATCTTCGTGGTGTCGGCCACCACGGCGTGGGTGAGCCGCCCTGACACATTCTGGACCTTGTCGGCGTCGGCATCGATGCCGAGCACCTCGGTCTCCTCTTTCATCAGCTCCAGTGCCAGCGACTTGCCGAACCGGCCCAGCCCGCAGACCACCACGACATTGCTGTCGCGCTGCTTCTTAGCCAATGATCGGCCTCCCTTCAGGAAGCTCGTACAGACGCGTGCGCTGACGCAAGGCCAGAGCGGTGCCGAGCGTGATCGGGCCTAGTCGCCCGACGAACATCAATACCACCAGAAGTCCTTGTATGCCGGCCGGAAGATCCGCGGTGATCCCGGTAGACAGACCCACTGTACAGGCCGCGGATATCACTTCGAACAGAACACGATCGAGGCTGAACAGGTCAGTGACGAACAGGATGAACACGGTCGGTATGACCACTAGGGCCACCGTCAGCAACGCGACAGTAAGTGCCTGGCGCTGTACCCGCGAACTGATCTGGCGGTCGAAGATGTTGACGTGTGGTTCGCCGCGCAACTCGGAGTAGATGACGAAGAACAACAAGGCAAAGGTGGTGACCTTGATCCCGCCCCCGGTGCCTGCGCTGCCGGCGCCGATGAACATGAGCACGTCGGTGCCGAGCCAGGTGGCCTCGGTCATCTGCTCGACGTCGAGGCTGTTGAAGCCGGTTGAGCGGGGCATCGCGCCATGGAAGAAGCCGTTCAGGAACTTGCCGGCAAGACTGAGCGGACCGAGCGTCTCGTCGTTGCGCCACTCGCTGGCCATGATGAAGGCGGAGCCGAGAACGAGCAGGAGCACGGTCATCGAGACCGTGAGTTTGGTGTGCAGGCTCCAGCCGCGGGGCTTCCAGAATTGACGGCGCATCTCGAGCAGAACCGGGAATCCGATGCCGCCGCAGATCGCGGCGATGGCGATCGGCAGGAGCACCAAGGGATCGTTGACGAAGCCTTCGAGGCTGTCGTTGTAGAGCGAGAAACCGGCGTTGTTGAACGCGGAGACGGCGTGAAACGTCCCCAGGTAGAGGGCACGCCCGAAGGACTCGTCGTGACCCACGATGAGCCGGGTGGTCAGGATGACCATGACCGTGACCTCGAAGGTGATGCTGAGCTTGGCGACACCGGTGACCACCCGGCGGACGTCGCCCAGGCCGAGGCTCTTCGTCTCGGCGGCCGTCGTCAGGCGGGAGCGCAGGTTCATCCGCCGCGATACGAGCACGACCAGCAGAGAGCTCATGGTCATGATCCCGAAGCCACCGACCTGGAAGAGACCCATGATGACGACCTCGCCGAAGGTCGACCAGTAGTCCGGTGTGCTCACGACGATGAGCCCGACGATGCAGACCGCCGACGTAGCGGTGAACAACGCTTCGATGAAGCTCGCAGAGCCCGGTGCCTCCGTGGCGATCGGCAACATCAGAATGACCGTGCCAACCGAGACCATGAACGCGAAGCCCGCGACGACGAACTGTGCGGGATGCGTGAATCGCGGCCGGTGCTTGATCAGCCATGCCAGCCAGCCCGCATCGCGTGCCGCATTGTCCCCGTGCACTCGCGCGACATTACACGGCTGGGAAGCGACCGCAACCGATCAGGGCCAATGTCGGCCCGCTATCTCGCAGAGTGGGCGCGGATCTGGAACGTCAGCCAATGATCGGTCGGCCTTCTGGCAGGTCATAGAGTTTTTCGTCTTGGCGCAGCGCAAGCGCGCTGGCGAAGGTGATCGGGCCGATCCGGCCGACGAACATCAGCACGACGATGGCGAGGTGAGCCGCCGGCGGGAGTTCAGCGGTGATGCCGGTGGACAAACCAACCGTCGAGAATGCGGAGACGACCTCGAAGAGGACCTGGTCAGTACCGAAGTCGGTGGTCTCGACGATGATGATGGTCGGTATCACGACTGCCGCCACACTGAGCAGCGCCACGGTCAGTGCCTGCCGCTGAACTCGCGGGCCGACCTTGCGGTCGAAGACATTGACGGCGCGTCGGCCGCGGACCTCGGCCATGATCACGAACAGCAACAGGAAGAAGGTCGTGACCTTGATGCCGCCGGCCGTCCCCGCGCTCCCGCCGCCGATGAACATCAGCACATCGGTGCCCAGCCAGGTGCCCTCGGTCATCTCACCCACGTCGAGGCTGTTGAAGCCGGCCGTGCGTGGCATGACGGAGTGGAAGAACCCGTTCATGATCTTGGACGGCAGGCTCAACCGCCCCAGAGTGCCGTCATTGTGCCACTCACTGAGCAACATGAACGCGGTACCGCCGACAAGGAGCACCGCCGTCGCCCAGACCGTGATCTTGGTATGCAGGCTCCATCGTCCGGGCTGGCGGAACTCCCGGCGCAGCTCCAGCAGCACGGGGAATCCGATGCCACCGCAGATCACCGCGACGGCGATGGGCAGGAGGATCCAGGGATCATTGACGAACTGTTCGAGTGAGTCGACGTATAGCGAGAAGCCGGCGTTGTTGAAGGCCGAGATGGCATGGAACACGCCCAGGTAGGCGGCTCGCCCGATCGGCTCGTCGTATCCGGTCGCCAGGCGCGCGGTCAGGACGATTGCCGTGACCACCTCGAAGACAACGCTCACCTTGGCGACGCCGACGATGACCCGGCGGACATCACCCAGGCCGAGGCTCTTGGTCTCCGCTGCCGTGGTCAAGCGCGAGCGCAGTCCGATCCTGCGGGACACGAGCAGGACCAGCAGCGAGGCCATCGTCATCAGGCCGAAGCCGCCGACTTGAATGAGCCCGAGGATGACGATCTCGCCGAACGTCGACCAGTACACCGGGGTGTCGACGACGATCAGTCCGGTGACGCACACACCAGACGTGGCGGTGAACAACGCCTCAACGAATGTGGCCGAACCGGGGCCCTCACGGGCTACGGGAAGGGACAGCAGAACCGTCCCGACCGCGATCGCGGAGCCGAACCCGGCTACGACGTATTGGGCTGGATGACGAAACCGGGGGCGTCTCCGCAGCGCGCGGCTGGCCCAGCGGCGCGCTTGGAGCCCCCGAGACTCCTTCTGCACCGCCCTGACGTTACACCTGACGCGGAGTGCGCCCTCGCCCAGGACACACCGGGGCTCCGCATCGGTGATCGTGAGCGGATTCTTGCTCCGATCGCCTCGGCAAAACGGGCAAAACGCCGCTGTTGACGGCAAGAATCCGCTCACGATCACCGCAGGTTGGGGAGGAGGAGAACGGCGCCGCTCACGTAGGTGAGATCGGAGTGAACACGAGAGCGCGTTATGCTGGGCGGCATAGCCGTCGACTCCGGCCGGGAGAGTCTTCGCAGCGGATGTGACCGCTGCGGGGCGCCGAAGGGGCAACATCCCCGTCAACCTCTCAGGCATCAAGGACCGGCCGGGACAGGCGACTCTGGAGTGCTGGCATGCGCCGGCGTGACAGAGGGGGAGCGCTCGAGTACACCCGTGTAGACCGAGGAGCTCCAAACATGTCGACTTCCCCCCGCGTCCAGCCGCTGACGGGCGTCTCGGATGGCGCACCCTTCGTCGCCCGGCACGTCGGGCCGCGAGATGACGAGATCGCGACCATGCTCGCGGCCGTCGGGTACGAGTCTCTTGACGCCCTGACCGACGCGGCCGTGCCGGAAGCTATCCGCACCTTGAGTGAGCTCGACCTGCCCGATCCGAGCACCGAGCTCGAAGCGCTGGAGGAGCTGCGTCAGCTGTCGCGGCGCAACCGGCGGCAGACCCAGATGATCGGCCAGGGTTATTCCGACACCGTGACGCCGCCCGTCGTCGTCCGTCGAGTGCTCGAGAATCCAGGCTGGTACACCGCCTACACGCCTTACCAGCCGGAGATCTCACAGGGCCGGCTGGAGGCCTTGCTGAACTTCCAGACCATGGTGGCCGATCTGACCGGGCTGCCCACCGCCAACGCCAGCCTGCTCGACGAAGCCACCGCGGCGGCGGAGGCCATGACCCTGATGCGGCGTGCCGTGCGCGGCGGGCCGGACCGGTTCGTCGTCGACGCGGACTGCCTCCCGCAGACCATCGCCGTCGTTCAGACCCGCGCGGAACCGCTGGGCATCACCGTCGAGGTGGCCGACCTCGAGGGTGGGCTCCCGGAGGGCGAGCTGTTCGGCGTATTGCTGCAATACCCGGGGTCGTCGGGTCAGGTCCGGGACCTGCGTCCGCTGATCGACGAGGTGCATGCCCGCGGCGCACAGGTCGCGGTGGCCGCGGATCTTTTGGCGCTGACGCTGCTGACACCGCCCGGAGAGATGGGCGCCGACGTCGTCGTCGGAAGCTCCCAGCGCTTCGGCGTCCCTCTGGGCTACGGCGGACCCCACGCCGGCTACATCGGTGTGCGCTCCGGCCTGGAACGCGGACTGCCGGGCCGTCTCGTCGGCGTCTCAGTGGACGCTGACGGCTCACAGGCGTACCGGCTGGCGCTTCAGACCCGCGAGCAGCACATCCGCCGTGAGCGCGCCACGTCCAACATCTGCACGGCGCAGGTGCTCCTCGCCGTCGTCGCATCGATGTACGCGGTGTGGCACGGACCGGACGGCTTGAGAGACATCGCCCGCCGTGTCCACGGCCACGCGTCGATGCTCGCGGTTCAACTGCGTGCCGGCGGAGTCGAAGTCGTCCACGACGCGTTCTTCGACACCGTGCTGGCGAAGGTTCCGGGGCGGGCCGAGGCGGTCGTCGCCGAGGCGGCGGAGCTCGGAATCAACCTCGGCCTGGACGGACCCGACCGGGTACGTGTGGCGTGCGACGAGGTGACCACCGACGCGGACATCGCGGTGGTGCTGAAGGCGTTCGGCACCGGCGTCGAACCCACCCACGAGATCCGTTCCGGCATTCCGGCGCAGCTGCAGCGCAGCAGCGAGTTCCTCACCCACCCGGTGTTCAACGCGCATCGCTCCGAGACCTCGATGCTGCGCTACCTGCGGCGGCTGGCGGACAAGGACTACGCGCTCGACCGAGGCATGATTCCGCTCGGCTCGTGCACCATGAAGCTCAATGCCGCCACTGAGATGGAGCCGATCACCTGGCCCGGTTTCGCCGGCATCCACCCGTTCGTGCCGATCGAACAGGCCGAAGGGTACCTCGAACTCATCCGGCAGCTGGAAAAGTGGCTGGCCACCATCACCGGGTATGCCGCCGTGTCGATGCAGCCCAACGCCGGATCCCAGGGTGAGCTGGCTGGCCTGCTCGCCATCCGCGCCTACCACCGTTCTCGCGGCGACGACCAGCGTGACGTGTGCCTGATCCCGTCCAGCGCGCACGGCACCAATGCCGCGTCGGCCGTCATGGCGGGTATGCGAGTGGCGGTCGTGGCCGGTGCGGACGACGGCACGGTGGACCTCGACGACCTCCGCGCCAAGATCGACGAGCACGGTGACCGCCTGGCCGCGATCATGGTGACCTATCCTTCGACCCACGGCGTCTACGAGGAAGGCATCGCCGAGATCGCTCGCCTGGTGCACGACGCCGGTGGCCAGGTGTACGTTGACGGCGCGAACCTCAACGCGCTCGTCGGCCTCGCCAAGCCCGGAGAGTTCGGCGCCGATGTCAGCCACCTGAACCTGCACAAGACCTTCTGCATCCCGCACGGCGGAGGTGGGCCGGGTGTGGGCCCGATCGGGGTACGCGAGCACTTGCGGCCGTTCCTGCCCAACCATCCACTGCTGCCGGAGGCGGGCCCGGCCACCGGAGTCGGGCCGGTGGCCGCCGCACCGTTCGGCTCGGCTTCGATTCTGCCGATCTCGTGGGCCTATATCCGGATGATGGGCCCGGATGGGCTGAAGCTCGCCACCCAGGTGGCAGTGCTGGCCGCCAACTACGTGGCAGTGCGGCTCCGGGATCATTTCCCGGTGCTCTACACCGGCCGCAACGGTCTGGTGGCGCATGAGTGCATCGTCGATCTGCGGCCGATGACCAAGGAAAGCGGAGTGACGGTCGACGACGTCGCCAAGCGGCTGATCGACTACGGCTTCCACGCGCCGACGATGTCCTTCCCGGTCGCCGGCACGTTGATGATCGAGCCCACGGAGTCCGAGGACCTGGCCGAGCTGGACCGGTTCTGCGATGCGATGATCGCCATCCGCGCCGAGGCCGAACGGGTGCGCTCGGGTGACTGGCCGGCCGAGGACAACCCGCTGCGTAATGCGCCGCACACCGCATCGTCACTGGTGGCGGAGTGGGACCACCCGTACAGCCGCGCCACCGCGGTGTATCCGTCGGGGGCGCCGGCCGACGAGAAGTACTGGCCGCCGGTACGCCGGATCGACGGCGCCTACGGCGACCGGAACCTCGTGTGCTCCTGCCCGGCGCCCGAGGCGTTCGAGAGCTGAGCCCCGGAGCCTGCCCCGGTTGGCTCCACCCAAACCCGTGATCATGAGCACCGGGTAAGTGTTCATGATGAGGGGAAACCCCTCCGGGTGAATGAGGGAATAATCCGCCTGTGGTCGTACGTCCTTGCAGGGAAGTCGGCGTAACGTCGTGAAAGGATAGAAGCGTTCCGGTCGGCGGCTGGGTGTTCTGCAGGGGTCACCGCCGGAGTGGCACATAGTGGCTCGGCGGGAAGAGGACCATGCTGGAGGCATTGGGGGAGTTCGCGGACGCGATCCTGGAGATCGCCCAGAACGCGATGTCCTCACCGTGGATCTACGTCGTTATCCTGCTGTTCGCCGCCATCGACTCGGTCCTTCCGCTCGTTCCGGCGGAGACGCTGGTCATCACCGCCGGCGTGTTCGCCGCGAGCGGGGCGCCGTCGTTGTGGCTGTTGATCCTGGTGGCGGCCACGGGCGCCTACATCGGCGACCACATGGCCTACGGCATAGGCCGCTATGCTGGCAGACGTCTGTACAACCGTTCCAAACCTGGATCCAAGATGCGTTCCGGGTTCGGGTGGGCCGAACAGCAGCTCCAAGAACGCGGTGGGCTGATCCTGGTGGTCTGCCGGCAGATTCCGGGAGGCCGTACCGCCGTCACGCTGACCGCGGGAACGGTGCACTATCCGCTCCGGAAGTTCTCGTTCTTCGAGATATTCGCGGCATTGTCCTGGGGGATGTATGCCGGCCTGATCGGATACTTCGGCGGTATCACCTTCGGTGAAGAACCCTTGAAGGGCCTCGCGGTCGGGTTCTCCATCGCCATCGGTATCACCGCTATCGTGGAGCTCACCCGGTTCTTGATCAACAGGCGTCGTCGCCGCCTGAACGGCCAAACCGCCCCGGAGGGGTCAAGTCCGGAGGCCGGCGGCGAGGCAGCGGGCGGCAGCGCGTCAAACGGCGCAGATGACGGCACCGCTCCGGGCGCGGACCGCCCTAGCGAGTTGGTTGAGGTCCCCGATGCCCCGGACTCCGGCCCCGAGGGCCGGCAACCCTGACCAGGCACCGCCCGACCGGATGCGGCCTCGGGGGCCGCTCCTACGACGCCTGGCTGACCGACGACATATTGAAGTCCGGCACCCGCAGCGCTGGCATAGCGGTCCGCGGGAAGTAGTCGCCGAACTCCCGGCCGACAGTGTGGACGGTTTCGCTGGCATGGCTGAAGCGGCTCAGCAGCGAGATGGGGCTTTCGTTGAACCGGAAGTTGTTCACCGCTCCGGTCACCTCGCCGTTCTCCACCAGGTAGACGCCGTCCCTGGTCAGCCCGGTCAGCAGCAGCGTCTGCGGGTCCACTTCACGGATGTACCAGAGGCAGGTGAGCAGTAGGCCACGCTCGACACCGGAGACGAGATCGTCAATGTCACCGCCGGCGTCACCGACGTCGAGTCCCAGGTTTTCGATGGCCGGTGTGACCGGCAGCCCGGTCAGGTCGGCCGAATGCCTCGTCTGGATGAGTGCCGACAGCGTCCCCTCGGAGATCCACTCGGTGCGCTGAAGCTGAAGCCCGTTGTCGAAGACGCTCTGCGCCGCGGACGACGCGCGGGCCAGCGCAAACGGGGTGCTGGTCAGGCCGGGCACGGCCGGGTCGGACCACAGCGTGACCGGGCGGTCGGCGATCTTCTCGCCGACCCGGGTGCCGGCTCCGGGTTTCGAATACACGGTGCGGCCGTCGTGGGCGTCTCGTGCGCTCATGTTCCAGTAGGCGTAGACCATCAGGTCGGAGACCGCGCTGGGCGGCAGCACGGTGTCGTAGTGGCCGGCCGGCAACTCGACGGCGCGTTGTGACCAGGCCAGCCGACGGGTGAGCTCGGCGTCGAGCACGTTGATGTCGAGATCCGCCACGTCTCGCACGGCCTGGCCGACCCAGGCAGAGCTGGCCAGGTCGGCTGTCTTGCCGGTGATGCCGATATTTCCGGTGGGCTGCTCGTGGCGGTAGCGCCAGCCGGTCGAGGTGCCGACGTAGGTGGTGCGAACGTCGTGCTCGACATAGCCGTAGAGCACCCGCTGTTCGTTGCGGCCGCGGATGAACGCCTCTCCCAAAGCCGGGGCGATGCTCTGGAACGCCGTCGCCGAGGTCCGTCCGGGCTCGTCGTACCAGTCCGTGGCCGCTTCGCCGTCCAGCAATGGCTGTGCGTCTTCGGCGGCACCGTTGTCCTGCGCGGCTTGCTCGGCGGAGCGGACGAATGGTTCTAGATCATCCGGCGTGACGGCGCTGCGGGCCACGACACCGGAGGCCGCGCCTGTGCCCGCGCCGACCGTCGCGATGACAGTGACCTGGCGGGCATGCATGACGCCGTTCGTGGTCAACGCGTTGTTGGCCCAGCGCAGGTTGGCGGACGAGTTCTCGTCGACCAGCACGATCATGCCGTCGGACTTGGACAGCTCGAGGCAGCGTTCGACGATCTCCTGGGGTGTCATCGGCTGGCTCACTGGCCCCCCTCCTGCCCGGTGTTGAGAATGTTGATATCGCGCATCAGGACGGATGGACAGCCGTGCGAGACCGGTGCGATCTGTCCTGGCTGGGCTTTGCCGCAGTTGAAAGCGCCGCCCAGTACGTATGTTTGCGGGCCCCCGACAGCGTCCAGAGAGCCCCAGAACTCGGTGGTGGTCGCCTGGTAGGCGACGTCGCGGAGCTGCCCTGCCAGCTGGCCGTTCTTGATCCGGTAGAAGCGTTGTCCGGTGAACTGGAAGTTGTATCTCTGCATGTCGATCGACCATGACTTGTCGCCGACGACGTAGATGCCGTCCTCCACCCGTGAGATGAGGTCTTCGGTGGACGGACCCGCATCGGCCGGCTGGAGCGAGACGTTGGCCATGCGTTGCACGGGCACGTGACCGGGGGAGTCGGCGAACGCGCAGCCGTTTGACCGGCTGGTGCCGAGTACCTCGGCATTGGCCTGCGCCATGGCACGGTCCAGCTGGTAGCCGACCAGGACCCCGTCGCGGACGATGTCCCACTGCTGGGTCTGCACGCCTTCGTCGTCGTAACCGATGGTGGACAGCCCGTACGGCGCGGTGCGATCACCGGTGACCTGCATGGCAGGCGAGCCGTAGCGCAGGGTGCCCAGCTGGTCGAGGGTGGCGAACGAGGTTCCGGCGTAGTTCGCTTCGTACCCGAGCGCACGGTCCAGTTCGGTGGCGTGGCCGATCGACTCGTGGATGGTGAGCCAAAGATTGCTGGGATGGATGACGAGGTCGTATCGCCCGGGTGTCACGCCTGGAGCAGCTAGCTTCTCGGCCAGCAGCGGCCCGAGCTCGTCGAGTGCTTCGTCCCAGTCGAAAACGCCGTCTGCCCCGGTGATGTACTCCCAGCCGCGCCCGGCAGGAGCAGCCAGGGTGCGCATGGTCTCGAACCGTCCGCTCTCGGCGTCGACCGCCAAGGCATCGAAGAACAGCTGCACCCGGACTCGCTGTTGGGTGGTGACGGTGCCGGCGGTGTCGGCATAGAACTTGTTCTCGAGCACCTGTCCCAGCTGGGCGGTGACGTGGTCGACACCGTCCTGGCTCAGCACGCGCCTGGAGCGTTCGGCCAGGAGCCCGATCTTCTCCGCGTCGGGAACCGTGAACGGATCGATCTCATAGGCGGAGACCCACGTCACGTCCGAGTGGACCGGTTCGGCGGCGATCTCGACGCGGTTCGGATTCAGGTCGCGGGCGACCTTCGCCAGCTCGACGGCGCGATCGACGACACGGACGGCCTCTTCGGTCGTGAGGTCGACGGCCGCGGCGAAACCCCAGGTGCCCTCATGGAGGACCCGAACGCAGAACCCGACGTCCTCGCCGTCGCGGCTGCCGTCGAGATTGCCGTCGCGCAGTGTGAGGTCCTGGGACCGGATCCGTTCCAGCCGGAAGTCGGCGTGTTCCACCCCGAGGCTGCGGGCGTGGTTCAGGGCGGTATCGGCGAGCAAGCGCATGGGAAGCGACAAGAAGGCCGCATCGAGATCGTGTGGCACGCTCGCGAGACTATCTCACATACCGGGCGATGGTGTGCCCGCCCGCGGCTCAGTTGTTCCTCGCCCGCCGATGCTCGGCCCCTTCTCGCGTTGATCATGGGCAGATGGCACCTTCTCGAGCTCGAATAGGTGCCATCTGCCCATGATCAACGCGAGAAAGGGGGGAAAGCGTCGACCGGGAAATGGGGAGTGGGAGACGGGCGCGGCGGCGTTGCGTGGGAAGATGTGCATCATGCTCAGATGGCTCACAGCGGGGGAGTCGCACGGCCCCGCACTCGTCGCAATCCTCGAAGGACTTCCGGCCGACGTCCAGGTGGCCTCCGACGATATCGCCGCGGCGCTGGCCCGGCGACGGCTCGGCTACGGCCGTGGTGCGCGGATGTCGTTCGAGGCGGACGAGGTCACGTTCCTCGGTGGCGTCCGGCACGGCCGCACGCTCGGCAGTCCGGTGGCCGTTCAGGTGGCCAACTCCGAGTGGCCGAAGTGGGAGCGGGTCATGGCGCCGGACCCGGTTGATCCGGCTGAGCTCGAAGGCCTGGCCCGCAACGCACCGCTCACCCGGCCGCGCCCGGGCCATGCGGACCTCGCCGGCATGCAGAAGTACGGTTTCGACGAAGCCCGGCCGGTGCTGGAACGGGCCAGTGCCCGTGAGACGGCTGCCCGGGTGGCGCTCGGCGCTTTGGCCGCGGCATTTCTCGATCAGGCCTGTGGTGTGCGGCTGGTGAGTCACACCGTCGAGCTCGGCACCGTGGCCGCGCCGCCAGGTACGCCGTTGCCCGGACCCGACGATGTCGAGAAGCTCGACGCCGATCCGCTGCGCTGCTTCCACCAGGACACCAGCGCGGCGATGGTGACCGAGGTCGACGAGACCCGCAAGGCCGGCGACACCCTCGGCGGCGTGGTGGAGGTCGTGGTGCACGGCATGCCGCCTGGCATCGGCAGCTATGTTCACGGCGACCGCCGTCTCGACGCCCGGCTGGCCGGAGCGCTCATGAGCATCCAGGCCATCAAGGGCGTCGAGGTGGGCGACGGCTTCGAGCTGGCCCGCACCAGGGGTTCCGATGCGCAGGACGAGATCGAGGCGGTCGAGGGCGGCGGCGTGCGGCGCACGTCCGGGCGCTCCGGCGGCATCGAGGGCGGCATGTCCACCGGCGAGATCATGCGGGTCCGGGCCGCGATGAAACCTATCTCCACCGTGCCGCGGGCCCTGCGTACCATCGACACCGCCACCGGTGAGGAAGCCCGGGCTCATCATCAGCGCTCGGACGTCTGCGCGGTCCCGGCAGCCGGAGTGGTGGCCGAGGCCATGGTGGCGCTGGTGGTAGCGCAGACGGTGCTGGAGAAGCTCGGCGGCGACTCGGTCCCGGAGACGGCCCGCAACCTGCGCGCCTACCTGGACGCGATCCCGGATCGGCTGGCCGTACGGTGAGCCCGCGAGTGGTGCTCGTCGGGCCGCCCGGCGCGGGTAAGTCGAGCGTCGGCCGGCGGGTCGCCGCTCACCTGGGGATGCGCCTGCGCGACACCGACACCGACATCGAACGTCTGGCCGGCAAGGCGATCACCGAGATCTTCATCGACGACGGCGAACCTGCCTTCCGGCAGATGGAGCGCGAAGCCGTCTCGGCTGCGCTGGCGGAGCACGACGGTGTGCTGTCACTCGGCGGGGGAGCGGTGGGCGACGCCGGCATCCGCGCGGAGCTCGGGCGGCACCACGTGGTCTTCCTGGATGTCGGACTGGCCGACGCCGTGTCGCGAGTTGGGCTCAACAAGGATCGGCCGCTGCTGCTGGACAGTCCACGAGCGCAGTTGAAACGGCTGCTCGATGAGCGACGGCCGCTGTACGAAGAGGTTGCGACGGTCACAGTTGTCACCAGCGGCCGCAGTATCGACGAGGTCGCGCAGGAGGTCATCGCACATGTCTGACGGGCCAGGCGCCGCGACGCGCATCAGCGTCGGCGGCGACGCGCCGTATGAGGTGGTAGTCGGGCGAGGGCTGCTGGGTGAGCTGCCGCGGCTGATCGGCCGAGATGCCCGGCGGGTGGCGGTGATCCATCCTGCCGGCTTGCGAACGACGGCCGATGCGGTTCGCGACGATCTCAACGGCGAAGGCTACGAGGCGCACGCCGTCGAGATACCCGACGCCGAGGACGCGAAGGCAGCAGAGGTTGCCGCCTACTGCTGGTCGGTCTTGGGACGCATCGGCATGACCCGATCGGATGCGATCGTCGGTATCGGCGGAGGGGCGAGCACCGATCTCGCGGGCTTCGTCGCGGCGACCTGGCTGCGCGGGGTGCGCTGGGTGCCGGTGCCGACGACGGTGCTGGGTATGGTCGACGCCGCGATCGGCGGCAAAACAGGCATTAACACGGCCGAAGGTAAGAACTTGGTGGGGGCGTTCCACCCGCCGGCCGGTGTGTTGTGTGATCTCGCGACCCTCGCCACGCTGCCGAAGAACGAGTACGTGGCCGGCCTGGCCGAAGTGATCAAAGCCGGCTTCATCGCCGATCCGGGCATTCTGGAGATCATCGAGTCCGATCCGGACGGCGCATCGCTGCCGGACGGGCCCTACGTGCAGGAGCTGGTGGAGCGGTCTGTGCGGGTGAAAGCCGACGTCGTCGGCGCTGACCTGCGCGAGTCCGGCCTGCGGGAGATCCTCAACTACGGGCACACCCTCGGGCACGCGGTCGAGAAGGTAGAGCGTTACCGCTGGCGCCACGGCGCCGCGATCTCGGTGGGCATGGTGTTCGCGGCCGAGTTGGGCCGGGTCGCCGGCCGCCTCGACGACGTCACCGCCGACCGGCACCGCACCATCCTCGAGCGCATGGGACTGCCGACCCATTACCCGGCTGAGGCATGGCCGCGGCTGCTCGAGGCGATGCGCGTGGACAAGAAGAGCCGCGGAGACCTGCTGCGGTTCGTCGTTCTCGACGGGCTGGCCAAGCCAGGCATTCTCGAAGGGCCGGACCCACAGCTGCTCGTAGCGGCGTTCAGCGAAGTGTCCGGATGAGACGGTTGTCAGACGCGCCTGGATGGCGGTGCGCTGAACGCCTGGATGGGAGATGCTGGCCGATATGAAACGTGTTCTGGTACTCAACGGGCCCAACCTAGGGCGTCTCGGTTCACGTGAGCCGGATGTGTACGGCAGCACGTCCTATGCGGGACTGGTCGAGTTGTGCGAGCGGGTCGGCAAGGAGCTGGGTCTCGACGTCGAGGTTCGCCAGACCGATGACGAGTCAGAGCTGGTGCACTGGCTGCACGACGCCGCCGATGCCGGCATTCCGGTGGTGCTCAACCCCGCGGCGTTCACGCATTACTCGTACGCGTTGCGCGACGCCTGTGCCCAGTTGAGTGCGCCGCTGGTCGAGGTGCATATCTCGAACCCGGCCACTCGCGAGTCTTTCCGCCACACCAGCGTGGTGGCGGGTGTGGCCACCGGAACCATCGCCGGTTTCGGCCTCGGCTCCTATGAGCTCGCCTTGCGCGCGCTGGCCAACCCCCAGTGATCGTGAGCGCGTTGTGGTCGCGAAAACACCGCCACAACGCCCTGACGATCACCAGATCGCAGCCGAATCTTACTCACGATCACGGGCAGGTTCAGATCGGGACGAAGCCGAGGGCCTTGGCCGCGCGTCGTTGCGACTGCCGGTGGGTGGCGAACCCGACTTGTTCGCCGGGCTCGGTGAGTTGCCGGACGACGAGATCGGCGACGGCGAGGTGCATCGCCTCGAGCGGGCCCAGCGCATAGTGCCGGACGATGGTGAGCGCGGCGCTCTCGGTGGCGGCCACGTCGGCTCGGGCGAGGTTGATCGGACCGTCGGGGGAGACTTCCTCGTGCAGCTTCTCGATCAGGATGTCGGCGTCGGGCAGCCCTTTCGAATGCCGGGCCCGAACCAGCGTAGAGGTGACTTCGATGAGCGTGAACGTGGCGGTGACCAGGAGTCTCTCGTCCTCGATCAGCGCTCGGGCCTCCGCGTGCCCAGGCTCTGCGGCTAGATACGAGCGCAGCAGAACCGACGAATCCACGTATGTCAGTGTTGTGTCGACCACCCTTGATCCCCTCTCACAGGCCCATCCCACAAACCCACGGCTCGACAAGCGAGAGCATCACCTCCCGGCATGTAGAGGTGCGGCACCGAAAGCTGCCGTCATTTACTTTCTGGCTGTTCAGTTGCCCATAGTTCGTCCATCACCGGCCCGACGTGTTCGGTTCCCTTGAGTGCCGCCTCGAACCGTTCCCGCGGGACCGGGGGAGCGGGTGTTTCGACGAGCACGCCCATCTGCCGGGCCTTCTCGCGGAGGCGATAACGGCGGGTGACGAGGCCGTTTGATGCGTTCAACGGAGGCGCGGCGGCGTCGAGTACCTGGTTGGCCAGAGCGTTGACGGAGACGCCTTCGCGTTTGGCTTTCTCGGTCAGCCGGGCATGGAGGTCGTCGGGGATCCGCACGAGTAACTGACGCATGTGATCAGCGTATAACGGCGGAACCGAAGATGCTAGCGCGGGGGTGATATCAGATCATCTTCTCCGCCACCAGGCGTTAGGTGACGGAGAGCCGATCGTGTTGCGAGACCTGTCGACGCCGCGTGGTTCTAGAGCGCGTTGACGAAGTTGCGCGCCTCGCGCGCGTTCATGCCGGTGCGATCCCGCAGCAACTGGATCGCCGCCGTGCGTTTGTGTGGGTCTTGAGCGACCAGCGCATGCAGTCTGGTCAGGAGATCGTCGTCGATGACGGCGCTGGGCCCGGCCTCGGTGGCTGGCGTCTCGGGGTCGGGGAACACCCGGCCGACCATGAGCGCCTGAACCACGAGTGTGGCCTCATGGGCCGAGATCTTGGCCTGCTTGCGTACGTGCTTGATGGCTTCCTCGGTGTGGCCTTGGTGGGCCAGAGTGCGTGCCTCGTCTTGAAGTCTCGTAGCGAGCTCGAACTGAGGCGCGTTGATGATCTCGGCCGGCTCGCTTTTGCGATCGGCGCTGCGCCGGATGATAAATAGGCTCGCCGCGATGGCTAGCACGAGCACGATGATCAGGCCGGCCTCGATCATGATCAAAATGGTAACCCACGACGGCAGATCTATGAGATGAGAATCTCGTATTGCGGATGAGGAATGAGCCCGCTGACGCTCCCCGGTGGCAGACCTCTTAAAGTCGGTGTATGCCTGAACTTCACGCCGACCGCCGTGCTCGGCTGGTGACCCACCTCGAGGCCCAGGACGTCGACGCCGCATTGATCACACGGCTGGTGAATGTGCGCTATCTGACGGGTTTGAGCAGCAGCAACGCTGCCCTGCTCGTGACGGCCGACGGTGAGGTGACGCTGGCTACCGACGGCAGGTATGCCACCGCGGCGGCTGAGAAGGCGCCGGATGTCGAGCTGGTGGTGATTCGCGGCGTAGCCACTGAACTGGCCAAACGGGCAACAACCGGGGGAGCCGGCAGATTGGCCGTAGAAGCACACGAGATGACGCTCGAGCTCGCCGCTGCCGTCCAGTCCGAGTTGGACGAGGCCGGCGGAGCGGCTGAGCTGAGGCATCTGGGCCGGGTGGTCGAAGACCTGCGGGCCGTCAAGGACGAATCCGAGCTCGAAGCGTTGCGGCGCGCATGCGAGATTTCCAGTGAGGCGCTGGAAGCCCTGTTGAGCGCCGGTGGCCTGCTGGGGCGTACCGAAAAGGAGATCGCCCGCGATCTCGAGTGGCGGATGTACCAGCTGGGTGCCGATGCCGTCGCGTTCGAGACCATCGTGGCTGCTGGCGCCAACAGCGCGGTTCCACATCATCGGCCTACCGACTCAGTCGTCCAGCGTGGAGACTTCGTCAAGATCGACTTCGGCGCGGCCTACCAGGGCTATCACGCCGACTGCACTCGCACGTGTGTTGTCGGAGCGCAGCCCGCTGACTGGCAGCGCGAAATCTACGACATCGTCGCCACGGCGCAACGAGACGGCCGCGAGGCTCTGGTGCCGGGCGCCGAATGCATCGGCGTGGACCAGGCGGCGCGGACGGTCATCGCCGACGCCGGCTACAAGGAACAGTTCGGCCACGGCACCGGGCACGGCGTTGGCCTGGAGGTTCATGAGGCGCCGACACTGGGGTACTCAGCAGTGGGTACACTGGCTGAGCGCATGACGGTGACCGTCGAGCCTGGTGTTTACCTGCCGGGCCGCGGGGGTGTTCGAATCGAGGACACACTTGCGGTCTGGGATGACGGCCCGGAGCTGCTCACACCGTTGACCAAGGAGTTGCTGGTGCTCGACGCCTGATCGAGCCCGGCCCAGACGACGACGAAGAGGCACTACTGACGTGGCGACCACCAACGACCTCAAGAACGGCACGGTTCTGAACCTGGACGGGCAACTCTGGACGGTCCTGGACTTCCAGCATGTCAAGCCCGGCAAGGGCGGCGCGTTCGTGCGCACCAAACTCAAGCATGTGCTGTCCGGCAAGGTAGTGGACAAGACGTTCAACGCCGGAGTCAAGGTCGAGACCGCCAATGTCGACAAGCGGGAGATGACCTACCTGTACCGCGATGCCGACGCGTTCGTGGTGATGGACACCCAGTCCTACGAGCAGATCCACGTCCCGGCCGAGACGGTCGGAGACGCCGAGAACTACCTGCTGGAGAACCAGGACATCACCGTCGGGTTGCACGAAGGCAACCCGCTGTTCGTCGAGCTTCCGCCATCTGTGGTGCTCACCATCGAGTACACCGAGCCCGGTGTCCAGGGCGACCGCTCAACCGGCGGCAACAAGCCGGCGCGCCTCGAGACCGGCCACGAGATCGCGGTCCCGCTGTTCATCACCAACGGCGAGAAGGTCAAAGTGGACACCCGGGACGGCTCGTACCTCGGCCGGGCTTCCTGAAAGCCGTAGCCGACGATGCCCGCCCGCAGCCGCGCCCGTAAGCGGGCCCTGGACATTCTCTTCGAGTCGGAGCAGCAAGGTCTCGCACCCGGCGCCACGCTGTCCCGGTGGGTCTCCGCCGGGGAACCCCCGGTGAACGAGTACACGGTGACCCTCGTCGAGGGCGTCATCGAGTATCGGGATCGCATCGACGAATTGCTGACCGCCTACGCCGAGGGCTGGACGCTCGACCGGATGCCCGCGGTGGATCGCAACGTGCTGCGCATGGGCGCCTACGAGATCCTGTACCGCGACGACGTCCCGGATCCGGTTGCGATCAGCGAAGCGGTCGCGCTGGTGCGTGAACTGTCGACGGACGAATCGCCCGGCTTCGTCAACGGGCTGCTTGCGCGCGTTATCGAGGTCAAGCCGAGCCTCAGCAGCTGAGCCGCCGAGGCTCGTGCCCGGAACGACGCCGAAGCCCCTTACTCCTCGCCGCGATCGCGCTCCTCGCGGTTGCGGTTGAAGATGTTGTCGAAGATCTTGCCGCTGGCGTCCTGAGCGCCGCCTGCGACGTCACGCAGGATCTTCATCAACGGATCAGCCGAGCGTGCCCATGCTTCTTGGTACGACTTCGCGGCGTTTCTCGCCTCCTGGCTGATCGAGGCGTCGGCGTCGTCGCTGCGACGGGCGTAGTCGCCGGCGAGGATACGGCTGTACTCGCCCGAACCGGCCCAGTGGTCGAGCTCGGCGAGCCGGACCACGGCGTGCGGATGGGTACGGCCCATCAGACTGAGCAGTTTCAGCAGGCCGTCGCGGGCGTCCTCAGCGGCGTCGTACTCGCGAGCCTGCTGGTGGAAGGCCTCGATGTCCATTTCGGCCAGCCGCGAGCCGCCGGCCAGCTTCATCA
The DNA here is from genome assembly GCF_010122465.1 of Phytoactinopolyspora mesophila. Taxonomy (NCBI): domain Bacteria; kingdom Bacillati; phylum Actinomycetota; class Actinomycetes; order Jiangellales; family Jiangellaceae; genus Phytoactinopolyspora; species Phytoactinopolyspora mesophila. The sequence goes on along the minus strand of NZ_WLZY01000001.1, from coordinate 1,079,088 downwards.
GTGCCCGCTTCGCGGCGTCCGGGTCCTGCAACGTGAGCAGGCCGGCGCGGTCCGCGGACAACTCGGACTTGCGGTGCCACTCTTCGAGAGCCAGCACGATGGCGCGCAGGCCGACGTATCCGAGCGGCAGCCAGGCGACTCGCAGCGCGAGATTGGTCAGAGCCAGCAGAAGCGTGCGATAGACGGCGTGCCCGGAGAGGATATGGCCGACCTCGTGACCCACGACGAAGCGGCGTTCTTCGGCATCGAGGAGATCGAACAGGCCGGTGCTGACCACGATGAACGGCTTGTCCTTGCCGATGGCCATGGCTCTCGGCACCGGGTCGAGAACCACGTAGAGGTCGGGCACGTCGGGCAGATCCAAGATGTGCACGGCGTCGACGACGTCCTGGTGGACGGCGGCGAACTGGGTCTCTCCTACGCGGACGGCGCCGGAGAGGAAGTGCAGGCGCAGCGCACGTTCGCTGAACAGTCCGGCCATCTTGCGCAGCACGGTGTCGAAGCCGCGCAGGGACCGCAGCGCGACGAGCGCTCCGCGATCGGCCGGGTGCTCGTAGGCGCGCGAGCTGATGTCGGGGAAACGGGTGCGAGTGCGGTCGGGCGTCGTAGCCATAACGGCCATCGTATGCTCCGGTGTGCGCGAAGCCACGGTGGGACGGTGAGCTCTTTCCCCGAGCGCGGGGACGAGCGATCGCGCGCGACTCGTGCCGCCCGGAACCCCTCCGATGTGTGATCCTTGACAAGCCGTTGCGGTGCCTGGCGAGACGACCGATGACGGCCGCTGTACTGACCTGAATCACACGGAGGACTGATGCACACCACACTTCCGACCGCATCGCTGGGAAAGAGCGGTATGCACCTCACTCGCGTAGGGTTCGGCGCCTGGGCGATCGGCGGCGGTGGATGGCGCTACGGCTGGGGCGAGCAGGACGACGCTGAATCCGTCGCGGCGATCCGGCACGCGGTCGAACGCGGCGTGAACTGGATCGACACCGCCGCCGTCTACGGTCTGGGCCACTCCGAGAAGGTGGTGGCGAACGCGCTGCGTGGGCTGCCGGAGAAGGATCGCCCGTACGTCTTCACCAAGGCGGGAGTGGTCTGGGACGACGCGGACCATTCGGTCCCGCCGTGGCGAGCGGGAGCCCCGGACAGCATCAAGCGGGAGGTCGAAGACTCCCTGCGCAGGCTCGAAGTCGAGCGGATCGACCTCTACCAGATGCACTGGCCGCCGCAGGACGGCACGCCCCTGGAGGAGTATTGGCAGGTCTTCCTCGATCTCAAGCAGGAGGGCAAGGTCCGGGCTGTGGGGCTGTCCAACCACGACGTTCCCCAGCTCGAGCAGGCTGAGGCGATGGGACACGTCGATTCCCTGCAGCCGCAGTTCAGCGCGATCTATCGCGACGCCGCGGCCAGTGTGCTGCCGTGGTGCGAGGGAAACGGTACCGGAGTGATCGTTTACAGCCCGATGGGATCGGGACTGCTCACGGGGGCGTTCACAGCCGAGCGCGCCGCGCAACTGGAGGCGGGCGACTGGCGCAGCGGGCATCCGGACTTCAGCGGCGACGGGCTCGCGCGCAATCTGGCGCTGGCCGCCGCGCTGCGCGAGATCGCGGAGCGGCGTGAGACCACCGTGGCGGCCGTCGCGGTGGCGTGGACGCTCGCCTTCCCGGGCGTGACGGGCGCGATCGTCGGTGCCCGCCGTCCCACCCAGGTCGACGGCTGGCTGCCAGCCGCGGAACTTGAACTCGGCGAGGACGACATGGCCGACATCGCGAGCGCTATCGAGCGAACCGGTGCCGGCTCCGGGCCGTCGCGGGTGGCATAGCCGCGGTTGCCAGGTGCGGCACATGACATCTGTCATGGTGTGACGCGGAGGAAATCATCGGATCTCGTGCCGGGCCTCACCACCTGCGCGCTTTGCCGGCTGTGATGATTGAGCCGTGAGAACGTTTCGTCATACACGAGGTTCGGCAAGGGGAAAGTCAGATGAGTGAGGCAATCGAGGTCGACCGGCTCAGTCGCCGCTACGCGGGTGGGTTCGAAGCAGTCCGCGAGATCTCGTTCTCGGTCCGCCGAGGTGAGCTGTTCGCCCTGCTCGGCACCAACGGTGCCGGCAAGACGTCCACCATGGAGGTCATCGAGGGGCTGGCCGGCCCGAGCGACGGCCAGGTCCGGGTGCTCGGCCACGACCCATACCGGGAACGCGACGTCGTTCGCCCACGGATGGGCATCATGCTGCAAGAAGGTGGCTTCCCGGGCGACCTGACGGTGCGCGAGACCGCCCGGATGTGGGCGGGAACCCTGACGTCCGCACGCCCGGTCGATGAGGCCCTGACCATGGTTGACCTCGAACGCCGGGCGGACGTCGCGGTCAAGCAGCTCTCCGGCGGCGAACGCCGGCGCTTGGACCTGGCGCTGGCGGTGCTCAGCCGGCCGGACGTGTTGTTCCTCGACGAACCCACCACGGGTCTGGACCCGGAGAGCCGGCACAACACCTGGCAGATGGTCCGCGGGCTGCTGGACTCCGGCACCACCGTGCTGCTGACCACGCACTACCTCGACGAAGCCGAAGAGCTCGCCGACCGGCTGGCGATCATGCATGAGGGCCGGATCGCCCGCACCGGCACGGTGGCCGAGGTGGTGGCCGCCCAGCCGGCGACGATCAGCTTCGACCTGGTCGGCGACCTGCGCCGCGACCAGCTTCCGGAGCTGCCCGGAAGCATGCTCATCGAGAGCGGGGAGCGGATCACGCTGCATACCGATACGTTGCAACTGACGTTGACGAGGCTCTTGTCCTGGGCCGAAGAAGCCGGCGTCGAGCTGTCCGGGTTGTCGGCCCGGCCGGCGTCGCTCGAGCAGGTCTTCATGACCATCGCCGGAGCATCCGGTGCCGGAGCGTCCGTTGGAAGTGGCGTCGGCGTCTTGCAGGAAGCATCTACACGAACGGGAGCAGGGGTATGACCGTGCACACGGAGAACTCGCGCCGGGTCCAGCCGCGGTCCGGGGCAGCGGGGCGTCTGGTGGCTTCGGGCCGCCGGATCTGGTCGCTCGCACGCGCCGAGGTGAGGCTCTTGTTGCGCAACCGGACCGCGATGTTCGTCGGCGCCGGGCTGCCGATAGCCACCGTGGCGCTGCTCTACCTCACGGGCACTCATGAGGAGACCACGCTCGACACCTCGGTGGTCACGGTCGTGTCACTGATCGGCGTAGCGTTGCTCTACGTCATCTACTACAACCTCGTCAGCACATATGTGGCACGACGCGAGGACCTGGTGCTGAAGCGGCTGCGCACCGGCGAGTTGTCCGATGCGGAGATCCTCGGCGGTGTCGCCGTGCCGGCAGTTCTGCTCGCCGTGTTACAGGTGCTCCTGGTGGGCACCGGGGCGGCGCTCCTCCTGGGGCTGGCGGCACCGGTGAACATGCTGCTCGTGGTCGCCGCAGTCCTCGGTGGAGCAGCGGTGTTCGTGCTGCTGGCCGCCGCGTCGTCGGCGATGACCCGCAACGTCGAGATGGCGCAGATGAGCACATTGCCCGTCTTCATCGTCTGCATCATCTTCTCCGGGCTGTTCATTCCGCTCAGCGTCATGCCCGATCAGCTCGCGACAGCAGCGCAGTTCCTGCCGCTAACGCCGGTGGTCGAGCTGAGCAATCTCGGTCTGGCCGGCACCACCGGCGAAGACGCCGCCGTCGGATTCACCGAGACCTTCAGCGCTGCCGCATCACCGGCAGTGATCCTGGCCGCGTGGATCGTCATCGGTGTCGAACTGACCCGGCGGACGTTCCGCTGGGAGCCGCGGCGCTGACCGGCATGGCCGATAGGCTGGAGAACATGTCCGCCTGGGCTGCACAGCTGCGCCGTCGCAGCGCTGCCGACCGGTTCGACCTGTACACCCGTGTCTCCCTGTATGTGCTCTCGGCCGGCGAGGTGGTGGTGGCGGTCGCCATCGCCACCGGCCCGCCGCGAATCGAACCGGTGTGGGGCGCCACCTTCATCGCGCTGGCCGTGTTGCATGCGGCCAGCGGGGTGGCTCTCCTGCATCGCGGCATCAACTGGTTCCTCGGCCATGGGTCCTGGCCCCGCCAGGTCATGGTGCTGCACATCGTGCTGGGCGGCTGTGGCGTCCTCTCGGCTCTGCTGGCGTTTCCGCACGTAGACGGCGGTGACCCGGAGGGATACGGATCCGCCGCGTTCGGTGTGCTGATGTTCATCATCTATGTCATCGTCGCGCTGACCCCGAGGTTGACGATGCTTCGGCTGGCATCGACGGCAGTGTCGTCCGCCGTGCTGGCGGGGCTGGCGATGCTGGCATTCGGCTGGTCGTTCCGCCCGGCGATGGCCGGTGCCGTGAGTTGCCTGATCGGGATGGTCGCCGGAGGCAGCACGTATCGGATCTCGGTCTGGATGCTGGGTGCGGTCTGGGAGACCGAGCGTTCCCGTGAGACCGAATCGAGGCTCGCGGTCGCGGAGGAGCGCCTGCGCATCGCCCGAGACCTGCATGACGTTCTGGGCCGGAACCTGTCCGTGATCGCCTTGAAGTCCGAACTCGCCGCTCAATTGTCGCGCCGGGGCCGCGACGAGGCACCGGCTGAGATGATGGAGGTACACGAGATCGCCCACGATTCGCTGCGGGAGGTACGCGAGGTGGTCCGCGGTTACCGGCACGCTGATCTCGCGGCGGAACTGGCCGGGGCCCGGTCGGTGCTCCGCTCGGCCGGGGTGGACAGCAGGATCATCGGCGACGGCACGCAGCTCCCGTGGCAAGCGCAGGACGCCCTGGCGTGGGTGGTGCGGGAAGGCACCACCAACGTCCTGCGGCACAGCGACGCCACGGAGTGCGTGATCACGGTGGAGAAGGCGCCGTCGGGGACCACAGAGGTTCAGTGGGCCAGCGTGACGATGGAGAACAATCGGGCCCGCGAGGAGCAGCCGGCCGAGCGCGGCGGGAACGGTCTGGCGGGGCTCGGCGAGCGGCTGGAGGGTCTGGGAGGAACGTTGCGCGCGGAATCGCTGCAGGGTGGACGGTTCCGGCTGACAGCCATTGTTCCGGTCCGGCCCGCGCCGGACGACGAGCGCACACCGCGTGCCGAGTCCCCAACCCTGAAGGAGACACCATGACCGCGGACGCGGCATCGGACGACTCGGCATCGGACGCCGGCCCCCAAGACCCGGGAGACGCGCCGGATCGCGGCAAGATCCGGATCATGCTGGCCGACGACGAGAACCTGGTCCGCAGCGCCATGCGTGCTCTGCTGGCGCTCGAGGACGACATCGACGTCGTTGCCGAGGCCGCTTCCGGTGCCGAAGCCGTGGCCATGGCCCGGACACACCGTCCGGATGTCGCGGTGCTCGACCTGCAAATGCCCGACATGGACGGCATATCGGTGGCCGAGACCATCCACGTCGACCTCGATTCGTGCCGGACGATGATCGTGACCAGCCATGGCCGGCCGGGATATCTGAAACGGGCGTTGTCGGCCGGCGTGCGGGGCTTTCTGCCCAAGACAGTGTCCGGCAGTGCGCTCGCGGACGTGGTGCGGACGTTGCACGCGGGCGGGCGCTATGTCGACCCCGAGCTGGCGGCGGAGGCTATCGGAGCGGGGGAGAGCCCGCTCACCGCCCGTGAGGCCGACGTCCTGGAGCTGGCCGCCGACGGCGCGCCGGTCGAGGAGATCGCCGAACGGGCCGCGCTGACGCCTGGCACGGTCCGCAACTACCTCTCTGCTGCCACCGCCAAGCTCGGTGCGGCCAACCGGCATGAGGCCGTTCACGTGGCCCGTCGCCACGGGTGGATCTGAGCCTGGCAGAGCCAGGCTCAGACAGCTGAGGTTTACCATGGTGACACGACCTTTCGCAGGCGGGTCGGCGCGTCTGTGGATCTCCTGAGCAGCCCGAGCGCACGGCACTGGAGGTGCCCGTGATGCCCGGATCGGGCAGGGTCTTGCGGACACCGGCAGCGGGCAGCGTATGGTCGAGATCTTGCGATACCCCTGCCAACGTCGCCAGTGGGTGATGCCCGTCCGACGCCCGAGAGGATGCGAATGACTCTGACGTATGACGCCACCGTGTCACCGTCTGCCGGACGCCGGTTCCGCGCCTACACCACGCGGCACCTGGATGAACTGACGGCGCGTGCTGGACTGAGCGAGGCGGAACGTCTGGAGGTGCGAGCGGTGGCCACTGTGCTGCCGTTCCGGGTGAACGACTACGTGATCGATGAGCTGATCGATTGGTCAGCGGCGCCCGACGACCCCCTGTACCGCCTGGTATTTCCCCAGGCGGACATGTTGCCGGCCGCCGACGTTCGCAGGATGGCGGATCTGCTGCGTTCGGAGGCGCCGAAACCCGAGCTCACCGCCGCGGCGAACGAGGTGCGCGCCAAGTTGAACCCGCACCCGGCCGGCCAGATGGTGCTGAACATTCCGAAGACCGGTGAGGAGCCGTTCAACGGCGTTCAGCACAAGTACGACGAGACCGTGCTGTTCTTCCCGAAACAGGGCCAGACCTGTCACGCGTACTGCACGTACTGCTTTCGATGGGCGCAGTTCGTCGGTGAACCCGACCTGAAGATGGCCAGCGACAACATCGATCGTTTGGTGGCGTATCTGGGCAAGCACCCGGAAGTGACCAGTGTGCTGATCACCGGTGGCGACCCGATGATCATGGGCGAAGGCGTCCTGAACCGGTACATCGAGCCGCTTCTGGAGATCGACCAGCTGGAATCGATCCGGATTGGCACCAAGGCGCTGGCGTACTGGCCGCAGCGCTGGGTCACCGACCCGGACGCCGACGACACCCTGCGCCTGTTCGAGCGGGTGGTGGCCGCGGGCAAGAACCTCGCGTTCATGGCGCACTTCTCGCATCCGCGCGAGATGCTTCCGGAGCTTGCTCAGGAGGCGGTGCGGCGGATCCGGAACACCGGTGCAGTGATCCGCACTCAGGCTCCGCTCATCCGTTCCATCAACGACGACGCCGACACCTGGGCGACGATGTGGCGGATGCAGGTCCGGCAGGGCATGGTGCCGTACTACATGTTCGTCGAGCGCGACACCGGGCCGCAGGACTATTTCGCGGTGCCGCTGGCACGGGCTTACGAGACCTATCGGGACGCCTATCAGCAGGTGTCAGGCCTGGCGAGGACGGTTCGCGGCCCGTCGATGTCGGCCACGCCGGGCAAGGTGTGCATCGACGGTGTCACGGAGATCGCCGGTGAGAAGGTGTTCGTGCTGCACATGATCCAGGCCCGCGACGCCTCGCTCGTGGGTACGCCGTTCTTCGCCGCGTACGACGAGAATGCCGCCTGGCTGAGTGACCTCAAACCGGCGCTGGGCGCCACCAAGTTCCCCTTCGAGGCCTGACGGACTCGTATGGGCCGACTTCGATACCGCCAGATGGGTTAACGCGCGTAGGAGCGCCGACATCGCCATCTGGCGGTATTGAAGTGCCGCGGATCGTCAGTCTGGTGTGTGGTGGACCACGACGTCTTCGCGGACCTCGGCGTGGTGACAGGCGACCGGATGGGCGGTGCCAGGGCGCACCCTCAGGGGTGGTTCCTCGTCGGCGCACGTCTGGGTCGCCTTCCAGCAGCGGGTGCGGAACCGGCAACCGCTGGGGGGATCCGCCGGGCTGGGCGGGTCGCCGGCGAGGATGATCTCCTGGCGTTGCCCCCGGACCGACGGGTCCGGGACGGGCGCGGCTGACAGCAGTGCCTGAGTGTATGGGTGCGCGGGCTGTTCGTAGATTTCCTCGTCGGTGCCTATCTCAGCGAACTTACCGAGGTACATGACCGCCACCCGATCCGAGATGTGCCGGACGACGGACAGGTCGTGAGCGATGAAGATGTAGGAGAGCCCGAACTCGTTCTGCAGGCCGGCCAGCAGGTTCATCACTTGTGCCTGCACTGACACGTCGAGCGCGGACACCGGCTCGTCGCAGATGATGATGTCCGGGCGGAGCGCGAGTCCGCGGGCGATGCCGATGCGCTGGCGCTGGCCGCCGGAGAACTGGTGTGGATAACGGTTGATGTGCTCCGGGTTGAGACCGACCACATCGAGGAGTTCCTGTACCCGGCGCCGGCGGCCCTTCTTGGGTTCCACCTCAGGGTGGATGTCGAACGGTTCGCCGATGATGTCGCCGACGGTCATGCGCGGGTCGAGCGATGTATAGGGGTCCTGGAAGACGATCTGGATGTTGCGGCGCATGGTCCGTAGTGCCTTGCCGCCGAGATCGTAGATGTTCTGCCCGTTGAGCCGGGCCTCGCCTCGGGTGGGTTCCTCGAGCCGCATCAACAACTTCGCCAGCGTCGATTTGCCACAACCGGACTCACCGACGACGCCGAGGGTCTCGCCCTGGCGAAGATCGAAACTGACGCCGTCTACGGCGCGGATCGCTGCCGTGCGCCGGTTGAACAGCCCGCCCTTGCTGAATGGGTAGTACTTCGCCAGGTCGCGGACCTCCAGGATGGTGTCACCGGGCGCCATCGACGACCTCCGAGGCGAAATGACAGGCACTCGACCGTCCGGGGCGGACCTCGGTCAGAGCCGGCCGGGTGCGGTGGCACAGTTCTTCGGCGGACGAGCACCGAGGATGGAACGCGCAGCCGGGCGGGATGTTCATCAGGTTCGGCGGGAGCCCGCGGATGGCAGCGAGTTCGCGCCCCTTGAGATCGACCCGTGGAATAGACGCGAGAAGTCCTCTCGTGTACGGGTGAGCGGGGGCCTGGTAGATCTGATCGACGGATGCGTGTTCAACGATCCGCCCGGTGTACATCACGGCGATCCGGTCCGCGACGTCGGCGACGACGCCGAGATCATGAGTGATCAGGATCAAGCCCATGCCGCTGTCCTGCTGGAGCTCCCGCAGCAGCTTCATGATCTGTGCCTGCACCGTGACGTCGAGCGCCGTGGTCGGCTCGTCGGCGATCAGGACGGCGGGGTCCAGGGCGATCGCGGTGGCGATCATGATCCGTTGTCTCATGCCGCCGGAGAACTGATGCGGGTAGTCACGTGCGCGGCTGCTGGCGGCTGGGATGTGCACCCGGTCCATGAGCTCGATCGCGCGTTTGCGGGCGTCCGAGCGGGACGTTCCCTGGTGGATGCGGAACATCTCCGCGATCTGCCACCCGACCGGGAAAACCGGGTTGAGTGCGGAGAGAGCATCCTGGAAGATCATGGCGATCTCTCGTCCGCGGATCGACTGGCGCTTGTTTTCGGGCAGGGCGAAGATGTCCTGCCCGCGGAACCGGACCCTTCCGCCGGTGATGTGCCCGGGCGGAGTGTCGACGATCCCCATGATCGCCTGCGCGGTCACGCTCTTGCCGGAGCCGGATTCGCCGAGTACGGCGAGAGTCTCACCAGCCTCGACGGTGTACGAGACGCCGTTCACCGCCTGGGCCACGCCATCGCGGGTCCGGAATTCGACGTGGAGGTCTTCGACCTCGAGCAGAGGACTTTCCGCTCGGCCGGGTGGTTCGGACACCCGGGACACATCGATGGTCGTTGCCACGTGTCGTTATCCTTCCTCGTGATCCAACTGCGCGGGGGCCGTTGCGGCCATTCGGCGGGGGAGTCGTCGCCGGCGTCGTGCCGGTATACGGGCAGGACCGAAATGCTCAGCCGCCAGCTGCCTGCCCGGTATCGCGCCGGCGCTTGTATTCCTCCCACGCGTCGCGCATCTGCTGGTGGAAGTCGTAGAGCCAGTGGTGGTAGTCGCGCATGTTCTCCAGCCGTTTGCGGGCTTGCTCGTCGTCCGGTCCCAGCTCGGTGAGGATCTTCTCGACGGTCTCGGCGCGGCGGGTGAGGTAGCGGTGCTCGGTGGCGAGGAAGTTGCCCCAGACGTCCTCCTCTGCCCGGAAATAGTGGCTGCGGTCACCGGGCACAGTCACTTGCCGGATGAAGCCGGGCTCGGCGAGCGCGCGGGTGGCAGCCGAGATCGAGCCGGCGCTGGCGCGCAGGGCGGTGATGAGTTCCGCCGACGAAACATACGGCTCTGTGCTGAGCATTAGGTAACTGAGGACCCGTGCCTGCATCCGGGTCCATCCGCTGCGGGGGAACATCAGGGCGAGTTCTTCGGCGTATTCGGCTCGCCGGTCGTCGTCGAGGTTGCGTGGGGTGCCGGCAGTGACGTCGTCGGACTGCGCCATCGGATTCCTTTCGCTGTTACTCAGTGCCTGCTCCTCGTTCTCGGCTGGGTTGGTGGTTCGGGAGGCATGCCGTGGAGCTCTGTGGAGCAGGTACTGGAACATCGTCCGGTATGTGGGCGGTGAAGGCCAAGCAACCTAGGTAACAAGTAGGTTTCATTTAAAATTGAAACTTCCGAGAATTACGTTACTACAGTAAGTTCGTGCCTCGTCAGCTTCCGCGCCGTCTCCGTGGTCTCATGCACAACGATGGTGCTGAACCAGGTGATACCAGTCGCGAATAAGGAGACTTCATGAGCTCGTGGCGAGGTCTGCCCGCCCTGATCGTCGCAGCCGTGCTGGTGTTGAGCGCCTGCGGTTCCGATGACGACAATCCCGGCCCGGCTGCGTCCGGCGGCGGGAGCTTCTCCGTCGGCGTCGACGAGCCCGACCACCTCACGCCCAACCGGATGACCGGGGCCTTCAACGAGGTCAGCGCCCTGTTCGCGCCGCTGGTGAAGTTCGGCGACAGCAGCGAGGTGACGCTGCTGCAGGCCGAGTCGATCGAGAGCGACGACAACGTTCACTGGCGCATCACCATCAGGGACGGCTGGACCTGGCACAACGGCGAGCCCGTCACCGCGCAGAACTACGCCGACGCGTGGAACGCCACCGCCTACGCTCCCAATGGCTGGGCCAATAACGGCCAGTTCTCCAACGTCGTCGGATACGACGAGCTCAACCCGGAGAATGGCGATCCTGAGGCTGAGACGTTGTCCGGGGTGAACGTCGTCGACGAAACCACGCTCGAGGTGACCCTCAAGAGCGCCGACAGCCAGTTCCCGTTCAAACTCAAGCTGCCGGGCTTCTACGCCCTGCCTGAGGTCGCCTTCGAGGACTTGGATGCCTACGACGAGGCGCCAGTGGGCAACGGGCCGTTCCAGATGGACGGCGCCTGGGAACACGACGTCGAGATCAGAATGACCCGGTTCGAGGACTACCAGGGGCCGCAGCCCAACGCCGACGAGCTGGTCTTCCGGATCTACAGCGACCTCAACACCGCGTACACGGATGCCGTGGGCGGTGTGGTCGACATCGTCTCGGTGCCTCAGGAGAAGCTGCGTCAGGTGGAGCAGGACTTCGGTGACCGGTTCATCCCCTTCCAGGCGGTCCGCCTCGACTGGCTCGGTTTCCCGCTATGGGACGAGCGATTCGAGGACATCCGGATCCGGCAGGCGATCTCGATGGCCATCGACCGTGAAGAGGTCAACGAAGCGATCTTCGCCGGGGTCTATCACCCGGCTTCGTCGTTCCACGGCGCCAACGTCATCGGCGGCGGCACCGAGGGCCTGTGCGGGGAGTACTGCGAGTTCAACCCCGAACGCGCGAATGAGCTGATGGATGAGGCAGGCGGCTGGGACGGCAGCCTCGAACTCTGGTATCCGGGCGGTGTCGGCTACGACCAGACCTTCGAGGCGCTGGCCAACCAGATCCGGCAGAACCTGGACGCGATCGACGACGTCGAGCTCAAGACCCAGCCGGGCTTCGCGGCGTTCATCGAAGACCTCAGTGAGCAGACCGTCACCGGTATGTTCCGCGGCGGCTGGGGATCGCTGTATCCGAGCATGCAGAACCAGCTGACGGAGGTCTGGAGCTCCATGGGCGTCGGCCGGGCCGGAGCCGGCAGTTACGCCGAGGACGATGTCGATCAGCTCATCCTCGAAGCCGACGCCGCACCGACGTCGGAAGAAGCGGCAGAGCTGTACCAGCAGGCTGAGGCCCGGATCTTCGAGGACTTCCCGGCCGTGCCGCTGTTCTATGCGACATACAACTTCGCGCACAGCGAGAACGTGTCCAACGTGACGATCGGCTTCGACGAGATCGAGCTCACCGACGTCGTCGTGAACGACTGACAGGTCGGCGCGGAACCGCTGTCGAGCAGGCGGCGGCTCCGCGTGACCAGGGCATCTAGAACTGTCTGAAGGAGAAGCCAGCATCGTGTCCATGACCCCGGCCCGGGCCGGCCAGGAAGCGCTCCGGCGTATCCCTGAGTTCGCCACTATCCCCTCGGTTGACGAACTCAACCGCGAGTTCTCCGAGATCGCCGACCGCGCGGGCCGCCCGCTGCGGCGCATCGGAACATCGCGGCTGGGGGAGCCACTACAGGCGCTGACCGTCGGTACCGGGCCGGCCCAGGCGGTGATCTTCGGCGGCGTCCACCCGAACGAGCCAATCGGTGCGCTCACCGCGCTGCACCTGGCCCGCACGTTGGTGGACGAGCCGGAGCTGGCCGTGCAGCTGGGCTACACCTGGCACATCGTGCCATGCATCGATCCCGACGGCGCGCGGCTCAACGAAGGCTGGTTCTCGGGCCCGTTCACCCGGGGGCACTACGCGCGGCACTTCTACCGCCCGGCGGCAGACGAACAGGTGGAGTGGACGTTCCCGTTTTCCTACAAGAGAGCCTATTTCGACCGGATGATGCCGGAGACCGTCGCGCTCATGCGGCTCATCGACGATGTCCGGCCGGCTTTCATGTGCTCACTCCACAACGGCGAACACGGCGGCGTCTACTACTACTTGTCCCGTCCGGCACCGCAACTCTACGAGCCGCTGCACGCGATCGCGGCGGCAGTGGAGCTGCCGCTCGACACCGGCGAGCCGGAGATGCCGTACACGCCCCGCTACGCCGACGCGATCTTCGGCATGGGCCGCAGCGAGGACGCCTACGATTTCGCCGAGTCCGCGGGTCTCGACCCGACGCGATGGGACGCCGGGGCATCGAGTGCGGCCTATGCGGAGAAGTACGGCACGCTCACGCTCGTGACCGAGGTGCCTTACTGGCTGCATCCTGATGCCAACGACGTCAGCGAGAGCGACGAGATCTACGCCGACGTCCTCAAGCGGCGTGCCGAAGGCATGGACGAGCTCGGCCGGATCCTGGGGGAGACGTTGCGTGCGATCGAGCCGGATGTGTCGGTCCGGTCGCCGTTCGTCCGCGCCTCGCGAGCGTTCGTCCCTATGTTCGAGCAGCTGGGCCGCCAGGAGGCCCACCGGGCCGCCCAACCCGGCGCCGCGCGTCCGGCGACGCGCGCCGAACGATTCGGCTGTCTCGACCAGGTGCACTGCTTCCGCTTGCGATACGGCGGGATGCTGCGCAGAGCCCTCGAGGCGGAGCTGGCAGCGGGGAACGGTACCCCCGTCATCCGGCAACGGCACGCCGAACTGTCGGACATCTACGATGGCTGGGTGGCCGAGGCAGAGGCAGTGACGTCGTCCGAGCCGATCGCGCTGGGGAAACTCGCCGCCGTGCAGTACGCGGCCATCCTCGCGACCAGCGTGCACGCGGCCGGCACAACGGACTGACGACCCAGGAATGGGCCGGTACATCGCCTCGCGGCTGATTCAGCTGGTGGTTGTCTTCTTCGGTGTGACGCTACTGATCTATGTCGCCGTGTGGGCTTTGCCCGGTGACCCGATCCGCGCCATGGCCGGAGACCGGCCGCTGTCCGAGAGCGTGATCAACGCCATGCGCGAGCAGCACAACCTGAACGACCCGATGCTGATCCAGTACGCCAAGTACATGGCCGGTCTGCTAACGGGGGACTTCGGCACCGACTTCAACGGGCGCTCGGTGGCCGACCAGATGGCTCAGCGCTGGCCGGTGACCATCCGGCTGGCGCTGACCGCCTGGCTGATCGAGATCGTTGCCGGCATCGGGCTGGGTCTGGTGGCGGCCTTGCGGCGCGGCCGGTGGCCGGACTACACGATCTTGTTCTTCACGATCGCGGTGATCTCCGTCCCGATTTTCGTGCTGGGATACACCGCCCAGCTGCTGCTCGGTGTCCACGGCGGGGTTTTCCCTGTCTCCGGAGTCTCGGACGGCTGGCCGGTCAGCTACATTCTCCCGGCGGCCATCATGGCCGCCCTCGGTATGGCTGCCGTCGCGCGGCTCGTGCGGGTCAGTGTCCTGGAGAACCTGCGCGCCGACTATGTCCGGGCCGCTTTCGCGAAGGGTATGAGCCGGCGCCGGGTGGTCTCGGTTCATGTGCTGCGCAACTCGCTGATCGCCGCGGTGACATTCCTCGGTGTGGAATTGGGCTTCCTGCTCGGCGGCGCGGTCGTCGTCGAAGGTATTTTCAACCTCCCCGGCGTCGGCCAGTTGCTCTTCCGGTCGATCCAGGTGCAAGAGGGTGCCGTGGTGGTCGGTGTCGCCACCGCGCTGGTGTTGATCTTCCTGGTCGCCAACTTCGTCGTCGACCTCCTCTACGGCGTACTCGATCCAAGGATCCGGCATGACTGATCACCTTCTCGGGCGAGACGAGAACGTTCGCGTGGACGGGGGCGGCGCAGGCACCGGCCCGGAGCAGCCGCCTACCGAGGAGGCCGGTGTCGGACGTACGACGTTGCGCGGCGACGCCTGGCGTGACCTGCGACGCAACCCGCTCTTCCTGATCAGCGGCATCGTGGTGCTGATCATGATCGTGATGGCGATCTTCCCCAATCTGTTCGCCGGCTGGTTCGGGAACCCGAACCCGCGGGTGTGTGATCTGAGCCGCAGCGGTGAAGGGCCCGCGAGCGGGCACCCGTTCGGGTTCGACAAGCAAGGCTGTGACGTCTACGCGAATGTCATCCACGGTGCGCGAGCCTCGATCAGTGTCGGCGTGCTGGTGACCCTGCTCTCGCTGGTCATCGCGGTTTTGCTGGGCAGCATCGCCGGGTACAAGGGCAAGTGGCTCGACGCGCTGATCTCACGGATGTCCGATGTGTTCTTCGGTTTCCCGTTCATCCTGGGCGCGCTCGTGGTGCTCAGCAGTATCGGAACGCGCAACATCTGGTCGGTGTCGCTGGTCCTGGCCCTGTTCGGGTGGCCGACCATGACGCGGCTGATGCGCTCGTCGGTGATGTCGGTGAAGCAGATGGACTACGTCCACGCGGCGCGCGGCCTGGGGGCCAGCAGCTGGTTCCTGGTGCGACGGCACATTCTGCCGAACGCGATCGCGCCGGTGGTCGTGATGGCGAGCATTCTGATCGGCACGTTCATCGTCACCGAGGCAGTGCTGACGTTCCTGGGCGTCGGGCTTCAGGCGCCGGCGATCTCGTGGGGATTGCAGCTGTCGAACGCGCAGACCGACTTCCAGATATCGCCGCATCTGCTGATCTATCCGTCGATATTCCTCAGCGTCACGGTGCTGAGCTTCATCGTCCTGGGCGACGTGATCCGCGACGCCTTCGATCCCCGCTTGCGCTGAACACAACACACCCCTGTGATCGTGAGCGGATTCTTGCTGCACCGCTACAGCAGCGGAAATGTGCTCACGATCACGGGGGAGGTGGTGGCGGCGCCATCTCCGGTTGCCCCGCCAACCCGCCCGGGTGCACGCCGCCGACACAACTGGCGAAACGCCTGGCGGCGCCCCGAAGCAGTTCGAAGCGGTGCCTGGTGGTACTCTCAACGAGACCGGCGTCCTTTAAATCCCGTCCAGTGAGGCGGGGAAGGGGGTCCATATCCGTATGTCTAGAGACTTGTCCGAATTTCGGACCGTCCTCAGTGAGGACGAAATCGCGCGGGCTCTGTCCCGCATGGCCCACGAGGTCGTGGAGCGCAACAAGGGCGCGACCGATCTGGTGGTGCTGGGTATTCCTTCTCGTGGCGTCCCACTCGGTCGCAGGCTGGCGGCGCGCATCTCCGACGTCGACAACATCGACGTACCGGTCGGCGCGCTCGATGTCACCATGTACCGGGACGACCTCCGGTTGCGTCCCGCCCGCGCCTTGGAACCCACTGATATCCCACCCGGTGGTGTGGATGGCAAGGTCGTGGTGCTCGTCGACGACGTCCTGTACTCCGGGCGCACCATCCGGGCCGCATTGACCGCGCTGGACGACATCGGCAGGCCGCACGCGGTCCGGCTGGCGGTCCTCGTCGATCGCGGGCACCGGCAGTTGCCCATCAGAGCCGACCACGTCGGCAAGAACCTCCCGACGTCCACTCGCGAGAGCGTGAAGGTCCTCCTCGACGAGGTCGACGGCCGCGACGCCGTCCTGCTGGGAGAGACGCCAGGGGCCACTGACCATCCCGTCACGGTCGAGGGGGCACGATGATCCGCCACTTGCTGTCCACCGCGGACCTCTCCCGCACTGATGCCAACCTCATCCTCGACACCGCGGAGGAAATGGCTCGGCTCACATCCGGCCGGTCGGTGAAAAAGTTGCCGGCGCTGCGCGGGCGCACAGTCGTCAACCTCTTCTTCGAAGATTCCACCCGCACCAGAACGTCCTTCGAGCTGGCCGCCAAACGGCTGTCTGCCGACGTCGTCAACTTCTCCGCCAAGGGCTCCAGCGTCTCCAAGGGCGAAAGCCTCAAGGACACGGCTCTGACACTCGCCGCGATGGGGGCCGACGGCGTCGTCGTGCGGCATTCGTCAAGCGGGGCACCGTACCGGCTGGCCACGTCCGGCTGGATCGACGCGCATGTGCTCAACGCCGGCGACGGTACTCACGAACATCCCACTCAGGCGCTGCTCGATGCCTTCACCATGCGCCGTCACATCGGCGACCTCGAGGGGCGCCGGATCGTCATCGTCGGTGACGTGCTGCACAGCCGGGTGGCACGCAGCAACGTGTCGCTGCTGGCGACCCTCGGAGCCGAGGTGATTCTGGTCGCTCCGCCCACCCTGCTTCCGGTCGGGGTTGAGCAGTGGCCGGGCGAGATGTCGTACGACCTCGACTCGGTGCTACCGGACGCCGACGCCGTGATGATGTTGCGCGTGCAGAGGGAACGGATGAACGCCGCCTTCTTCCCTTCCGCCCGTGAGTACAGCCGGCGCTACGGGCTCGACGCCCGGCGCTTCGGCCTGATGCCGGATTCGGCCATCGTGATGCACCCCGGGCCGATGAACCGCGGCATGGAGATCACCGCCGATGTCGCGGACGACGCGCGATCGGTGATCGTCGAGCAAGTATCCAACGGCGTGCACGTCCGGATGGCCGTGCTCTACCTGATGCTCGCCGGAGCGGACGAGAACAGCGCGGACGCGCAGGAGGCTGTCGCATGAGCAAGAACCCGACCGTCCTGATCAAGGGTGCGCGGATCCTGGGTGGCGACACCACGGACCTGCTGCTGCGTGACGGGATCATCGCCGAGATGGGGCCCGGCGTCCAGAGCCCGGGGGCGCGCAACATCGATGCCGACGGGCTCGTCGCGCTGCCCGGGCTGGTAGACCTGCATACCCATCTGCGCGAGCCCGGACGTGAAGACGCCGAAACCGTGAGCTCAGGAACCCGCGCGGCGGCGTTGGGCGGCTTCACCGCCGTGCACGCGATGGCCAACACCGACCCCGTGGCGGACACCGCCGGTGTGGTGGAGCAGGTGTGGCGTCTCGGGCGCGAGGCCGGACATGCCGACGTGCGTCCGGTCGGCGCGGTCACGGTCGGCCTGGCGGGGGAGCGGATGGCCGAGATCGGCGCCATGGCCGACTCCGCCGCCGGGGTCCGGGTCTTCTCCGACGACGGTCATTGTGTGTCCGACGCGGTCCTGATGCGGCGGGCACTGGAGTACGTCAAGGCGTTCGACGGAGTCGTGGCCCAGCATGCCCAGGAGCCACGGCTCACCGAGGGCGCCCAGATGAACGAGAGCCGGCTCTCCGGCCAGCTCGGTCTCCGGGGCTGGCCATGTGTGGCCGAAGAATCGATCATCGCCCGGGACGTGCTGCTGGCGGCTCACGTCGGCTCGCGCCTGCACATCTGCCACCTGTCCACGAAAGGTTCGGTCGAGATCGTCCGGCTGGCCAAGGCTCGTGGGCTGCCGGTCACCGCCGAGGTCACGCCGCACCACCTGTTGCTCACCGAGGAACTGGTCGCCACTTACGACGCCCGGTACAAAGTGAATCCGCCGCTGCGTTCGGCCGACGACGTCGCCGCCGTGCGCGAAGGGCTGGCCGACGGCACGATCGACATCGTGGCCACCGACCACGCGCCGCATCCGGTGGAAGACAAAGAATGTGAGTGGGACGCCGCGGCGTTCGGCATGCTCGGCCTCGAAACAGCTCTGTCGGTGGTCCAGCACACCATGGTCGACACCGGACTGCTGGACTGGGCCGGCGTGGCCGACCGGATGTCGCTCGCGCCGGCGCGTATTGGTCGCTGCGACACGGGTCCGTCCGCTCAAGGCCGCCCCTTGGCCGTCGGCGAGCCCGCGAACGTCGTGCTCATCGACCCGGCTGCCACCCGCACCATCGATTCGGCTGCGTCCGCGTCGCTGTCGCGCAACAATCCATTCGAGGGCATGAAGCTTCCAGGGGGCGTCGTGGCGACGTTCTTGCGCGGCCGCCCAACGGTCGAGAACGGGGCGCTGGCATGACCGGCAAGACAGACGAGAGGTGGCTGTGAGAACCGTACTGGCCGTGCTGATTCTTGCCCTGGTGCTGGTCGGTTCGTACCTGTTGATGTGGCGCGGGTGGCGGCGGCGTGCCTCCCGGCATCGGGATCTGCCCGAGCCGCCCCGCGAGCTGCCGCCGGCCGAGTCGGTCTTCGGCCCGGTCGCCGGTACGTACCTCGGCACCACGACGTCCGGAGACTGGCTCGACCGCGTCGTGGCCCACGGACTCGGCCGACGAGGCGCCGCCTCCATCACGGTGACCGAGGCTGGGGCGACCATCGAGCGCTCCTCCGAGCCGGCTCTGTCGATTCCGGCGGCGGCGTTGCGTGCCGTGCGGATCGACCGGGCGGCCGCGGGTAAAGCGGTCCGCCGGCCGGAGTACCTGATCATCACCTGGGTTCACGGCGGATATGAGCTCGACACCGCTCTGCGTCCGCATCAGCAGAGTGACCTCACCCGGCTGCAACCCGCCGTGGCGTCCCTGGGCGCGCATCGAGCTGCGGAATGAGCTGTACCGCAGCAGGACGAAGAGAGAAGGATTTGATGATGACTCGCGCCTCCGCGCTGCTCGTGCTCGAAGACGGCCGGGCGTTTCGTGGCGAATCGTACGGTGCGCCTGGTGAGACGTTCGGCGAGGCGGTCTTCTCAACCGGCATGACCGGTTACCAGGAGACGCTGACCGATCCGTCCTACTACCAGCAAGTGGTTGTCCAAACCGCGCCGCATATCGGCAACACCGGCGTCAATGACGACGATCCTGAATCCACGCGGATCTGGGTGGCCGGTTACGTGGTCCGGGATCCTGCCCGCCGGGCGTCGTCCTGGCGTGCGCAGCGCAGCCTCGAGGACGAACTGTCGGCCCAGGGCGTGGTCGGGATCAGCGGGATCGATACTCGTGCGCTCACGCGCCACCTGCGTGAACGCGGAGCCATGCGAGTCGGGATCTCCACCACCGAGACCGACGTCGCGGCGCTTCGTGAACGGGTGCTGGCCAGCCCGCCCATGTCCGGGGCCGATCTTGCCGCGGCGGTGTCCACCGATGAGCCTTACGTGGTGCCGGCCGACGGTGAGCGCCGGTTCACCGTCGCCGCATTGGATCTGGGCATCAAAACCATGACGCCGCGCCGGATGGCCGAGCGCGGTATCGAGGTCCACGTGCTGCCGGCGACGGCCTCGCTGGACGACGTGCTGGCGGTGCGCCCCGACGGATTGTTTCTCTCCAATGGCCCCGGCGACCCCGCGACGGCCGACGGACCGCGCGATGTGCTGCGCGGCGCGCTGGAACGCGAGCTGCCGTTCTTCGGCATCTGCTTCGGTAACCAGGTGTTCGGGCGGGCGCTGGGCTTCGGCACGTACAAACTCGGGTACGGGCACCGGGGCATCAACCAGCCGGTCCAGGATCGGGGCACCGGCAAGGTCGAAGTCACCGCGCACAACCACGGATTCGCCGTCGACGCGCCGCTCGAGCGGGCCACGGACACACCGTTCGGCCGGGCCGCGGTCAGCCACGTGTGCCTGAACGACAACGTCGTCGAAGGACTCGAACTCCGGGATAGCGCAGGTGCCCTCAAAGCGTTCTCGGTTCAATACCACCCGGAGGCGGCTGCGGGACCGCATGATGCGGCCTACCTGTTCGACCGTTTCGTCGATTTGATGCAAGGGGATGCCTGATGCCGCGCAGAGACGATATTTCGAGTGTGTTGGTGATTGGTTCTGGGCCGATTGTGATCGGGCAGGCGTGTGAGTTCGATTATTCGGGGACGCAGGCGTGCCGGGTGCTGAAGGCTGAGGGCCTGCGGGTGATCCTGGTGAACAGCAACCCGGCGACGATTATGACGGATCCGGATATCGCGGATGCGACGTATGTGGAGCCGATCACGCCAGAGTTCGTGGAGCGGGTGATCGAGGTTGAGCGCCCGGACGCGTTGTTGGCGACGTTGGGTGGGCAGACGGCGTTGAATGCGGCGATGGCGTTGCATGAGGCGGGGGTTCTGGAGCGTCATGGTGTGGAGTTGATCGGGGCGTCGATCGATGCGATTCAGCGGGGGGAGAACCGTGAGTCGTTCAAGCGCATCGTTGCTGATATTGGGGGTGAGACGGCTCGCTCGGCGATCTGTCACTCGATGGATGAGTGCCTGAAGGCGGTTGAGGAGCTGGGTTACCCGGTGGTGGTGCGTCCGTCGTTCACGATGGGTGGCGCCGGGTCGGGGATGGCTTTCGACGAGGATGATCTGCAGCGCATCGCCGGTTCCGGTTTGTCGTTGTCTCCGACCACCGAGGTGCTCCTGGAGGAGTCGATCCTCGGGTGGAAGGAGTATGAGCTGGAGGTCATGCGTGACCGGGCGGACAACGTGGTGATCGTCTGCTCGATCGAGAACGTCGATCCGATGGGTGTGCACACCGGCGATTCGGTGACGGTGGCGCCGGCGATGACGCTGACCGATCGTGAGTATCAGGTGATGCGTGATCAGGCGATCGAGGTGATCCGTGCGGTGGGGGTCGACACGGGTGGATGCAATATCCAGTTCGCGGTCGACCCGGCTAGTGGGCGGATCATCATCATCGAGATGAATCCCCGGGTGTCGCGTTCTAGTGCGTTGGCCAGTAAGGCGACGGGGTTCCCGATCGCGAAGATCGCCGCGAAGGTCGCGTTGGGTTACACGTTGGATGAGATTCCGAACGACATTACTGGGGAGACGCCGGCGTCGTTCGAGCCCACGCTGGATTACGTGGTGGTGAAGGTGCCCCGGTTCGCGTTCGAGAAGTTTCCCGCGGCTGACACCACGCTGACGACCCATATGAAGAGTGTGGGTGAGGCGATGGCGATCGGCCGGAACTTCACCGAGGCGTTGCAGAAGGCGATGCGTTCGATCGACAAGGCGGGCTCGGAGTTCGATTTCGCCTCCGAGCCCGGTGATCGTGGTGAGTTGCTGCGTCAGGTGGCGCGGCCGTATGACGGCCGGCTGCGCGACGTGGTCTTGGCGTTGCGGGCCGGCGCGTCGGTGGATCAGCTGTTCGAGGCCACGAGGATCGATCCGTGGTTCCTGGATCAGTTGCAGTTGTTGTGTGAGGTCGCTGACGAGGTCGCCCGGGTGGAGCACATCACCCCGGAGCTGCTCAGGTTGGCCAAGCGCCACGGTTTCTCCGATCCGCAGATCGCGCGGTTGCGGGCGTCAACGGCTGATGTGATCCGGGGCGTGCGTGAGACGCTCGGGATCCGGCCGGTGTTCAAGACGGTGGACACCTGCGCGGCCGAGTTCGCCGCGACGACGCCGTACCACTACTCGTCGTACGACGAAGAAACCGAAGTAATGCCACGGGAGAAGCCCGCGGTGATCATCCTCGGGTCCGGGCCGAACCGGATCGGGCAGGGCATCGAGTTCGACTACTCGTGTGTTCATGCGGCGATGGCGTTGCACGATGCCGGCTACGAAACCGTGATGGTGAACTGCAACCCGGAGACGGTGTCGACCGATTACGACACCTCGGACCGGCTCTACTTCGAACCGCTCACCCTCGAGGACGTGCTGGAGGTTGTGCACGCCGAGTCCCAGGCCGGGCCGGTGGCCGGCGTCATCGTGCAGCTGGGCGGGCAGACCCCCCTCGGGCTCGCCAAGGCGTTGGAGCAGGCTGGGGTGCCCATTGTGGGCACCTCGCCCGCGGCGATCGATCTGGCCGAGGAACGCGGCGCGTTCGGCCGGGTGCTGCACGCGGCCGGGCTTCCTGCCCCGAAGCATGGCATGGCCTCGTCCTACGACGAAGCCAAGCAGGTCGCCGCCGACGTCGGCTACCCGGTACTCGTGCGGCCCTCCTACGTGCTCGGCGGGCGCGGGATGGAGATCGTGTACGACGAAGCGTCGCTGTCGGACTACATCTCCCGCGCCACCGAAGCCTCGCCGGAGCACCCCGTCCTGGTCGACCGGTTCCTCGACGACGCCGTCGAGATCGACGTGGACGCTCTCTTCGACGGCGAAGAGCTCTACCTGGGCGGGGTGATGGAACACATCGAGGAGGCCGGGATCCACTCCGGTGACTCCGCGTGCGCGCTGCCGCCCACCACCCTCGGGCGTGACGAGCTGCTGCGCATCCGCGCCTCCACCGAAGCCATCGCGAAAGGCGTCGGGGTCAAAGGGCTGTTGAACGTGCAGTATGCCCTCGCAGGCGACGTGCTGTACGTGCTGGAGGCCAACCCGCGGGCCTCGCGGACGGTGCCGTTCGTGTCGAAGGCGACCGCGGTGCCCCTGGCGAAGGCGGCCGCCCGGATCATGCTCGGTGCCAGCGTGGCGCAGCTGCGGGCCGAGGGCATCCTCCCCGCCGCTGGTGACGGCGTCGACTGGCCGGTCGATGCCCCCGTCGCGGTCAAAGAGGCCGTGATGCCGTTCAACCGGTTCCGCACCCCGGACGGGCGCACCGTCGACACCCTGCTCGGACCGGAGATGCGTTCCACCGGCGAGGTCATGGGCATCGACCACCTCTTCGGCGCCGCATTCGCCAAATCCCAGGTCGCGGCGTTCGGTCCACTACCCACCTCGGGGACCGTGTTCGTCTCACTGGCCAACCGCGACAAACGACACATGATCTTCCCCGTCAAACGCCTCGCCGACCTCGGATTCACCATCATCGCCACCGCCGGCACCGCCGACGTGCTCCGCCGCAACGGCGTCAACGCCGAAATCGTCCGCAAACGCTGGACCGGCCACGAACCCGACGGCACCCCCACCATCATCGGCCGAATCCTCAACGGCGACGTCAACCTCATCATCAACACCCCCACAGGAGCCACCACCGCCGGCAACCCACGCGCCGACGGCTACGAAATCCGCACCGCCGCCATCCAAGCCAACATCCCCTGCATCACCACCGTCCAAGGCCTCGCCGCCGCCGTCCAAGGCATCGAAGGATCGCTGGCCGGCCGGATCGAGGTCCGTTCCCTGCAATCGTGGGCCACGACGCTCACCGCCGGCGCGGCGACGGGGGCCGAGACGTGACGTTGTACCAGCGCCTGTTCGAATCGGTGCTGTCCAGGACAGACGCCGAAACCGTCCATCACTGGGCGATGACCGGCATGCGTACGGCGGCGGGTGTGCCTGGTGCTCGGGCCGCCGTGCGCCGGATGGTGTTCAGGCAGCTCGCCACGAGTCAGCGGGAACAGGCCGTCGAAGTCTTCGGACTGCACTTTCCCGGCCGCCTCGGGCTCGCCGCCGGGTTCGACAAGAACGCCGTGGGCATCGACGCGCTCGGGGCGATGGGTTTCGCTTTCGTCGAAGTCGGCACTGTCACGGGGCAAGCCCAACCGGGCAACCCCCGCCCGCGGCTGTTCCGCCTGGTGCGCGACCGCGCGATCATCAACCGGATGGGCTTCAACAACGACGGCGCCGCCGCCGTGGCAGCCCGCCTGGCCAGGCGGCGTCGCCGGCGTCGTTCGCTGCCGGTGATCGTCGGGGTCAACATCGGCAAGACCAAGGTGGTGCCGGAAGGCGAGGCGATCGCCGACTACGAGGCCAGCACCCGGCTGCTCGCCCCCTACGCCGATTACCTGGTGGTCAACGTCAGCTCGCCGAACACCCCGGGTTTGCGGGACATGCAGGCAGTCGAGCGGCTACGACCGCTGTTGCGGGCCGTACGGAGCCAAGCCGACGCCGTGACCACCCGCCGGGTGCCGCTGCTCGTGAAGATCGCCCCCGATCTCAGCGACGACGACGTCGTGGCCGTGGCCGATCTTGCTCTGGAACTCGGTCTGGACGGCGTGGTCGCCGCGAACACGACCGTGTCACGCGACGGCCTCTCGTCGTCGGCCGAGGAGATCGACGCCGCCGGCGCAGGCGGGTTGTCCGGCCCTGTGCTGAGCAAACGGGCACTCGAAGTCTTGCTCCTGCTGACCACCCGGTTCGACGAGGAGCCAGACAAGCCGCGGCCGGTACTGATCTCGGTCGGAGGCATCGAGACGGCCCGAGACGTCTATGAGCGGCTCCAGGCCGGCGCGACACTCGTCCAGGCCTACACCGGCTTCATCTACGGTGGACCGCTATGGCCGGTGAGGGTTCAGCGTGAACTCGCCGGGCTTATGGCGGTGTGATGTCTCACTGTGGTCGGGTTGGTTTCCGGCGGTGGGAGGGAGACGCCGTTCCCGCCCGCGGACTCGCTCGTTCCTCGCTCGCCGATGCCCGACCGAACCTTGAACGGCGTCTCCCTCCCACCGCCTTTGGGTGCCGGTTGGTCTGGGGAGACTTCGCGTCATTAGTGCCCATGGATGGGCGGCGTGCTGGCTGGACGGGGTGGTTCGAGCATGGTGGTGATGCCGATGCCCGACCGAACCTTGAACGGCGTCTCTTTCCCTCCGCCTTTACGTGCCGGTTGGTCTGGGGAGACTTCACAACAGAGCAGGTTGGAGAGGTGGTTCGAGCATGGTGAGCACGTTTGGGGAGCGGTTGCACGGCGCGATGCGGGAGCGTGGGGCTCTGTGCGTCGGCATCGACCCACACGCGAGTCTGCTCCAGCAGTGGGGCCTGCCCGACGACGCCTCCGGGGTGGAGCGATTCAGCCGGACCGTCGTGGAGGCGCTGGCCGGCGAAGTCGCGGTGCTGAAGCCACAGTCGGCGTTCTTCGAGCGGCACGGATCCCGGGGAATCGCGGTGTTGGAGCGGGTCATCGCCGAGGCCCGTTCCGCCGGAGCGCTGGTGCTCATGGATGCGAAGCGGGGCGATATCGGCTCTACCGTGCAGGCCTATGCCGACGCGTACCTGAATCCGTCGTCTCCACTGTGTTCGGACGCTGTCACGGCGTCGCCCTACCTAGGATTCGAGTCGTTGCGGCCGCTGATCGACACTGCCCTGGCACATGGAAACGGGGTATTTGTCCTCGCCCGGACGTCGAACCCGGAAGGCAGCGAGGTGCAGAACGCTCACGGGCCGGATGGGCGGAGTGTCGCCGACACTGTTCTCGATCATGTGCGGGCGGCGAACGCCGGGGCGGCGCCGATGGGCAGCATCGGATGTGTATTCGGTGCGACACTCGACGCCGAAGGCGTGGATCTGCGGATCAACGGGCCGCTGCTGGCGCCCGGTGTGGGCGCTCAGGGGGCCTCAGTGGGCGATCTGGCCGAGGTGTTCGGACCGGCGATACCGCTGGTTCTGCCGTCCGTGTCGCGTTCAATCCTAGGAGCCGGACCGGATCCGGCTGACCTGCAAAAGGCTGCGAGGTCAATAAATGACGAGGTCAGCAAGTTATCGATCTAGTTTTTCAGATCGCGGCGCAGGCCTTGACGCGACACGTGAGGCGAAACGGGGTGTCGGTGCGTGCAGAATTTTTGCAGGCGGGTACGGTGGATCACGTTGCTGACCTGGTGGTTCAGCCGCTAGGTTCCAGTTGTTCGTCCGTTATCCGATCCGACACAACAGAGGTGACCCGCTCGTGGCGCTCCCAAACTTGACTCCTGAACAGCGCGCGGCCGCTCTTGAGAAGGCCGCTGAGGCCCGCCGGGAGAGGGCCGAAGTCAAGAACCGGCTCAAGAACGCTGGCGCCAAGCTCAGCGACATTCTGAAAGAAGGCGAGTCCAACGAGGTCATCGGCAAGATGAAGGTCTCGGCCTTGCTCGAGTCGCTGCCCGGCGTCGGCAAGGTCCGCGCTCGTCAGATCATGGAAGAGATCGGCATCGCTGAGACACGTCGCGTCCGTGGCCTCGGTGCCAACCAGATCGCCGCACTCAACGAGCGCTTCAGCGGTTGAGCCTGGGCTTGCCGCAACCGCCTAAGAGTTCGTGCCTATACCCGAGCTGGGTCAGCGTGCGGGGCATCCGCATCCGGAATGGCCAGACGGAGACAGGAATCGCACGGGAGATGTGTGGTGACTGAAAACGACGTTGTCCGTCGGGATGCGGAGTCCCGCGACCCAAGCGGAGGTTCAGGCGCGAGTGACGAGGCCCCGGGGAGTTCCCGAAGAGTGTTGGTGCTGTCGGGGCCGACGGCGGTGGGCAAGACCACGGTCATGCGTCGGCTGCGTGCCGAGCATCCCGAACTGGCCATAGCTCCGAGTGTCACAACCCGGTCCATCCGGGCAGGTGAGGTCGACGGTTCGCCGTACTTCTTCGTCGACGACTCCACGTTCGACGAGAAGATCCGGCGAGGTGAGTTTCTCGAATGGGCAGTGGTCCACCAGAAGGCGAAGTACGGCACGCCTCGGGCGGCGGTAGAAGAAGCACTCGACGCCGGGAAACCCGTGTTGATCGAGGTTGACCTGCAGGGCGCCCGCCAGGTTCGAGAAAGTATGCCGGAAGCGTTCTTCGTCTTCCTGGCCCCGCCGAGCTGGGACGAGTTAGTCCGTCGCTTGGTGGGCCGGGGAACCGAAACCGAAGAAGAGCGTGAGCGCCGGTTGGCTACCGCCCGGGAAGAGCTCGCGGCCGAATCCGAGTTCGACACCACCCTCGTCAACACCGATATCGGCACAGTCTGCCAAGACTTGGTAGCATTAATGGGTTCATCCCCTAGTCCTGCCCGGAGGCATTAGCGTGTCTGGAACCAAAGGCGTCTCGGAGGGCATCACCAACCCGCCCATCGACGACCTCCTGTCCAAGACCGATTCGAAGTACGGCCTGGTCATCTACGCTGCCAAGCGGGCTCGCCAGATCAACGCCTACTACTCGCAGCTCGGCGAAGGCCTGCTTGAGTACGTCGGCCCGCTCGTCGAGACCCGTGTACAGGAGAAGCCACTGTCGATCGCGCTGCGCGAGATCGACGCCGGCCTGCTGACCGCCGAAGAAGTCGACCCGGCCGAGTTGGTATCCGAGACGCCGGCATCCGCTGGCGCGACGGACCTCCCCGCGTCGGGCGTGACGGCGGCCGACTTCGCCGCCACCGCTGAGCCTGAGCAGGAATGAAGCCTGCGGCCGGAGATCGGCCGGATCCCCGGACCGAATCAGGCCGCACCCGTTACCGGGTGCTCCTAGGCGTCAGCGGCGGTATCGCGGCGTACAAGGCATGTGACGTGCTGCGCCGGCTGACTGAGAATGGCCATGACGTCCGCGTCATTCCCACCGAGTCCGCGCTCAAATTCGTCGGCGCGGCGACGTGGGCCGCGCTATCCGGTCAGCCGGCGACGGCGGACGTCTTCGACGACGTCCACGAGGTGCCACATGTTGCCCTGGGTCAAACCGCTGACCTGGTGCTCGTCGTGCCGGCCACAGCTGATCTCATGGCTCGTGCAGCCACCGGCCGAGCCGACGATTTGCTGACATCTACGTTGCTGACCGCACGTTGCCCGGTGATGTACGCGCCGGCCATGCACACCGAGATGTGGGAGAACCCGGCCACGACGGCCAACGTCGCGACCTTGCGCTCGCGTGGCGCCGTCGTGCTCGAACCGGCTGCCGGGCGTCTGACCGGTGCTGATTCCGGCAAGGGCCGTCTCCCAGAGCCCGGTGCTATCGCCGCGGCAGCACTTGACGTCCTGCAGCGCGGCACCGGCCAACCTGACCTTTCCGGACGGCACGTCGTGGTGTCGGCTGGCGGCACGCGTGAACCCATCGACCCGGTGCGTTTCATCGGCAACCGTTCCTCCGGACGCCAGGGGTACGCCCTGGCACAAGCCGCGGTCACCCGTGGCGCCCGGGTGACCTTGCTGTCTGCCAACGTCGTTCTCGACGACGTCGCCGGTGCCGAGATCGTGAGGGTCGGTACGGCGGCTGAACTTCGTGAGGCCACCCTCAAGATGTCCGCGGACGCCGACGCCGTCGTGGCGGCAGCGGCCGTCGCGGATTTCCGGCCGCGGGCCGTCAGCGACGCCAAGATCAAGAAGACCGCGGGAACCGATGACGCCCCGGTCATCGAACTCGAGCGAACCGATGACATCCTCGCCGAACTGACCCGCCGGCGCTCACGGCCCGAGCAGATCATCGTGGGATTCGCCGCCGAGACCGGAGATGCCGGCGGTGCGGTCCTCGACTACGGCCGGGCGAAACTGGAGTCCAAAGGCTGCGACCTACTCGTGGTCAACGAGGTCGGCCTCGACCGCGGCTTCGAGTCCGATCAGAACCAAGCGTTCATCCTTGGCCGGGACGGCACGTCGACCGAGGTCCCGTTCGGGCCGAAATCGGCCCTTGCCCACGTCGTCCTCGACCACATCGCGGCCCGTCTCAAGCCGTAGTATCGGCGTGACGACACGGGAGGGTGCACATGACCGCGAGACTGTTCACATCGGAGTCCGTGACGGAAGGGCATCCGGACAAGATCTGTGATCAGATCAGCGATGCCGTGCTCGATGCCATGCTCATGCATGATCGCGCCAGCCGGGTCGCGGTGGAGACCATGGTGACCACTGGCCAGGTCCACGTCGCGGGTGAGGTCACTACGGCAACGTATGTGGATATCCCGGACATCGTGCGTCAGACCGTGCTGGGTATCGGTTACGACTCGTCGGCGAAGGGTTTCGACGGCGCATCATGCGGCGTCAACGTCGCTCTGGGATCTCAGTCACCCGATATCGCGCAGGGCGTGGACGTCGCCTACGAAAGCCGGGTCGAGGGCGACGAGGACCCCCTGGACCGGCAGGGCGCGGGCGACCAAGGGCTGATGTTCGGCTACGCCAGCGACGAAACTCCCGAGCTGATGCCGTTGCCCATCAGCATGGCTCATCGCCTGGCCAACCGTCTGGCCTCGGTCCGCAAGAGCGGTGCGCTGCCGTATCTGCGCCCGGATGGGAAAACACAAGTCACCATCGAGTACGAAGGTGACCGGCCGCTGCGCGTCGAGACCATTGTCTTGTCCACGCAGCACGCTCCCCATGTCGACCTTGACACACTCCTGACACCGGACCTGCTGGAGCATGTCGTCAAACCGGTGCTCGAACAGTTCTCCGTGCCGTCGGATGGTCATCGGCTGCTGGTCAACCCCACCGGCCGGTTCGAGATCGGAGGCCCGATGGGCGACGCCGGGCTCACCGGACGGAAGATCATCATCGACACCTACGGCGGCATGGCCCGGCATGGCGGTGGCGCCTTCAGCGGCAAGGATCCCTCGAAGGTCGACCGCTCTGCCGCATATGCCATGCGCTGGGTGGCGAAGAACGTGGTGGCGGCCGGTCTGGCCAGGCGCTGCGAGATTCAGGTCGCGTACGCGATCGGCAAGGCGGAGCCCGTGGGCTTGTTCGTCGAGTGCTTCGGCACCGCTGTGGTACCGGAGTCACGGATCGAGCAGGCGGTCCGCGACGTCTTCGACTTGCGTCCCGCCGCGATCATCCGCGACCTGGACCTGCTGCGGCCCATCTACCAGCAGACCGCGGCGTACGGGCATTTCGGCCGTGAACTGCCAGAGTTCACCTGGGAACGCACCGACCGGGTGGACGCACTCAAGGCGGCCGTCAGCTGAGCCAGCGGCGCCCCGGATGCGGGCGCCGATTGGCTGTCGCTGATCCTGGACCGGAGGTGAGGTCATGACGGAAGATATCGATCTGCCGGTGAGCTCGGCGGCGCGGGTGGCCGATCCGGACGAGGACATCACCCTGGACGAACTCCGGCTGGCGGCCCGCAACCACGGCATGCCGCTCGAGGCTCTGGATTACGACGTCACACCGGTGGGCCTGCACTATCTGCTGACGCACTACGACATCCCGATCCTGGATCATCCGTCATGGCGGCTGAACATCGCCGGACACGTGCAACACCCGCTGGAGCTGGATCTGGCCGCCCTGCAGGCACTTCCGCAGGTGACTCAGCGGGTGACACTCGAGTGTGCGGGCAACGGCCGTGCCAAGCTGCTACCGCGACCGGTGAGCCAGCCTTGGCTGGACGAGGCCGTGGGCACCGCTGACTGGACCGGTACGCCACTTGCGCCGCTGCTACGTCGAGCGGGGGTGGCCAGCAGTGCTGTCGACGTCGTGTTCACCGGTGCCGACCACGGCATCGAGCGCGGGATCGAGCAGGACTACCAGCGTGCACTTCCGCTGGAGGAGGTGTTGCGTGACGACGTCCTGCTGGCTTACGCCGTCAACGGCCAGCCACTGCCGCCGCAGCACGGAGCACCGGTTCGGCTCATTGTGCCGGGCTGGTACGGAATGACGCAGGTGAAGTGGCTCGTCCGGATCGACGTCATCGACACGGCCTTCACCGGCTTCCAGAATGCCCATGCCTACCGGCTCAAACAGGCCGCGGACGATGAGGGAGTCCCCGTCACCCGGATCGAGCCGCGTGCGCTGGTGCGCCCGCCCGGTTTCCCGGACTTCCAGACCCGGGTCCGCATCGTCGATCGAGGCGTGCACGAGCTGACCGGGCGGGCGTGGTCCGGCCATGCGCCGGTGACGCGGGTGGAGGTGAGTGCCGACGCCGGTCAGACGTGGGCCGACGCGGTGCTGGGCCCGGACCCGGAGCCGTATGCGTGGCGCGCCTGGCGTTGGACGTGGGAAGCCGGCGAGCCGGGACGGCACACCTTGTGTGCTAGAGCCACCGACGCCGCCGGTAACGTTCAACCGGTCGAGGAGCCGTGGAACGTCCAGGGGATGGCCAACAACGTCATCCACCGCGTCCCGGTGCTCGTTCGCTGATCGGTGCCTGCGTGAGATCTGTGACGTGGCCGCCCGACGTTCGCCGGCTACCGTGCGGTAGAAACGTCAGGTGAGCGA
Source organism: Phytoactinopolyspora mesophila (assembly GCF_010122465.1). Lineage (NCBI taxonomy): Bacteria > Bacillati > Actinomycetota > Actinomycetes > Jiangellales > Jiangellaceae > Phytoactinopolyspora > Phytoactinopolyspora mesophila. The sequence goes on along the minus strand of NZ_WLZY01000001.1, from coordinate 1,047,987 downwards.
CCACGGGCAGAACGGGCAGCTGGCCCTGGCTGGTGCGCCCGCGCCCAAGCAGGCCAAGGCGCGGCCGCACCCGCCCGCCGCCGAGCACAACCCGGTCGCCAGGGTGATCGTCGACATCGGCCTGCCGCATCTCGACCGGCCCTTCGACTATGTGGTTCCTGCCACGATGGCCGACAAGGCGGTGCCGGGCGCCCGGGTGCGGATCAGATTCGCCGGCGCCGACCATGACGGTTTCATCCTCGAGCGGGCGGAATCCAGCGAGCACGCCGGCAAGCTGGCCCCGCTGCGCCGAGTGGTCTCTGCTGAGCCGGTGCTGACCGCGGACATCGCGCGGCTTGCCAGGGCCGTCGCCGACCGTTATGCGGGCACCATGCCCGACGTCCTCCGCCTGGCCATCCCGCCGCGCCACGCCGCCACTGAGAAGAAGGCCAGCCCGCCGGCGGTGGCCCGCCCGGATCGCCCGGACCCAGGCGGGTGGCAGGCACACGTGCACGGTGCCGCACTGCTGGACGCTCTGGCAGGCATCACGGCGCCGGAAACACCACCACGGGTGGTGTGGAATCCAGGCCCGGCGGCCGACTGGGCCGACCTGCTGGCTCGGGCGGTGGGCGCCACCTTGTCAGCCGGGCGCGGCGCCGTCGTCGTCCTTCCGGACGCACGAGACGTGAACCGCCTGGACGCTGCGATCGGGAAGCTGATGGGGGAGGGGCACCACGTCGTGCTCGGCGCGGACTCCGGGCCGGCCGAACGCTACCGGCGTTGGTTGCGGGTGCTGCGCGGTTCGGTGTCCGCGGTCATCGGGACCCGGTCGGCGGCGTTCGCACCAGTCGCTGACCTCGGTTTGGTTGCCGTCTGGGACGACGGCGACGATCTGCATGCCGAACCGCGTTCGCCGTACCCACACGTGCGCGAGGTGCTGTTGCTCCGCGCCCACCTCGGTGCGGCGGCGGCACTGGTGGGCGGGTATTCCCGTAGCGCCGAAGCACAGCTGCTGTTGGATACCGGCTGGGCACGTGCCGTAGAGCTGGATCGCGCGGCCACTCGGCAGCGTGCTCCGAAAGTGCACACCGTCGGCGACTATTACGAGCAGCGGCGCGACGAGGCGGCACGTTCGGCCCGGCTGCCGTCGCTGGCCTGGCGGACGGCGCGCGCCGGACTGGAGCGGGGCCCGGTCCTGGTGCAGGTGGCCCGGGCGGGTTATGTGCCCGCCGTGGCGTGCGCACGATGCCGGGCTCCGGGGTTCTGTGGAGAGTGTGGCGGAGGGCTGCGTCTGAGAGGTGCCGGCAGCATGCCGGCATGTGAGCGGTGTGGACGGGAGAATCCGGCCTGGCGGTGCCCCCAGTGCGGGCACGAGCGGCTCCGCGCCGCTGTGGTTGGTGTGCGGCGAACGGCGGAGGAGTTAGGGCGGGCGTTCCCCGGGGTTCCGGTGGTGCTGTCCCGGGGTGAGGCCCGGCAAACGAAAGCACGCGAGGTCGCAGAGGCTGACCCTGCAGCCGAACCCAGCGGGGTGCGTGACGAGGTAGGCGACCAGCCGGCACTAGTGGTCGCCACCCACGGAGCCGAGCCGGTGGCCGACGGAGGGTACGCGGCCGCACTGCTGCTCGACGGCACCTCGTTGCTGAACCGGCCAGGGCTCCGGGCTTCGGAGGAGGCATTGCGGCGCTGGTTGCGGGCCGCGGCACTGGTGCGCCCGGAGTCTGGCGGTGGTGAGATCGTGGTGGTGGCTGATCCGTCGGCGCCGGCCGTGCAGGCGCTGGTGCGGTGGGACCCGGCCGGGTTCGCGGTTCGTGAGCTCGCCGAGCGCGGTGAGCTGCACTTCCCGCCGGCGGCCCGGGTGGCCGAGCTTCGTGGGGCGGCGACCGACGTGTCGGAGCTGATGTCCCTGACCGAGCTACCCGCGCTTGCCGAGGTACTCGGGCCGGCGCCAGCGGCGGCCAGCGCAGATACAGCAGACGACCCCGAGCTGGTCCAGGCGATCGTGAGGGTACCCCGCGGGGCCGGGCTCGGGCTGGCGACGGCGCTGCGCGCCGCCGCAGGGGTGCGGTCGGCACGTCGCGCTGGCGGGCCGGTACGTATCCGCGTAGACCCGATCGACCTGGGCTGAGCCAGGTCGCGCGCCGCGACGGGCAAGCGAGCGGGGGTCCTAGTTCCCACGCAGGGCACTAGATCTTGAACTCATGGGTGCCGAACCGGGCCACATAGTGCCAGACGCGCTTGAGCGCCTGCTGATCGTAGCTGCCGGTGCGTGCCGCCGCTCCGATCATGCCGGCTGTGAGCAGGCCGTCTTCGGCCAAAGACAGGCCGAGCTTGACGAACTCGGGGCCCCGGTACGACGGATTGCGGCGCAGTTCGCTCACCGGGAGCGTGAACCCGTCGTGCCACTCGATGGGGCAGCCGAGACGCCGAGCAGCGGCCTCGGTGGCGGTCTTCCGATAACACGGGTCCAGGACCAGCGCCTCCACATCTCGCGCGAGATGCACCTCGCCATGCACGTGGGCTTCGACGTAGTCGTCGAGTGGATCGCGATCGCCGGCCTCGGCCATCTCGATCAGGGGCGACAAACGGTCGGCCACGCCGAAGTGCTGAGGGGCGAATACGCTGTCCGGGTAGCAGAAGCTCGTGCGCGCCAGCACGTGCGGGGCGAGGCGCAGGTACGCCGACCCGAATCGGGGTGAGCCCCCGATGCGCCGCCCCCGGAAATTCAGCGACCCGTACTTCGGGCGCTCGGCTCCCGGCCGATCGTCGTATGCCCCGCCGAAGATGCTGCTCTCCCACCTCCAGCGATCGCCCCCCGGGTACGCGGTCAGGCCACCATTGCTGATGCCGGTTTCGAACTGCGACCGATACACGCCGTCGTCAGCGATCACGTCCAGGAGCAGCCGTTGTCCTACTAGCCGGTCCGGGTGGAAGTGCAGCGTGACCCGAACGGACGGCCCGGCCGGTCCACCGCTGGCTTGCGAGGCGATATGAGCGAGAGCGCGGGCTGCGGACGACTCCATGAGGATCATTATTCCAATCGCGGCAGACAGGCAGTCGTCCCCTCCGCTATTCACGTGGAACCACAGCCGGACATGAAGGCGGTGTTCGCTGTGGGTAATAGGCCAAAAGCCCTATGCCTGCCGGTACCCACCCGGCCTATGGATTGGTAGGCCGGTTTCCCGATACGACAATAGGCAAACTCACCCAGATAAGTAGAGCCTTACGTAACTGTTCCGGAGCTCGAAATCGGCTGATGATTGCAGTTATGAGAAACGACTCGAGAATACCCTCGACCGGTTCTCTCATAGTCATCGAGTAGATGAATTCGACGGAGCTGAAGATGGTCGCACAAGGCAGCGTGGTTCTTATTCCCGCGCACAATGAAGAAAGCCAGATCGGTGCGGCGTTGGATGCGTTGGCCAACCAGACGGCTCCGCCGGATTACATTGTCGTCATCTGTGATAATTGCACGGACAACACTGCGGACGTGGCCCGTGCCCACGGGGCAGATGTGTTTATCACTCAGGGCAACACGAACAAGAAGGCTGGTGCCCTGAACCAGGTGCTCAGGCTCTTGCTGCCCCGGCTCGAAGCTGACGACACGGTGCTCGTCCAGGACGCCGACAGTATCCTCGACGCACAGTTCCACGAGCAGGCCGCCAAACACCTCGAGAAGGGGTACGGCGGTGTGGGCGGCGTCTTCCGCGGCGGCACCGGGGGTGGGTTCGTCGGCCACCTGCAGCGTAACGAGTATGCGCGCTACGCCCGTGACCTCGCGAGGTTAAAGGGGCGTTGCCTGGTGATCACCGGGACGGCCGCGATGTTCCGGGTCTCGACGTTGCGGGAGGTGGCGGCTGCGAGGCTCGACGGACGGCTGCCCAAGGGCGACGGCAACGGCGGGGTCTACGACATCAGCGTACTGACCGAGGACAACGAGCTCACCTTCGCACTCAAGCACCTCGGCTTCACCGTGATCGCCCCAGCGGTGTGCACATTGGAGACCGAGGTGATGCAGAGCTGGCGGGAGCTGTGGCGGCAACGGCTGCGCTGGAAAAGGGGTGCGGTAGAGAACTGCTTTCAGTACGGATTCACGAAAGTAACACGAACATATTGGGCCCGCCAGCTGTTGACGTTCTTCGGTCTCGTGGTCACCGCTGCCTATCTCACGACGCTGACCATCGCGTTCTCGACAGGCAACGTGAACATCAAGCTGTTCTGGATGCTGCTGACGCTGCTTTTCGTAGTGGAAAGGGTTGTCACTGTGCGGTATCGAGGCTGGAAGCGTATGGCGCTGGCGGCCACCATGTACGAGCTCTTGTTCGACTTCTTTCTGCAAGCTTGCCATGCGAAAGCGTACTTCGGCGCCTTCTTTCGCACGGCAAAGAGTTGGTAAACCAAAGGGTTGGGAGGCAAAACCATGTATCAGCAAGCAGGTACGGCTGCCGCAGCAGGCACCACCGGAACACTGGCCGCTACCGGAATGAGCGTCATCTGGATCGTCATCGCCGGCTTCGCACTTATCGCGGGCGCAGCGGCTCTCATGCGGATCGTGCCACGATTCACGAGGCCCGATACGCCCTGAAGTCCGGTCTTCGGGCCTTGGCAAAGGGGGGCAGGGCCCGAAGACCGTTCAATGTGCGTCCGGAGGCCGCCGTCTAGTTGCGTAGACGGCGGCCTCCGTGCGTCGCTCGAACCCGAGTTTGTGAAGGATCGAGGAGACGTGGTTCTTCGCCGTCTTCTCCGCCAGGCTGAGTCGCTCGGCGATCTGCCGGTTGGTGAGCCCCTCGGCCACGAGGTCGAGGACTCGGCGCTCCTGCGGCGTGAGCAGTGCGTAGCCAGGATCCGGTCGTCCGTTGTCGCCCCGGATCCGGCTCATGACAGTGCTGGTCAGCCCGGAGTCCAGCAAGGAACCGCCGGCAGCCACGGTCCGGACCGCATCGACGACCGCAGAACCCGCTACGCGCTTCATCAGATAGCCCGACGCTCCTGCCATGATCGCGCCGAACAGGGCGTCGTCGTCGGAATAGCTCGTCAGCATCAGGCATGCCGGTGGCGGATCCAGCAACGTGCGGATCTCGCGGCAGAGCGTGACACCGTCGCCATCAGGCAGGCGAACGTCGAGAATGGCGACGTTGGCAGGCGTGTCACGGATGGCGGAAAGCCCCTGGGATCTGGAGCCGGCTTCGCCGACCACGACGATATCGGGTTGGGCGTCCAGCACGGTCCGCAACCCAGTACGCACGAGTTCATGGTCGTCGACGAGGAATACCGAGATGGTCATGACGTGGCTCCCTGCAATTCGCCGGCGGTCGCCATGGCGAGCGGTATTCGCCACGTCAGGCTTGTGCCATGGCCAGCTTCGGAGTTCGTGGTGAACTCGCCTCCCCAGCGTGCGGCTCGCGCCTCGAGGTTCGGCAGCCCGCGGCCTCCCAGCCGGCGGGACTGGACACCCACTCCGTTGTCGACGACCGTGAGAGTCAGCTCACGTCCGTAGCCGTCGACGGTCAATCCGACGTAGACCGAGCTGGCTGACGCATGCCTGGCGACGTTGGACAACGCCTCGCGGACTACGCCGTGCAGTTCTGGTCGCACCTGGTCTGGGACGGCCGCGTCCAGAGGCCCTTCGAAGTTCACCCACGGCTCGAAACCGAGAACATCGGTGAAACCGCTGGCCAGATGCCGGATCTGAGACCTCAGGCTGGTCGATTCGGAGCCGTCGTCTTCCAAGGCGAAAATGCTGGCGCGGATGCTGTCGATCGTGAGGTCGATCTCGTCGACCAGCTGGTTGGCTCGGTCCGCGACCGCGGTGTCGGTGATGTCGGCGCTCAGCGCGTACAGCCGTAGTCCCGATGCGTAGAGGCGCTGGATGACGACGTCGTGCAGGTCGCGAGCGATGCGGTGGCGGTCTTCGAGCACCGCCAGCCGGTAGCTTTCCTCGGTGATCCGGCCGAACTCCATGACCAGGGCAGCGTGGTGTGCGAAGCTCTCCACCAGCTGGACGTCTTCGTCGGTGAAGGGCGGGGCGCCGTCGAACCTCGCGACCGTCAACGCACCGAGGCAGACATGGCCGACTATGAGCGGGGCGGCGATAGCTGAGTCGAGGTCCTTCAGGACAGCCGGAACCACCGTTTGACGATCAGCATTCTGGGTCATGATGTGTGATCCGTAGCCACGTACCGCTACCGGCGCCTTCGTCAGAAAGGCTTCGCCGGTGGCCGTGCCGCTCGCGGGGATGGCCAGCCCGTTGAGCGCGCGCATGTCTTCCTCGGCGTCGACGACCTGGAACCTGATGATGCCGATATCGGACGGGTCGGGGCGGGCGATGGCGGCTGCCGCGGCATCGGCGGCGCGCCGGGCATGCTGGGCGATGTGGCGTAGCGTGAGCGACTGGTCTTCCCCGGCCAGCAGTGCCGTGGTCACGGCGTTGGAGGCGGCAAGCCACTGCTGGCGTTGCTTGGTTTGCTCAAGACGGTGGAGATGCTCGATGACCGCCTGCGCCAGGTGTGCCAGGCCGGCGAGGACGTGCTCGTCCTGCTCGGTGAACTCGCCGCGATGATTGTCCAGCAGACAGATGGCGCCCAGCGGTTCGCCGTCGGCGCTGATCGGTATGCCGAGAACACCGGGGTGCTGGCGGCGAATGATGCGGCCGGTGTTGATGACTTCCTCGAGGAGCTCGGTTGCTGCCGGCTCGCCGCCTGGGCCGGGCTCAGGCTCGTGCCCAACGGTCACGAAGGTGGTCGGCCGCCGGTGTGGGCCTACGATGCCGGCCACACCGAACGTGGCATTGGTGGCCCGCACAGCCGATTCGAGCGAGCGCCGCAGCGCCTCGAGCATCTCCACGCTTCGTCACCCACCCGGATAGATCACCTGAATCAACGGCGGCAGCCGGACATAAGATGGCAATTGTAGTTGACCAACGGAAACGTCGCCGGTTGTGAAGCACGCTTCTACGGGTGCAAGTCTGTGTTGCAGGCCCCGACGAGCTGCGGCGAAACCCGTCCTCGCTCTCCACCGGGGTCCCGCGACAGGCTTCTCAAGCGACCTGAGCCCGGTAGTGGGCAACGGCAGCAGCGGCGGGGCCGTCGAAGACGATGCGGCCGTCGTCGAACACGAGGACACGATCGTAGTTGAGGACGGCGTCGAGATCGTGCGTCACGAGGACGACCTGCTGGGGGAGCGTGTCCAGGAGATCGGCCACCCGCCGGCTGTTGCGGAGGTCGAGCAGCGTCGTGGGTTCGTCGCACACGAGAACCGCTGGCTCGGTGACCAGAATCGAGCACAAGGCCAGCAACTGTTTCTGCCCGCCCGACAGCAGATGCGCAGGGTGGTCGGCATGCCCGGCCAACCCGAACTCGGCCAGTTGCTCGTCGACGACGCGCGCGGCCACCGACTTTCCCAGCTTCAGCCGGCGCAGACTGAAGGCGACGTCCTCGGCAACTGTCGGCATGACGATTTGCGCGTCAGGATCGGTGAACACGAATCCAACCCGGCGCCGGACGCCCGCGCCGTCGGTGCGGGTGTCGAGACCGTCGACACGGACCCTGCCGTGGTCGGGAAGGACCAGTCCGTTCAGCAGCCGGGCGAAGGTGGACTTGCCGGAGCCGTTCGCACCGATGACCGCGACCCGCCGCTCGGTCAGCACGGCGTTCACGCCCCGCAATACTTGACGTTCACCATAGGCATGGCTGACGGCTTCGACCTCGATCACGTCTCAACTGTAAACTTGCAGGGCTTTGCTGTCTGTGGCGGCTGATGCCAACGGAGAGCACCCGAAATATTCGGTGTCGGTCGTGTGCCTGTGTCTGGTGTCATGTATATGGCCCGGGACGCTCCAGCGACCGGCGCCGAGGCCCGCACCAGGTAGGGGCCGGCTTCGTGGGATACCGCCAATGGCGACGGCTTCCTTGAGCTTGCCCTGCCATGCCTACGCGACCGGAGTTACGTTCTTACGATGATCACTGCCCACGAGGTCGAAGTACGAGCGGGGCCGCAGATTCTCATCGCGGGCGCCAGCTTCCGGATAGCTCCAGGTGACAAAGTCGGGCTGGTCGGGCGCAACGGCGCCGGGAAAACAACGCTGACCCGCATCCTCGCCGGCGAGGGACAGCAGTTCGCCGGCACGGTGAACCGCTCCGGAACCGTCGGCTACCTTCCGCAGGATCCGCGCACCGGAGACCCCGACGTGCTTGCCCGGGACCGTATTCTCGGTGCGCGCGGGTTAGACGTCATCGTCCAGCAGCTGCGCAAGGCCGAGGAACAGATCGCCTCGGACGATCCAGCGAGCCACGAGCGCGGGATGCGCCGTTACTCGCGCCTGGAATCGGAGTTTCTGGCTCTCGGCGGATACGCCAGCGAGAGCGAGGCAGCTACCATCGCGGCCAGCCTGGGACTGGAGGATCGTGTCCTGAGCCAGCCGTTGCGTACCCTTTCAGGCGGTCAGCGCCGCCGGATCGAGCTTGCCAGGATCCTCTTCTCCGACGCCGGCACGATGCTGCTCGACGAGCCCACCAACCACCTCGACGCCGACTCCGTCATGTGGCTGCGCGACTTCCTTCGCGCGTACAAGGGCGGACTGGTGGTGATCAGCCATGACGTCGCGCTGCTGGACAAGACTGTCAATCGGGTCTTTCATCTTGATGCCACGAGGGCTGTCATCGACGTGTACAACGTCGGGTGGACCACGTACCTGGAGCAACGCGAGACCGACGAACGTCGCCGTCGACGCGAGCGAGCCAATGCCGAGAAGAAGGCCTCGGTGCTGAAAGCTCAGGCCGACCGGATGCGTTACAAGGCTACTAAGGCCGTGGCGGCGCAGAACATGGAGCGGCGGGCTGAACGGCTGTTGTCGGGACTGGAATCCGAGCGGCGTACGGAGAAAGTGGCCAAACTCCGTTTCCCGGAGCCGGCGCCTTGCGGTAAGACTCCGTTGACGGCCAGCCGGTTGTCGAAGTCGTACGGATCGCTGGAAGTGTTTACCGATGTCGATCTTGCCATCGATCGCGGGAGCAGGGTCGTCATTCTCGGGCTCAATGGCGCCGGCAAAACCACGCTGCTCCGACTACTGGGCGGTATCGAAAAACCCGATACCGGCGCGGTTGAGCCGGGACATGGTCTCAGACTTGGCTACTATGCGCAGGAACATGAGACTTTGGACACATCACGCACGGTGCTCGAGAACATGCGCACCGCAGCGCCGGACCTGCCAGACGTCGAAGCGCGGCGGGTGCTTGGCTCTTTCCTCTTCTCCGGTGACTCCGTGGAGAAACCGGCTTCGGTTCTGTCCGGTGGCGAAAAGACGCGGCTGGCATTAGCCACACTGGTCGTGTCCAGTGCCAATGTCCTTTTGCTTGATGAACCGACCAACAACCTCGATCCGGCATCCCGAGAAGAAGTCCTGGGTGCTCTGCGCTCATTCACCGGTGCAATTGTGCTGGTCACACACGATGAAGGCGCGGTCGAGGCGTTGGATCCCGAACGCGTGCTCCTGCTGCCGGATGGCGCTGAAGACCTCTGGAACTCCGACTATTCGGACCTCGTTGCTTTGGCGTGAGACGTTCTCTGACCAGGCTTTTGCGTCACGATGTGGGATTGATCTTGCGTTCGGGTGGCGAAAAACTGTAATGGGACGGATCATGGTCCTCTGTCAGAAGAACAACGAAAACGGGGAGGACGCGTGGCCGACAAGTTGGTGAAAGGCGCGCGGATCAGCGGAGGGCAGCGTGACAAGCTCGCCACTGACCTGAAGAAGCAGTACGAAGGCGGTAGGAGCATCCGCGAACTCGCATCGGAGACCGGACGCTCTTATGGCTTCGTCCACCGGCTACTATCCGAGTCGGGAGTAGCACTTCGTGGACGTGGTGGAGCTACACGCGGCAAGGCTCGAAAGAAGTCTTGACGGCTCGCGTCTAATCGATCCGCGCTGAAAGTGGCTTTGGGCTTTCCGGGGACGGGCCCGGATGGCCGGGGTATTCCTGACCCGGAAAGCCCAAAGCGCAAATTGGTAGGCCGCCACGTCTAAGAGATGGCGGCCTGCGTGCGCGACCTATGAGTCACAATTCCATGCCGTGGAAGAATCCTGCTCGTCAGCACGTTGTCCTAGCGGGCGTATTGAGCTTGCTCCTGCCGAGGCACTCAGAGCTTCGAGGTGGCGGCTGACGCCGGAGCGTCGGCAGACGAGGAGGTCGGGTATGGATGGCTATGGGTGGTAGTCCGATGGGCGGGGCCTGGATGGCGTCGCGTTCGTTCTCACGGGACCGCAGCGTCGTCGAACGGCGTCTGGCTCGGGGGACAACCAAACGGATCATGAGCTACGCGCGGCCGTACCGTCGCCAGATCGCGATCTTCCTGACCACCACTGTCGCCTCGGCGGCGAGCGCGGCCGCGGTACCCCTGCTGCTCAAGGTGCTGATCGACTCTGGCGTGGTTCCCGGCGAGCGCAGCGTCGTCGTGTGGGCCGCGCTGGCGGTAGCCGGCTTGGCACTCTTCGACGCGATCATGAACCTCATCGGGCGGTGGATGTCGGCCCGGGTGGGGGAAGGGCTCATCTTCGACCTCCGGCGACAGGTCTTCGATCACGTCCAGCGGCAGCCCATCGCCTTCTTCACGCGTACCCAGACGGGGTCCTTGGTGTCCAGGCTGAACTCTGACGTCGTCGGCGCTCAGCAAGCCTTCACCGGGACGTTGTCGCAGGTGGTCAGTAACTTCGTCACCCTGGTTCTGGCGCTCGGGGCCATGCTGGTGCTGTCCTGGCAGATCACGATCGTCGTCCTGGTCCTGGTCCCGCTGTTTCTGCTTCCGGCCCGCTACATCGGCCGCAAACTGGCGGATATCTCGCGCGAGTCGATGCAGCTCAACGCCAACATGAGCCAGACCATGACGGAGCGTTTCAACGTCTCCGGCGCGCTGCTGGTGAAGATCTTCGGCCGCTACCACCGAGAGAACGAAACCTTCGGACAGGCCGCGGCGCGAGTCCGTGACATCGGCGTGATCCAAGCGCTGTACGCGAGGTACTTCTTCATCGGACTGACCTTCCTGGCGTCGTTCGCCACGGCCATCGTGTACGGTATCGGCGGCTGGCTGACCATCGACGGCGCCTTGGAAGTGGGCACGCTTGTCGCACTGGCCGCCTTGCTCACCCGCCTCTACGGCCCTTTGACGGCGTTGTCCAATGTTCAGGTCGACATCATGACCGCACTGGTCAGTTTCGAGCGCGTCTTCGAGGTCCTCGACCTCAAACCGATGGTGCAGGACAAGCCCAGCGCTCAACCGCTGGAGGTGCGGTCCGCCGCCGATCAGGAGCCCCGAATCTCGGTCGAGTTCGACGACGTCCGGTTCCGCTACCCAGCCGGAGACGACGTCTCGTTGGCCTCCCTCGAGTCCTTGGCGCGTCCGGCCGGAAACGGCGCCGACGAGGAAGTGCTGCGGGGTGTCTCGTTCCGGATCGAGCCGGGCCAGATGGTCGCGCTCGTGGGTCCGTCGGGAGCGGGGAAAACGACCATCACCCATCTTGTCTCGCGGCTGTACGACCCGACCGGGGGCGTGGTCCGGGTCGGCGGGCGCGATGTGCGCGATATCACCCTCGAGTCGCTGCACGACGTCGTCGGGGTGGTCACCCAAGACGCCCACATGTTCCACGACACGATCCGGGCCAACCTCGCCTACGCACGGCCCGAGGCGGGGGACGAGCAGTTGCACGCCGCCCTGCGCTCCGCTCAGATCCACGACCTGGTGAACTCACTGCCGGACGGGCTGGACACCGTCGTCGGCGATCGCGGATACCGGCTGTCGGGCGGTGAGAAACAGCGGCTGGCTATCGCGAGGCTGCTACTGAAGTCGCCCCACGTGGTGGTCCTGGACGAAGCGACGGCGCACCTCGACTCCGAGTCTGAGCTCGCGGTGCAGCGTGCCCTGAAGACCGCGCTGACGGGCAGAACGTCACTGGTTATCGCGCATCGACTGTCCACGATCCGGGATGCCGACCTGATTCTGGTCGTCGACGACGGCCGCGTCGTGGAGCGGGGCACCCATGAACAGCTGCTGAGGGCGGGTGGCCTGTATTCCGAGCTGCACCGGACGCAGTTCGCATCGCAGCGAACCGATGGCGTGGACGTGCCGTCGAGCGCCCGATGAGGTCTGAGGGCTGGTTCCGTATGGTGGGGAGTATGCGACGATTTCGCCGCCTCGTACTGCCAGCCGGAATGGTGCTGACGCTTGCCGTGGCCTCCTGTGGTTCGGATGACGATGCGGCTGACGCGCCGTCGCCCACCGCCGAGAACACCGATGTCGCACCTGAGAACGATGTGCCGGGTGACGACGAGAACGCCGGCGCCGAGGACGACGACGCTGCGGACGGCGACGGCGACGGCGACGCTGATGGTGTGGACGAGGGCGGCGAGGCCGAACCCGAGAACGGAACCGCGGACGACGATCCCGCCGAGGACGATCTCGACGAAGCCCCGCGTGGGGGAGGCGCTGTACCCGGGTCGTGCCCTGAGGAGGTCCTGGAGGCCGGCGCGGACATCGCGACCCAATACGATCATGTCGAGGTCGGCCCGGTGGACGGGCTCGACGTGCTCACCTGCGAGTGGCGGGCAGCGGGTAACGGCATCGCGAGCGTTGAGGTGAGCTTCTCCAGCGAGCTGATCGGGATGGATCTGGCGGACGTCGAACACGCCGAGGAGGTGCGTGTCGGCGGCGTGGAAGGGCATGTCATGCACTCCGAGGAGGGCCAGGTGAACATGTTCCAGTTCCACACCGAGGGCCTGTTCATCACCGGTGGTTCGATCGATCTTGAAGACATCGAACCGGACGACGTCCTGGTGCTCGCCGAGGCCGCCATCGAAGCACTGGCCTCATAAGCCCAAAACCCTCCCCATCCCGCCCCGGTACGCCCAACACCCACCCGCCCCCGTTGATCATGGGCAGATGGCACCTATTCGAGCTCGAACAGGTGCCATCTGCCCATGATCAACAGAGATGCCGGGGGACGTTCCCCGAGCGGGTCGCGCCCGCCCGTAGATGATCGCTAGGGGATGGGTCAGTCGGCGTGGTGGCCCTTCGGGCGCTTGGCGCGGGCGCCCCGCGTCGACGGTTCGAAGGCCCGCTCGGTGACCTGCGCGATCGCATTCTCGATGCCGCCTACGCGATCGGCCAGCAGACCGATAGCGCCGACCGCCCGGCTCATCGGATCCTCCTCGCTTCCACCCAGCGCCTGCGCCCGGAGGAAACCGGCCTTCACCTCTTCCCACCGATCGGCCTGCTCCGGCGTCAACCGCCCGCGAAGCTCGGCCATCTTGAGCAGGTTGGCCTCCGCGCCCGAGGTGAGCGTCTGTGCCTCACCCACGTAATGGTCGTCGACCATCGCCTCGAGCTCGTCTTCGTTCATGACGGCGACTACCCGGGCGGCCATGGAGTTCATGTTCCGGTACGAGCCCTGAAGCTGGAACGGAGGCTCGGTGCGCCCCGCGTCCGACTGCGCGGCCGAGGCGATGTACGCCTGGTTGTTCATCAGGACGATCTCCTGCACACGCAGCATCTTGCGCAACACGGAGAGAATCTGCTCGAGCTCAACCGACGAGTACGGATGCGACAATTGGTCCGCCTGTGCTGACTCGTCACCCCGGGCCAGCCGGACGAGCAGGTCGATGTCGTCGCGGTCACGGCTCGCCACCGGCGCCAGCACCGGGTTCGCTGTGAGCGAGTTCTCGATGTAGCTCAGCGCGAACAGATCGTCGCGGCCGGAGAGCACATCACCCAGGTTCCACACATCGGCCCGGTTGGCCAGCATGTCCGGCACCCGGAACCGCTTGCCCTCCTCGGTGTACGGGTTACCCGCCATGCAGACCGCGAATCGTTTGCCCCGGAGATCGTACGTGCGGGTGCGCCCGTTCCACACACCTTCCATGCGGCGCTGGGCGTCACACATCGAGATGAACTTCTGCAGCAGCTCCGGATTGGTGTGCTGGATGTCGTCGAGATACAGCAACACGTTGTTGCCCATCTCGAGCGCCAGGTTGATCTTCTCGACCTCCTGCCGCGCGGTGGCGTTGGGCGCCTCCGCCGGGTCGACGGATGTGACGCCGTGCCCGAGCGCCGGACCGTTCACCTTGACGAACACCAATCCGAGGCGGCTGGCGACGTACTCCATCAACGTCGTCTTGCCGTACCCGGGCGGCGAGATCAGCATCAGCAGGCCGCTCTGGTCGGTGCGCCGGGAGTCGCCGGTGGTGCCCATCTGCTTGGCGAGGTTGTCGCCGATCAGTGGCAGATACACCTCGTCGAGGAGACGGTTGCGCACGAAGCCGCTCATGACCTGCGGTTTGTACTCATCGAGGCGCAGGACGTGCCGCTGCCGTTCGATGAGCGCCGCGCGTTGGCGCTGGAAGGCGCGATACGCCGGAATCCGCTCGGTGCGGAAACGCCGGGTGCGGGCGAGCAACTCATCGAGGCGGATATGCAGTGTGCGTTCGGTGATGCGGGGGTGGGTCCCGAGCAGGCCGGTCACGCTGGCGGACAGTGACGCCGCGGAGTCGTGGCGAGTGAGAGCAGCGCCGCAGAGCTCCAGCGCAATCGCCTCGGGAAGGTCCGTCGTCGGTGAATGCCCGCCGGGGACGTCGTTGGTCCCGGCCCCATCTTTGCTGCCAGTCTTTCCGGAGGCGGCGAGGAACGAGCTCAGCCAGGCGTGCACCAGCTGGTGACGGGCGGCCAAGTCCGATTCCAGTGCCCGGAGGTCGTCCTCGAAGGCCTGGCGGGACCCGCTGCCGGAACGCCGGCTCAGCGCGCGCCGGAACCCATCCAGCAGCTTCTTGGCGCCTGCGCTGGTGACGAATCCAGCGCCCGGGTCGGCCAGCTCTTCGAACAGGTACTCGCCGGCGAGGGCGATCTCACCGTCGTCGGATGCCAGGCCGACGGGACCGACGAAGGCATCGACGGCCTCCTGCAGCTCGGCGCACAGTGCGTCGATCGTGTCCGAGCGGTGGAACCGGAATGCGGCTCTGGCCTTGTGCAGGGACACCGCGCGCGTGGTCCAGCTCGATCTCGCGTCATCTCCCGCGCCGAACGCCCAGAAGAGCTGAGCCGCCGCGCGGGCTGCCGGCGGGTAACGCAGCAATCCGGCAGCGGCATGCAGCCGCAGCAGAGTCTCGAGGATCGCCGCGGCGTCGTGGTCGTGGACGCCGCGCTCGTAGCCCTCGTCGTAGCGGTTCTCCGCTTCCCGGCGCACCAGGCCCAGCAGGCCGTCGTCGGTCACAGCGGCTTCATGCAGCTGTTCGAGCGTCAGTCCGGACTCGTCGGCCCGGTCTTCGGCGGTAGCCAGGATAGATGCGGCGAGGTGCTCGGCGCGGTAGACCTCCGGCGACTCGGACACCAGCAGCTGATCCCAGAACGGCTTCGTCTTCTGGAACTCAGGATCCTCGACCGGGGTGTGGAAGTCGGTGCCGGTGACGGCGAAGACCATCTGACCGTCTTGGGGGACCAGCGTGAGGTCGGTCGGCTGGGTGTTGACCGCGAAGCGGTGCGGCCCGAACCGGATCGTCTCGCCGCCGTCGTCGTAGAGGTCCAGGCGGTCCCGGAGGGCCCGGCCGGCCTCCTGCTGTGCGGCCTTGATCCGGCCGTCGAGCTCCTCGGCCCGGACCTGGTCACCCAGCTCGCGGAGTTCACCAGCGACACTGCGCAGCCTGGACACCATGGCGTCGGAGGCGAAGTACGTGTTGACCTCTTCGACCGATCCCATGGAGGCGACCCGCCGCCGCACATTGGTGAGGATGCGTTCGGCGGAGTCGGCGAGCCGATCGGCGCGCCGGGTACGTTCGTCGACCAGGGCCTGCTTGCGCGACGAGAACGCCTCGTAGACGTCGTCGCGTTTCGTCTCCAGCTCGGCGAGGAAGTCGTCGAACTCGGAGAAGCGTGCCTCGAGGTTTTCGACCTGGAGCAGCAGCCTGCCGAGCTGGTCGTCGCATGCGTCCGGCGTGTTGGCCACCGCCAACGCGCCGGTGATGGCCTGTCCAAGCAGAGCGAACTCGGCAGCGAACTCGGCGCGTCCTTCGGTGGCGAGCAGGTCGCGCCGCCTGCCTTCGAGCGTGGCCCGGGCCCGGTTGAGCGCACCGAGCACCTCGCCGATCCGCTCCAGGATGGCGGTACGCATGGTCGCGTCGGCGATGTCCAGCGAGCCGATGACCTCGGTGACAGTCTCCAGCGCCTGCGACTGCTCGGCCAGTTTCTCGGCCACGCCGGTCGCGTCGGCCACGGACGGAATCGACTCGGCCTGTGCGACCAGCTGCTCGACTTCGTCGTGGTACCCGCTGAAGGCATCGTCGCGCTGCAGGAACTCGACCGCACGCTCGGCGGCGACTCCGAGCTCGTCGTCGAGGTTCGAGTCGAGCTCGTCGATGCGCTGCGGATCGATGTAGCGCATATCGCGCAACGTGACCAGGTGGCCCTTGGCTTGGCGCAGTTCGGCCAGCTGGGTGACCCAGGCCTGGGCGGACCGCGGAGCCTCTCCGCGCACCCGGCGAACCAGCGACGCGATATCCGCCGCTGCCTTCTCCAGGGCGGCGGTGGCTTGCCCAGTGAGCGCCTGGACGTTCTCGAACTCGTCGAGCACCTGCTCGGCGGTGGCGCGGATCTCCACAACGGGCTTGCGCAGATCGGAGAGGTCTTGCTCGCCGAGCCAGTGGTAGCTGTCGAAGGCCCGTGCACAAGCGGCGATGATCGCCTCGAACACCGCCGCCGACGGCGCCATCTCGCCGATCATCCGGGTGATCGATAGGCAGTCGGAGATACCCCGGACGAGCTCGGCGTTGCCCACCCGCTCCAGTGGCCCGGTGCCGACCGGCTGGGAGGCCGCATAGGTGTCGGACTGGAAGGGTGTCTGCCAGACCTGCAGTGGGTGTACGCGGGTCGGCTCCTCGGACGTGGCGCGCAGAATGACGAGCGTGCCGTCGTCGAACAGGGAGTATCCGTGGCAGGGGATCGGGTTGGCGACCTCTTTGCGGATCACGTTGTAGGGCAGCAGCAGGGTGCGGCCCTCGTCCCTGGCATGGAAGACGTACAGCACGTCTTCGCCGTTGGGGGAGCGGATGGTGCGTTTGAACTCGAGATCGGTGACGTCGGTCTCGAAAGTCCGGCTCTCACCGGTG
Organism: Phytoactinopolyspora mesophila; assembly: GCF_010122465.1. Classification (NCBI taxonomy): domain Bacteria; kingdom Bacillati; phylum Actinomycetota; class Actinomycetes; order Jiangellales; family Jiangellaceae; genus Phytoactinopolyspora; species Phytoactinopolyspora mesophila. The sequence goes on along the minus strand of NZ_WLZY01000001.1, from coordinate 1,030,873 downwards.
CTGAGGTAGTAGCCACCGGGGAAGATGATGCCGTGGTCCTCGGGCAGCTCCAGACACGCCTGGCCGATGCCGTCGAGGCGCACCACACTCTTGGTCTGGATGTTGAAGACCAGGTGGCGCCAGGTGGTCTCGTTGTAAGGCCGGATCCGCAGCAGGATCAGAGCGCCGACCCGGGCATAGAACACATCCGCGTCGGCCAGACTCTGCAGCGGGTCCTCGACCGGCTCGCTGTAGACGCCTTCACCGCTCTCGGTGTTGTTCTCCACCTTGATGGTGAGCTGGCCGCCAGTGGTTTCCACGAACACGGCCCCGTCGATGGAGATGTGCGGGTACCGGCCGGTGACGTGGTCCTCGCGGGTGGTCTCGACCCACTCGAAGTCGTGTGAGCGCGGGAACGTGTTGTCGCGATCGCCACGGTTGTCCTGATACTCGATCGGACCCCCGGTACCCATCCGCCAGCGCAGTACCCGGGTGTCGTCGATGCTCGGTCCGGTCTGGAAGACGGCGAGCAGCTTGTCCTCGGTACGCCGAAGCTGTAGCAGCCGGGTCTCCCGGAAGTACCGGTACATGTCGGCGAAATCGCGCTGGAAGCGCTCAGCGTCGAACAGCCCTGGCAGCTCGCTCGGGTCGGCGTCGTCGAACCGGAACGCCGCGTTCCCGTCGTCGCCCGGCGCCCGGGAGAACTGGTGCACGGAGAAGACGTCGCCGACGCCGGTCTCAGGCTTCATCCCGATGAAGACGTTGTAGCCGAAGAGCATCAGCCCGCCGGCACCGTCAGCGCCGGGCAGTCCTAGCGACACGATGTCGCGGGGTACGCAGTTGTGCTCCGTGCGGATCCGTTCGGTGCCGATCAACTCCAGCTGGGTGCCGCCGAAGACCTCCAGGCGCTGCGCGTTGAGCGCTTCGGCGCGCCTGGAGAGTTCGGCGGCATGATCCCGGAGCCGGGTCCGGAGGACCTCGTACGTGCCGGCTTCCAGGCCGGCGTTCGGGTCCTCCGCGGTCTCGGCCGGTTCCGCGGGAGTTTCAGTCGCGGTCTCGGACACGTCGGCGTTACTGCTTCGAGCCGGTCAGGGCCGCGACAGGCTGATCGGCGAAGCCGAGGGTGCGGGCGGTGTCGAGCAGCTGCTCGAGCTTCGCCCGGTTCGGTCCGCCCTTGTTGATCAGCTGCATCAACAGCGCCGACACCGTGAGGTTCTTGAGATCCTCGGTGCCGACGGAGCCGACCAAGCCCATGATGTCCTCGATGACATTGGACGAGCCGTTCAACCAGGGCTCGGCGACGGTGCTCGCGACGTTGGAATGGTTGACGAAACCGTCAACGCCCTTGCCGAGCGAGATCGAGTTCATCAGCCGGTCGAAGAACACGCTCTCGCCGCCGACGATGCTGATGTCAGCCTGCTCCAGTCCGGTCGCCAGCACGCTGGCCTGCGCCTCGGCGACGTCGCGCTGGACGTTGAGCCCGGCCATCCGGACGTCCTTCTCCATTTCGAGGCGCAGCCGGAATTCTTCGTGCTCGCGGCTGGCTTCGTCGAGAGCGGCCATGGCGGCCGCCTTCTTGGTCAGACCCTCGGACTCGCCGGTGAGCTTCTCGCGGATCGCCTCGGCTTCGACGAGTGCCTTCTCGCGAGCCGCGGCCGCCTCGGCCCGGCCGACCTTCTCGATGACTTCGGCGTCGCGGTCGCGCACCTGAACGTCGGCCAGCCCGGCGGCGGCCGCTTCTGCCTGGGTTCCTTCAGCCAACCGGATCTTGGCCTGGGCATCGAGCTCGGCGGCCTGCTGGCGAGCCTCGGCGAGCGTGAGCTCTTCCTGTGCCCGGTGCTTCGCGGCCTGCTCGGCGGCTTCGGCAGCCTTGATGTCCTTGACCAGGTTCTCCTGGGCTTGAGCCTCGGCGGCAATCACCTTGGCCTGGCGCTCGCGCTCGGCCTCTTCGACCGTGCGGACCCGCTTGATGTTCTCTTCCTGCTCGGCAACGGTCTTGTCGACCGCCACCCGCTCGCGGACCACCTCGGCCACCGCGCGCTTCTCGGTCTCGACCTCTTTGGTCTTGGCGATCGTGGCGAGCTCGGTCTCGCGGTCGCGGGCGACGACCTCGAGCATCCGGTCCTTTTCGATCTTCTCGGTCTCGACGGCGACGACGCGCTGCCGGTTCAACTCGGCGACGGCGATCTCGCGGGCCTTGTTCTCGGTCTGGACGCCGACCTGCTCGTCGGTGCGGATGTTCGCGCTTTCGGCCTTGAGCCGCTCTTCGGCCTGGACCCGCGCGGTCTCGGCCTCTTCGCGAGCCCGCAGGGTGTCGACTTCGCGCTGCTGAGTGGCCTCGGCGTCGGCCTGGCGCCGCTCGAGTTCGAGGATGGTCTCGCGCGCCTCGACGTTCTGCCGGGTGATCTCCTTCTCGCGGCCACGCTCGAAGTCGTTGGTGCGGACGTGCTCCTGAGCGGTGAGCTCGGTGATCTTGCGAATACCCTGCGCGTCGAGGATGTTCTGGGTGTCGAGCTGCGACATGGGGGTCTGCTCGAGGAAGTCGATCGCCGCGTCCTCGAGGCTGTAGCCGTTGAGGTCGGTGCCGATGACCCGGATGATCTGGTCACGGAACTCATCGCGCTGGGTGTAGAGGTCGACGAAGTCCATGTGCTTGCCGACGGTCTTCAGCGCCTCGGAGAACTTCGCGTTGAAGAGCTCTTGCAGCGTGGTCTGGTCGCTGGCCCGCTCGGTGCCGATCGCCTGCGCGACTCGGATGACGTCCTCGACGGTCTTGTTCACCCGGACGAAGAAGGTGATCTTGATGTCGGCCCGGATGTTGTCCTGACAGATCAGGCCTTCATGGCCGGTGCGCTCGATGTCAATGGTCTTGACCGAGATATCCATGAACTCGGCCTTGTGGATGATCGGCAGCACGACCGCACCGGTGAAGGTGACGTCGACCCGCTTGACCTTGGAGATGATGAGTGCGCGGCCCTGTTCTACCTTGCGGAACAGCCGGGTGACCACGAAGATCACGCCGATGACCACGATCAGGATGACGGCCAGCAGCACGCCTAACCCGGTGGTAATGGTGTCCATCTATGCGTCCTTTGAGTGAATATCGGGAATGTCGAGGGTGCGGTCAATCGGTGAGTCGTCCGCCGGGATCGAGTTCGGCGGCGAACGGCGAGACCCAGAAGACCTCACCGTCGTAGTCGAATATCAGCGCGGTGCTGCCGTTGGTGAATTCATCCTGGCCGGTCTGCCGGACCTGGATGATGGCTGTGGAGCCGTCGTCGGCGGTGACTTCTGCTTGCCCGGTGCCGTCGTTGAGTGGGGCCGTCCGGATCACGCACAGGCGTCCGACGAAGTCGCTGTGCGACGACTCTCGGACCTGAGGGAGGGTGCGACGGACGAACATGACGACGAACGAGGTGATGATCCACGCGATTAGCACGGCCAGTGCGACGGCCACGATGCCGAGAGCTATCGCGGCCGGCGTAGGTACGTCGAGCTCGCCGATGACGACGGTCCCGACGAGCCCGGTGAACCACGCGAATGCGATGAGGAGGGAAAGGGCGACGGTGACGGGAACGCCATCGAGTTTGGCTGTGGCCAGCAAGTCGGTTCCGGTGCCCTCAGCCGCGTCGGCGTCGAACAAGTCGACGCCGAGACCACCCAGCAGGACGAGAACCCAGTAACCGATGACCACGACCAGCATGAAGCTGAACAAGACCGCAGGAAAGGTCAGAGCCGTGTCGATGAACTCGGACATCGGCAGGTCCCCCTCTCCCTCGGCCGGCCAGGCCACGGGGTCAGGAGTATATCCACACCCGGATGAGACGCGACCCGCGCACCCATGGCCGGGACCTATTGAACACATCACTCGCTATACGCGCGCTACAAGGCCGGTGTCCGTCCGGCTGTCTGCTGCTGCGACGGGTCAGCGCCGGGATCGGCCGGAGCCTCTGGCGCTGCGCCGGCGGCGTCGGGTTCGCGCCGGGCTCTTGCCTCTGTCCGGATCAGCAGGACGAAGCCCGTAATTCCGATGACGGCGAAGATGAACCATTGGATCGCGTAGGACAGGTGCGGCCCTGCGTCGGCGGTCGGCCCGGGAATGGCGATGAGATCGTCCTCCACCGGCTCGATTGCCTCGGCCCAGGCTTGATGCACGGGGTAGGGCAGGACCTCGGCGATCTCGGCGACGTTCACCGCCCGGAGCAGGCCACCGGCCGGATCGCCGGCCTCGCGGGAGTCTTCGGTGGAGCGCAGCCGAGCCAGGAGCTCGACGTCGCCCTCCTGTGGCGGCGGGACCTCGGGAATGTTCTCGTTGGACGTGAAGAACCCCCGGTCGACGAGGATGGCCTCGCCAGAGGACAGTACCAGCGGGGTGATCACATGGACCCCGCGCTGCCCGTCGAGGGGACGTAGCCTTAGCAGGAACTCATGGTTGGCGTCGTAGGTGCCGCGGACCTCGACGTGCCGCCACTCGTGGTCGGCATCGAATTCGGCGCCGGGGCTGGACAGCGTCTCGACCGGCACCGGTTCGGCGTCGGCGCTGGAGTGGATGACCTCGTTGCGCTCCGACCGATGTTCATTGCGGTCCAGCTGCCACAATCCGAGCCGTACGCACACCGCGACGAGCAGTAATCCGGCCAAGATCCGGATCAGCCACCGTCGTGTCACCATGAACCTGTACACAAATCGACCGTAGACCATAGCCTGGGGAACATGCTTGCTGACCGGTATGGGCGTATCGCGACGGATCTGCGCGTCTCGTTGACTGACCGCTGTAATTTGCGGTGCACCTACTGCATGCCGGAAGAAGGCCTGGCCTGGTTACCGAAGCCTGAGGTCCTCACCGACGAGGAAGTGGTTCGCCTGGTGGGCGTCGCGGTCGAGCGGTTGGGGGTGCGGGAAGTCCGGTTCACCGGCGGCGAGCCGTTGCTCCGGCGCGGACTGGTGGACATCGTCGCGGCCTGCGCCGGCTTGAAACCACGCCCGGAGTTGTCTGTCACCACGAACGCGGTCGGATTGACCCGCGTAGCCCAAGCCCTGGCCGACGCCGGCCTGGACCGGGTCAACGGCTCGCTCGACACGTTGAGTGCCGACCGATTCGAAAAGCTCACCCATCGGCGGCGCCTCGACGACGTGCTGGCCGGGCTGGCCGCGGCTGACGCCGCCGGGCTGGTGCCGGTCAAAGTGAACGCCGTGCTGATGCGCGACGTGAACGACGACGAAGCTCCTGACCTACTCACCTGGGCCCTCGACCACGGTTACGAGTTGCGGTTCATCGAACAGATGCCGCTGGACGCGCAGCATGCCTGGCGACGCGACGAGATGATCACCGCTGGCGACATCCTGGCCGCGCTTCAGCGCCATTTCGACTTGACGCCGGACAGCCCCGAAGAGCGAGGCAGCGCGCCGGCCGAGAAGTGGCTGGTGAACGGGGGGCCAGCGCGGGTAGGGATCATCGCCTCAGTCACGCGGCCGTTCTGCGGCACCTGCGACCGCACCAGGCTCACCGCCGACGGACAGGTCAGGACCTGCTTGTTCGCGCGTGACGAGTCCGATCTGCGTGGCGCCATGCGCGGCGGCGCAAGCGACGAGGAGCTGGCGGAGCGCTGGAAGGTCGCTATGTACGGCAAGGCCGCCGGCCACGGGATCGACGATCCCAGCTTCTTGCAGCCGTCCCGCCCGATGTCCTCGATCGGCGGCTAGCCCGCCCTCGCCCTCCCGGGCTCACCCGCTCTCGCCCTCCCGGGCTCACCCGCTCCTTGCCCACCCTCACTCTGCGTCTTGCCGCCCCCACCTTTCTCGGTGATCGTCAGTGGGTTGTGGTCGCGCAGAGGTGATCGTCAGGGGGGTGGGGGGGGGGGGTGGCGGCCCCCACCCACCGGAGA